>NZ_CP029552.1:3510000-3810000 GCF_003173775.1 Methylobacterium sp. 17Sr1-1 | reverse complement strand
GGTGGTCGATTACCCGCGCCTCGTCTGGGTGGCGAAGGCGCAGGGTGCGCGCACGGGCCTGCGCTACGACGGCGACATGGGCACCGAGGCGCGGCTCTCGACCTCCTCGACCGGCATCGCGTGGTTGGCGAGCCTCACCGATGAGGAGGCTTTGAGCCTCGTGATGCGCCAGGGCCTCGGCACGCCCGAGGAATGCGGCCCCAACGCGCCGCGCACGGTCGCCGCCCTGATGGCGCTGGTGAACGAGGCCCGCGCCCGCGGCTACGCCTGGGTGCAGGACACCAACACGCCGGGCGCCGCCGCGATGGCGGCCAACATCGTCCATCCGCAGACCGGCCGGGCGATCGGCAACCTGAGCGTCGCCGGCCCGAGCCTGCGCCTCGGGGAGGCGCAGCGCGACGCCATCGCGCCGGACCTGCTGGCCGCCGCCGCCGACCTGTCGTCGGTCGGCGCCTTCTCCGAGTATCTCGGGGCGCTCGGCGGCCGGACCAAGGTCACGTCCGGATGACACCCTGAAATGGCCCGTGCCCGGCGACGGTGGTAGATCCCGCGGGCGCGTCGAACGACCGGGCCATCAAGACCCGACCGAGGATCACCCCTCGCACGACCCGCCTCCGCCAAGGAGCGCACAGGAGGAAACGATGACCCACGCCGACAGCGAGTTCCTGCAGAGGGACCGCTCGATCCATCCGCCGGCCTTCACGCCGGACTACAAGACCAGCGTGCTGCGCTCGCCGCGTCGGGCGATGCTGTCGCTGCAATCCTCCCTGTCGGAGGTGACCGGCCCGGCCTTCGGCCATTCCGAGCTCGGCCCGCTCGATAACGACCTGATCCTCAACTACGCCCGCGAGGGCGAGCCGATCGGCGAGCGGATCTTCATCCACGGCCATGTCCGCGACGAGAACGGCCGGGGCATCCCGCACACCCTGGTCGAGTTCTGGCAGGCCAATGCGGGCGGGCGCTACCGCCACCGCAACGACCGCTACCTCGCGCCGATCGACCCGAATTTCGGCGGCTGCGGCCGGACGATCACCGACGAGAACGGCTTCTACTACTTCCGCACGATCAAGCCCGGGCCCTATCCCTGGCGCAACAACCTCAATTCCTGGCGCCCGGCCCACATCCACTTCTCGGTGTTCGGCACCGGCTTCGCCCAGCGCCTGATCACCCAGATGTATTTCGAGGGCGACCCGCTGATCTGGCGCGACCCGATGGTGCTCGGCATCCCGGACCGCTCAGCGGCCGAGCGGTTGATCGCCCCCCTCGATCTCGGCGCCGCGGTGCCCCTCGACATGCTCGCCTACAAGTTCGACATCGTGCTGCGCGGCCGCCAGCAGACGTTGTTCGAGAACAAGCTCCAGGGGAACTGACGATGGTCCAGCCGCTTCCCGTCCGCCTCCAGGAAACGCCGTCCCAGACCGCGGGCCCCTACGTCCATATCGGGCTGATCCCGCACCAGGCCGGCTTCGACATCTTCGAGACCAACTTCTCCAACGTGCTCGCCGGCCCGAGTACCCGGGGCGAGCGCATCCGCATCGAGGGCCGGGTCTTCGACGGCGCGGGCTCGCTGGTGCGCGACGCCTTCATCGAGATCTGGCAGGCCAATTCTGCGGGCCGCTACAACCACCCGGCCGACCGCCAGGAGGGCAAGCCCCTCGACGAGAGCTTCCGGGGCTGGGGCCGTACCGGCTCGGACTTCGACACGGGCGTGTGGTTCTTCGAGACGGTCAAGCCCGGCCCGGTCGACGGTCGTAAGGGCCATCGCCCGATGGCCCCGCACATCAACCTCTGGATCGCCGCCCGCGGCATCAATATCGGCCTCCAGACCCGGCTCTACTTCGCCGACGAGGCCGAGGCGAATGCCAACGATCCGGTGCTGAACCTCGTCGAACGCGGTCCCCTGCGCGACAGCCTCTTGGCGAGGCGCGAGGAGCGGGACGGCAAGGCGGTCTACGTCTTCGACATCTACCTCCAGGGGCCGAACGAGACCGTCTTCTTCGACGTCTAGTTTTTTATCTTACACGATTTCCGCTCAATCCATCCGAATGAAGGTGGAGCGCGTCTCCCCTCTCCCGTGTGGGAGAGGGGTTGGGGGTGAGGGTGGCTCGGTTTCCGCAAGAATCCTGGACCGTTGAGCTGCCCGGCTCGACGCTCGGCGGATTCTTTTGAAACCGAGCCACCCTGCGCGATCTTCGATCGCCCCGACCCCTCTCCCACACCTTGCAGCGATACCGGGCAAGGATCTCTGGCAAGCCCGGCATCGCCTGGAGAGGGGATCCCGCGTTTTCCTCGGCATCAGCATCGATCAAATCGACACTCCCTCACGACAGCAACAACAAGGAGCCCCCCATGAACCCCGTCGTCATCGCCGTCGCGATCACCGGCTCGGTGCCGCGCAAGAAGGACAACCCGGCGGTGCCCACGACCGTCGCCGAGCAGATCGAGTCCACGCACCAGGCCTTCGAGGCCGGCGCCACCCTCGTCCACATCCACGTCCGCAACGACGACGAGTCGCCCTCCTCCGATCCCGAGAAATTCGCCGCCGTGCAGGAGGGCGTGCGCAAGCACTGCCCCGGCATGATCGTGCAGTTCTCGACCGGCGGCCGCGGCCGCGACCCGAGCGCCCGCGGGCTCTCGCTGGTCCATAAGCCCGACATGGCCTCGCTCTCGACCGGCTCGGTCAACTTCCCCACCATCGTCTACGAGAACCACGCGACGCTCGTGGACAACCTCGCCGGCTTGATGCGCGAGCACGGCATCCGGCCCGAGATCGAGATCTTCGACCTCTCCCACATCCACGGCGCCAAGCGGCTGATCGAGGAGGGGCTGATGGATGCCCATCCGCACGTCCAGTTCGTGATGGGCGTGAAGAACGCGATGCCGGCCGACGAGCACCTGCTCGACATCCTGCTCGCCGAGACCCGCCGGGTGATCCCGGGCGCGACCTGGACCGCCGCCGGCATCGGCCGCGAGCAGGCCCGCGTGATGGGCTGGGCGCTCGCCCGCGGGGCCGACGCGGTCCGCACCGGCCTCGAGGACAACGTCCGGGTGACCAAGGACCGCCTGGCGGCGAGCAACGCCGAACTGGTCTCGCTGGCCGCCGAGATGGTGACCCGCCACAACCGCAAGGTCGCGACGCCGGCGGAGGCGCGCGCCCTCCTCCATCTCAAGCCCGTGGCGTGATCCGATGACGCTCTCGGCCCTCGACTCCGCCCTGCTCGGGCCCCTCTTCGCCACGGACGCGATGCGCGCCGTCTTCGCCGACGAGGCCCGGGTGGCGGCGATGCTGCGGGCCGAGGCGGCCCTCGCCCGGGCGCAAGCGGAGGCCGGCCTGGTGCCGGCCACCCTCGCCCCCGCCATCGAAGCGGTCAGTTCGACCGCGCTCGATCCGGCGGCACTCGGCCGGCGCACCGCCGTGTCGGGCGTGCCGGTCATCCCGTTCGTCAAGGCGGTGCAGGGCGCGCTCCCCCCTGAGCTGGAACCCGCCTTCCACAAGGCGACCACCACCCAGGACATCGCCGACACCGCCCTGGTGCTTCAGGTCCGCGACGCCCTCGACCTCGTCGCCGCCGACCTGAAGGCGATCCTCGACGGGCTCTCCGGCCTCGCCCGCCACCACCGCGAGACTCCCTGCGTCGGCCGCACCTACGGCCAGCACGCCGCCCCCGTCACCTTCGGCTTCAAGGCGGCGATCTGGGCGCTCGGCATCGCCGAGGTGGCCGCCCTCCTGCCGGCCCTGCGCGACCGGGTGCTCACCGCCTCCCTCGGCGGTCCCGTCGGCACGCTCGCCGGCCTCGGCGAGACGGCGGAGGCGGTCGGCGACGGATTCGCCGCCGCGCTCGGCCTGCATCCGGACCTCGCGCCCTGGCACACGCGGCGCGCCCGCATCGCCGAGACCGGCGCGTGGCTCGCCCTGCTGATGGGGGCGCTCGCGAAGTTCGCCACCGACGTGGCCCATCTCGCCACCACCGAGGTCGGTGAGGTGGCCGAGCCCTACGTGCCGGGCCGCGGCGGCTCCTCGGCGATGCCGCACAAGCGCAACCCCGTCTCCTCGACGGTGATTCTTTCGGCCTTCGGCGCCGCCAAGGGCACGAGCCTGACTCTCCTCGACGGGATGGCGGCGGCCCACGAGCGCCCGGCCGGCGCCTGGCACGCCGAGTGGCACGCCCTGCCGACCCTGTTCGGCCTCGCCTCCGGCGCTTTGCGCGAGGCGCGCGGCCTCGCGCAGGGGCTGGTGCCCGACCCGGTTCGGATGCAGCGCAACCTCGACCTGACGCAAGGGCTCCTCTTCGCCGATGCCGCCGCGAGCCGGCTGGGCCCGGTGATCGGCGCGAAGGCCGCCCACGCCCTGGTCGAGGAAGCCGCCGGCGCGGTCCGCGACGGCAAGGGCTCGCTCCGGGAGGTGCTGCGCGCCCGACCCGAGGCGGCCGGCGCCGATCTCGATGCCGCCTTCGATCTGACCCCCGCCATCCGCGCGGGGGCCCGCACCGCCGACCGGGCGCTGGCGGAGGTCTCGCGCCTCGCCGCCTTCCTGCATTCCGCGTGAACCCGAGGTTCCCATGCCCCAGATCGAGGCCAACGGTACCCTTCTGAACTACGAGCTCTCCGGCCCGAGCGGCGCGCCGGTGGTGGTGTTTTCCAACTCCCTCGGCACCTCCCTGGCGATGTGGGATCCGCTGGTGCCGCACTTGCGCGGCCGCTACCGGGTGCTGCGCTACGACACCCGCGGCCACGGCGCCTCGCAGGTCCGCGACACGCGCATCGAGGTCGAGGACCTGGCCGAGGACCTGATCGGCCTGCTTGATGCCCTTGAGATTCCCCGCGCCCACGTGGTCGGGCTGTCGCTCGGCGGCATGACCGGCCAGGCGGCGGCGAGCCGCCATCCCGACCGGGTCATCAGCCTGACCCTGATGGCGACCGCCGCCTTCATGCCGAGCGAGGCGTCGTGGAACGAGCGCGCCGAGCTGGTGCGGGCGAAGGGCACGGCGGCGATCGTCGAGGCGACGATGACCCGCTGGTTCACGCCCGACTTCCCCGCCTCCAGCCCCGACGCGGTGGCGCCGGTGCGCGGGCAATTCACCGGCACCGATGCGGCCGGCTACGCGGTCTGCTGCAACGCCATCGGCCGCATGGACCTGCGCCCGGTGCTGAACCGCATCACCTCGCCGACCCTGGTCATCGCCGGGCGCGACGATCCGGCGACGCCGCCGGCCATGGCGCAGGAGATCTGCGACGGCATCCGCCACGCCGAGCTGGTGGTGCTGCCGAACGCCGCCCACCTCCTCTCCGTCGAGCAGCCGGCGGCCACCGCCGCCCATCTCCTCGCCTTCCTCGACCGGCATCGCGAGGCGCCCGACACCGCGACCGGTGCGGTGGCGTTCGAGACGGGGCTGACCAACCGCAAGAGCGTGCTCGGCGACGCCCATGTCGAGCGCTCGCTCGCCGCGGCGGGCGGCTTCGCCGGGCCGTGGCAGGACTTCATCACCCGCACCGCCTGGGGCGAGGTGTGGGGCGACCCGCGCATCCCCTGGAAGACCCGCTCCTTCGTGACGCTCGCCATGATGGTGGCGCTCGGCCGCGAGGAGGAGTTCAAGCTCCACGTCCGCCCGGCCCTGCGCAACGGCGTCACCATCCCCGAGCTGCAGGCGCTGCTGATCCAGACCGCGATCTATGCCGGGGTGCCGGCGGCGAACGGCGCCTTCCGCTGGGCCCGCGAGGTACTCGGCGACGACCTCGCCTGAGCCGATGCGCCGGGGCGGCCGGGATGATAGGACAAGCTCATCCTGCCGCCCCCAGTTGTTAGATCATGGACGCCGTCACGCCCCGCCCCTCCCGCACCAAGGATCCCGAGCGGACCAAGGCCGACATCCTGGCGGTGGCGACCGAGGAATTCGCCGCCTTCGGGCTCAGCGGCGCGCGGGTCGACGCCATCGCGGAGCGCACCCGCACCTCGAAGCGGATGATCTACTACTATTTCGGCGGCAAGGAGGGCCTGTACCTCGCGGTGCTGGAGAAGGCCTACGCCGACATCCGCCAGGTCGAGGCCGATCTCGACCTCGGCAATCTAGGCCCCACCGAGGCGATCCGCCGGCTCGTCGAGTTCACCTTCGAGTACGACGACGCCCATCCGGACTTCATCCGCCTCGTGGCGATCGAGAACATCCACCGGGCCGAGCACCTGTCGGGGTCGGAGACGATCCGCGGGCTCAATCTCGGGGTGATCCAGAGCATCACCGACATCATCGCCCGCGGGCAGGCCGACGGCCTTTTTCGCGCCGACGTCGATCCCCTCGACGTCCACCTGATGATCAGCGCGCTCTGCTTCTTCCGGGTCTCGAACCGCCACACCTTCGGGGCGATCTTTTCCGTCGATCTCGACGCGCCCGACTTGCGGGCCCGCCACAAGCGGATGGTCGGCGATGCGGTGATCGGGATGCTGGCCTTGCGCTGATCCGGCCGGGAACCGGATTCGGCGCGGGGCGATTGTTCTTCCAAGATTGCATGACATCTTCTGGAGGAGAGCCCGATGACCAGGGGCACCAGCCGCCTCATCCTGCTCGCCGTCCTGGCCGCCTCGCCGGTCGTGGCCCAGGTCACGGATACGCCGCAGCGCAGCCGCGAGCAGACCCCCAACATGCCGCCGACCCACGAGACCCTGCCCGAGAAGGTCCGGCCGGGCGATGCGGATTCGACTGGTACCGTGCGGCCGACGACGCCGGCGCCGGATCCGAAGACCAGCGACGGGGTGTTGCGGCCGCAGAAGGGGTGAGGAGGGTCTGAACGACCTTCTACGGGGCCGCAAATTACACGCGACGCCCTTTCCCGGACGACTGCAGCGTCAGCGGAAGGAGATCCGGGAAAGGGGCGTTGCGACTTGCTCGATAACGTTAGAACCGCGCCGTCAAAAACACCCGCACGTTCCGCCCCGGCAGCACGATCTCGTCCTTCTTGAACGAGGCCGAGTTGCGGATGACGTCGTTGAGCAGGTTCGTGCCCTGCACGCCCAGCGTCACCTCGCTCCAGCCGGTCACCGCGGGATCGAAGGCCTTGGTGTAGCTCACTTCCGCCCGCAGGTTGTCGTAGCCGGGCGTGCGGGTCTCGTAGGGCGCGGTCTCGGTATGGGCGAAAGCGTGGAGCAGGTTCACCCGCGCGTACCAGCCCTCCGCCCGCAGGAAGACGCCGCCGCCGACCCGATGCGGCGGGATCCGCGGCACATAGGTGCCGTCGTCGAAGGTGGCGCGCACGAAATCGTACTGCGCCTCGATGCCGGCGAATCCGTTGCCGATTGGGAGAAGGTCGAGCTGCGAGCCGATCTCGGCGCCCGCGAAGGTGGCGTTCTGCTGCGAGTAGACGACCTGGGCGAGCTCGTCGTCGCTGCCACAGCTGCCGAAGTCGTCGCCGCAGCGCAGGCCGGTCAGGCGCTTGTAGATGAAGCCGGTATAGCGGGTGTAGTAGCCGGTGGCGTCGAGGCGGAACGGGCCGACGGCGCGGCGGATGCTGGCCTCGATGGTGCGGGCGCGCTCCTTCTTCAGGTTCGGATCGCCGATCTCGAAGGTCTCGGTCGCATCGTGCGGGCCGCGGGAATAGAGCTCGAAGGCGGAAGGCGCGCGCTCGACATACTGGCCGGTCAGGCTCGCGACGAAGCCGTCGGGCAGGTCCTGCAGCACGCCGAAGCTCGCGCTCTTCGGGGCGAAGCGGCGGCGGCGCCCGTAGGCGATCGGGTCCTCGCCGTCCACCGGCACGTAGTCGCCCGGGAACAGCGTCGCGGTGCCGGTGGAGCGCGCGCCCTCGATCCGGCCCGCCGCCTGAAGGCGCAGGCCCCGCTCCAGGCGCAGTTCCTCGAACAGGTAGACGGCATTGCTCCGCGAATCGGTCGGCGCCAGGAGGCCGCCGGCCTCCCCCGAGGTGCCGATCAGCCGCCGGTCGGCTTGGAGACCGAGCGCGCCGGTGAGCGTGCCGAGGCTGGTGAGGACCGGCACGTGCTGGATCTCGAGCCGCCCCTCCGCCTCGCGGCTCTTGAAGGCCGCCTGGATGCCGTCGATCCCGTCACCGCCGATGCCGGTCTCGTTGTGCTTGTAGGTCGAGCCGCCGAGCCAGAACCGGACCGCCTCGATCGGCCCGTCGACCGGGCGATACTCGCCCTTGGCCTGGAGCTTGTCCTGGGTCGGATCGAGCCGGGTGCGGCTCTGCGCGGCCTCGCCGCCGGGGATCTGGTAGAGCGCGTCGTAGTGGCTGAACGACAGGCCGACGAAGCCGCGGTCGAACAGGTACGACATCCCGACCGCGCCGCCCTGCGACTCGTTGGCCGAGTTGCGCTGGATGCCGAGCGGCGTGCTGTAGCTGTCGGCGGCGGTCTTGAACGCGTCGGCGTGGAAGGCGACCGATGGGCCGGCGGCATCCACGGTCGCGGCGGCGTTGCGGCCGTTATCGACCGAGGAATAGCCGGTGGTCACCTGGCCGGCGATGCCGTTCGGCGGGACGAGCGTCGGGATGCGGTTGTTCTCCGCCGAGACCACGCCGCCGATCGCCTGGCTGCCGTAGCGCAGGGAGGCCGGGCCGCGGATCACCTCGATGCGGTTGGCGACGAGCGGGTTGATCGGCACGGCGTGGTCCTCGCCGAGATCCGAGACGTCGTGGACGCCGATGCCGTTCTCCTGGATCCGCACCCGGCTGGTGTCGAGGCCGCGGATGATCGGCCGGCTCGCCGCCCCCGGCGCGTAGGTGGTGGCGGAGAGGCCGGGCCGGTCGAACAGGGCGTCGCCGAGCGTGCGCGGCTGCTGGCGGACGATGTCGGCCTGGGTCACCACCGTGACCGGCGAGAAGGTGGTGGTGACGACCGGCAGCACCCCGGCCGGGAAGGTGCCGGGGACTCCCGCCCCCGCCCCGCCGCCGGACGGCGCCGCCGCGATCGGGCTCGGCGAGGCGACGTCGATCGTATCGAGGGCGATCTCCTCGGCGTGGGCCGGCCCCGCGAGGGTCACGGCTGCCACCAGCAGCACCGGACCCGCCCCGAACGATCCTACCTTGCCCATGCCCGCCCCCGTGAATGGTATAACGTTGCATTCACGCGACGAGCGGCAGGCTGGCAAGCGAAGACTCGGCGCATCCCGCACGAGGCGCGCCGAGCGTAACGTTATTACAACACGGGGGAGTATCGGCCCGCGGCGCAGTCCGGCCGCCTCATCGAGCCGCCAGGTCCCACCGTGTCAGCGGGCCGCGAGGTCCCGCCGAAGGGTCGGCAGCCCGATCCCGGCGGCGTCGAAGCCGCCATCGACGGCGAGCGTCTGCCCGGTGACGTAGCTCGCCCGCGGACCGCACAGGTAGACGATGGCGTCGGCGATCTCCCGCTCCAGGCCGTAGCGGTTGAGCGGCACGGCGTCGTGGTAATCGGCGCGGATCGCCGGGCTGTGGACCTCCTTCGCCATCGCGGTATCGACCGGGCCCGGCGCCACCGCGTTGACCCGGATGTTCAGGTGGGCGAGTTCGACCGCCTGCTGCTTGGTCAGGTGCTTGAGCGCGGCCTTGCTGGTGCCGTAGGCGACCCGCAGGGTCGAGGCGCGCTGGCCGGAGATCGACGTGATGTTGACGACAGCCCCGCCGCCGCCCCGCGCCATCACGGGGGCCGCCGCCTGCACGCACAGGAACGGGCCGGTGAGGTTGACGGCGAGCACCCGGGCCCATTCGGCGTGGCTGGTGTCGAGGAGCGGCTTGAACACCGCGGTGCCGGCGTTGTTGACGAGCGCGTCGAGCCGGCCGAACCGGGCCTCGACGGCCGCGACCGCCGCCGCCACGGCGTCCGGGTCGGCGACGTCGGCGGTGAGCGCCAGGGTGGTGTCCGGCCGGCCGAGCTCGGTCACGGCCTTGTCCTGCGCCGCGCCGTCGATGTCGAGGAGCGCGACGCGCCAGCCCTCTTCGAGGAAGAGTTGCGCCGTCGCCAGACCGATGCCCCGCGCCGCGCCGGTGACCAGCGCGACCTTGCTCTCGCCCGCCATCATGGATCCTCCCGTTGTTGTGCCCCGTGCATCGCGGCAGGGGCCCAGGAGGTCAAGCGTTCAGGAGATCAAGCCGGATCGTCCCAGGGAGCGTTGCGGGCCATGAAGCTCTTCGCCGAGCCGGCGGCGGGATCGACGAAGATCACGTCGGTCGGCGCGCGCCGAGGCGTGTCGACGGAGAGGAAGACCACCGGCTCCTCCAGGAGCTGCGGCAGGGCGTGGACCACGCCGCGCTCGAAGAACAGGAGCTGGCCCGGGCCGAACTCCGCCTCGTCGGAGGCGTCGCCGATCCAAAACGTGCCGCGGCCGGAGAGCACGTAGAGGTACTCGTCGCAGCCCTCGTGGTAATGGGCCGGCGTCGGGCGGTAGACGCGAAACACCCGGGCGCTCGCCGCCGGCCGGTCGGTCAGGTAGGTGTCGACGAGCATCGTGGTGGCGCTCACCGGCAGCGCGGCGGCGATCGCCCCAATATCGAAGCGGCCCTGCTCCCGCGCCGGTTTCCCCGTCTCGGCCATCGTCCATCCTCCCCGTCCATCATCTCAACCCACCAAGCTAGCGCGGTCCGGCCCGCCGCGGGAGGGGCTTTGGCGCTAGGTCCGTGTGCATCGGTCGCGGACGATTTTCCGCTGCGCATTAATCCCGGATCTTGACGGAATACCGGTGCCGGCTACCCTCACGGGTAATTCGCCGCCAAAAGGCGAAGCTCATCATAGAGGAGGAGAGTGGATGTCAGCATCCATGTCGCGCCTTGACCACGAGGCGGCAACGCCATGCCGCTGAAGAGGCGCGCCTTTTACTGGATGAACGGGGCGGCCGTTGCCTTGTGTCTAGGCTGCGTCCCGGCCATGGCCGGCGACATCGACGTCGTGCACGCCTCCGTCGCCCCCACCGGGACGATCGGGTCGGACATCCCCCTCCATCTGACGGTGATGAACCGCGCGGCGGAAGCCGATTCCCTCGTGCGCTTCCGCTGCCCCTTCGCGAATTTCAGCGAGCGCGTGACGGTCGACAAGGGCGGCGAGGGCCCGCCCTCGAAGCGCCCGGTCCAGACCATCGCCGTCAAGGCGTCGGGCGAGACCGCGCTGACCCCGGAGGGGATGCACGTGATGCTGCTCCAGATCCGCCAGCCGCTGGCCGCGGGCGAGCGCTTCACCTGTTCGGCGAGCTTCCGCAAGGCCGGCGCCGTCGAGGTGCCGGTGGAGGTCCGCGCCGGTCCCTGAGGCCGACGCCGCGACCAGGTATATTTTCCTAAACACGCCCGGCCGCGAGGCGGCCCGCGCCGAGGCGAGAACAGACCAAAAGGCTGCCAGGAGGAAACACCATGACGACGTCCCGTACGGCGCGGCGCATCCTCGCCGCGACCTCCCTCGCCGCCCTCGCGGCCGCCGCCCTGCCCCTCTCCCCGACCTTCGCCGCCGAGGGCGGCGTCACGCAGGAGCGCCTGCTGAACGCCGACAAGGAGGAGGGCAACTGGATCCAGCACCACAAGAACTTCGCCGGGCACCGCTACTCGACGCTGACCCAGATCAACAAGGACAACGTCAAGAACCTCAAGGTCGCCTGGACGATGCATCTCGGCGGCATCGAGGGCGGCGGCATCTGGAGCCACGGCGGGCTCGAGGGCACGCCGATCGTCGAGAACGGCCTGATGTACGTCACCGACGGGTGGGGCTCGGTCTACAAGATCGACACGCGTGGCGGCGAGGGCAAGCTCCTCTGGAAGATGGACCCCAAGACCGACCGCGAATGGGCCGGCGCGGTCGCCTGCTGCGGCGTCAACAACCGCGGCGTCGCGCTCTGGGGCGACCTTGTCGTCAGCCACACCCTCGACGGGCGCCTGATCGCCACCAACAAGGAGACCGGCCAGGTCGCCTGGCAGCGCCAAGTCGCCGATCCCGACAAGGGCGAGACGATCACCGGCGCGCCGCTCATCGTGAAGGGCATGGCGATCTCCGGCGTCGGCGGCGCCGAGTACGGCATCCGCGGCTGGATCGCCGCCACCGACCTGAAGACCGAGAAGGAGGTCTGGCGCACCCACACCATCCCGGGCAAGGGCGAGCCGGGCTACGAGACCTGGAAGGGCAACAACAACGCGGCCGTCAGCGGCGGCGGCTCGACCTGGGTCACCGGCACCTACGATCCGGACACCGACACGATCGTGTGGGGCGTCGGCAATCCGGGCCCGGACTGGGACAACGCCTACCGCCCGGGCGACAACCTCTACACCGACTCGACCCTGGGCCTCGACGCCCAGACCGGCAAGATCAAGTGGCACTTCCAGCACACGCCGAACGACCCCTACGATTATGACAGCGTGTCGGAGAACCTCCTGGTCGATGTCGGCGGGCGCAAGCTCGCGATCGAGGCCGACCGCAACGGCTTCGGCTACGCCGTCGACCGCACCACCGGCCAGTTCGTCTGGGCGACGCCCTTCGTCAAGAAGGTGACCTGGACCAAGGGCATCAACCCCGACACCGGCAAGCCGTTCGAGTACGACCCGAACAAGGACGTGCAGCGCTACAACCCGGCGGCGACGCCCTCGGCCGAGAACAAGAACGCCGATTTCTGCCCGGGCAACATGGGCGGCAAGAACTGGCCGCCGACCGCCTACAATCCGAACCTGCAATATTGGTACATCCCGGTCATCGAGAGCTGCAACCGCGTCACCCACGAGGCGATGACGCAGGCCAACCTGAAGCCGCGGGAGTTCTTCACCGGCGGCGGGCCGAGCCAGCCGTTCCGGATCACCGGCAGCGTGACGGCGATCGACGTGAAGACCGGCAAGGTCGCGGGCAAGCACGAGACCCAGTTCCCGCTGCTCGGCGGCATGCTGGCGACGCCGGACCTCGTCTTCACCGGCGAGCCCTCGGGCGGCGTGATGGCCCTCGACGCCAAGACCCTCGACAAGAAGTGGGAGTTCCGCACCGGCGGCGGCGTCAACGCGCCGCCGATGACGTTCACGGTCGACGGCAAGCAATACGTCGCGATCCTGGTCGGCCTCGGCGGCGCCTGGGACAAGTGGTTCATCGACTCGACCCCGGAGCTGAAGAACATCCAGACCGGCTCGATGCTCTACGTCTTCGCGCTCTGACCGGGCGTCCTTGCAAGGCGGGGCGCCACGTGCGCCCCGCCGCTCACGGGGTTCATGCGGATGCGGAAATTGGTGTTGCCGGCGCTGGTCGCCGGCCTCGCGCTCGCCTCGGGCGGGGCGTCGCTGAATTCGGCTTGGGCCCAATCGGCCCGGACCGGCGCGGGCGAGGGCGATCTCGCGGTGTTCAAGAAGGCCTGCTCGGGCTGCCACAAGTGGCACGGCGGCGGCGGGGGCGGCTATGGCGGCGAGGCCCTGTCCCTGCGCAAGACGCAGCTCGACAAGGAGCAGGTCGCCGAGGTGGTGCGTTGCGGCCGGCCCGGGACCGGCATGCCCTACCACCTGCGCGGCGCCTACGATTCGGTGAAGTGCTACGACTCGCTGAAGGCCGACATGGGCAGCAGCATGCCGCCGGAGACGGCAGTTTTTCTGCGCCCGGCGGAGATCGACGCAGTCGCCACCTACGTGACCACCCAGCTCAAGGGCAAGGGCGACCCGACGATCGGGGAATGCACCGCTTTCTTCGGAGCGACGTCCCGGGCCTGCGACATCTACCGCAAGAAGGAGGGCTCCGATGCCCCGGCCGTCTCGCACTGAGCTCACGGTTCTCGCCGCTCTCCTCTGCACCGGGCCGGCGCTCGCCGCCGGTCCCGAGATCGCGGACCTGCGCGATCTCCGGGTCGGGATGCCGGTCGCGGAGATCGCCGTTCACGGCTACGGCGACCTCGCCTGCCGCGAGGGTCCGCCCCGTACGCTGGCGGCCTGGAGCGACTGGCGCGCCTGCCCGGCGGACGCGTCGGGCCGCCACGCCATCGGCTTCGTCTACGCAGACGGCACCACCCGCAACGGCACCCGGGTCGCCGGGCACCCGGCCCGGCTGACCTTGCTCGTCGGCGACGATGCCCGGATCGCCGGACTGGTGATCGAAACCGACGACGCGGTGCCGCTCTACCTGCGCAAGAAGGGTCACCTCCTCGGCATCCAGGCCCGCGGCCACTGGGGCGAGGACGGCTGGGCCTGCGCCGAGGGCAAGCCCACCGGCGACGAGACGCCGCTCGGCGAGACCTTCGTCAAGGAGGAGTGCCGCAAGAGCCTCGGCGCGAAGAGCGTGACGGTGACCCGCGACCTCTACGGCCACCAGGGCGCCGACCCGCGCGCCTTCATCAGCCGCACGAAGATCGTGGTGGCGGCGACGAAGTAGAGCCGCCACCCGCCTGGCATCAAGCCGCCCGGATCGTCGCCAGGAACTGCGCCACCTCCCCGGTCAGCTGCTCGCTCCGCCGCGACATCGCCGCGGCCGAGGCGAGCACCTGGGCGGCGGCGGCGCCGGTCTCCTCCGAGGTCCGGGCGACCGTGCCGATGGTGCCGGTGACCTCGCCGGTGCCGGCGGCGGCCTCGGCGACGTTGCGGACGATCTCCTGCGTCGCCGCCCCCTGCTGCTGCACGGACGCCGCGATCGCGCTCGCCACCCCCGAGATCTCCTCGATCCGCGCCGTGATCCCGTCGATCGCCCCGACCGCCCGCCCGGTCGAGGACTGGATCGCCGCGATCTGGCTCGTGATCTCCTCGGTGGCCCGCGCCGTCTGACCGGCCAGTTCCTTGACCTCGGCGGCGACCACCGCGAAGCCGCGTCCCGCCGGACCGGCCCGGGCCGCCTCGATGGTGGCGTTCAGGGCCAGCAGGTTGGTTTGGCTGGCGATCGAGGAGATCAGCGCCACCACGTCGCCGACCCGGGCCGCGGCCCCGCTGAGGTCCTGGACCAGCGAGACCGTCTGCGCGGCCTCCGCCGCCGCGACCCGGACGAGGTCGGCCGAGCCGTCGACCTGCCGGCTGATCTCGGCGATCGACGAACCGAGCTCCTCGGCCGCCGCCGCGACGGTGTGCACGTTGGCGGCGGTGTGGCCGGCGGTCGCCGCGACCGCGTGGCTGCGGTCGGCCGTGCGGCTGGCCGTGGCCGCCATGGTCTGGGCGCTCGCCTGCATCTCGTCCGCGGCCTGCGCCACGCCGCCGACGACCGCGCTCACCGCCCCCTCGAACTGCTCGGCGAGCCGGTGCAGGTCGGCCCGGCGCCGCGCCTCCGCGCCGGCGCGCGTGGTGGACGCCTCCGCCTCGAGCGCCCGGTTGCGGACAAGGCTGTCCTTGAACACCGCGACGGCGCCCGCCATCGCGCCGATCTCGTCGCGGCGCCCGGCGCCCGGGATCGCGGCGTCGAGATCGCCCTCGGCGACGCGGCCGATCGCCTGCGCCATGCCGGTCAGGGGGCGGATCACCCGCGTCGCCACGAGGACCAGCACGCCGAGGCCGACCGCGACCGTCGCCGCGAGGGCGGCGAGCGCGAGGGCGAAGCCCCGCTCGGCCTCCGCACGACGCTCGGTCAGGATGGAGGCCGCCCGGTCGAAGGCGGTGTCGCGCAGGCGCAGGACCGGCGGCCAGATCGGCACCGCCCGCTCGCGGTAGCCGGTGCCGTCGAGCGGGAAGGCGCCGGTGTCGAAATGGGGCAGCAGGTCCTTCTTCAGCTCCGAGAACACCTGGACGTAGCCGCGGCGCATCCCTTCCATGGCGGTCACCACCGCCTCACCGGCGGCCGGGTCGGCGGACGCCTTCTCGAGGCCGGCGAGCAGCTGGTCGACGCGGCCCTGGAACGTCCAGAACTCGACTCGCTGTGCCGGCGTCACCGGCTTGCGGGGTACGACGAGGTTCTGGAGGAAGCCGGCCTGCCGTCCGCCGATGTCGCGCAGGTCGCCGGCCATGGCGGCGACCGCGATCCAGCGGTTGGCCCGGCCGTCGGCCGCGGCGAGGTCGCGCGTCAGCTCGCCGGCCGTGGCGGCGGCCTTGTCGCTGATCTCCGCCATGGCCTTGCCGAGGGCGCCCGCCCCGTCGCCGCGCTGCTCCGGCGGCAGGGCGAGCCGGTCTCGCGCCAGCTGGCGAGATGCACCGAAGGCCGCCTCGATCTCTGCGGCCCTCGCCTGGAGCGGGCCCGCCTCCGGCAGGGCCGCGGCACCGGCCTCGACCGCCCGGCGAAGCGCGGCCACGGCGTCGTCCGAGCGGCGGCGCAGATCGGCGAGCCCGGCATGCCGCGAGGCCTCGTCGAGTGACGCCGTCGGCAGGAGCAGGCCCCACACCCCGCGCTCCATGTTGACGGATTGCGGGATCGCCGCGAGGGCCCGCACCACGTCGAGGCGGAGCAGGCCGCGGTCGATCTCGTCGATCCGGGACCGGTGAAGCAGCGCCATGCTGGCGGCCAGGACGCAGGCGATCGCGCCGATCGTCACGATGGATGAGAATAGAAGCCGCTTGATGCTCATGAGTCGCGTTTCCCCTGTGAGAGCAAGCGTAGATCGGCCGATCTAATCAAACCTTACCGCAGGGGATCATCCAACGAATCCTGGATCACCGCTGCGCGGAATCTTGGCGCGTCCGTGCGCAGGGTCGGCGCGGGCGGCCCGCCCGACGCAACCTGTCTACCGGGCAACGGCCGCTTCAGCCGCGGTTCAACGCCGGGGCGCGAGGATGCTCCCATGCCGGCGGTCATCACCGCCCCCGCTTCGCCAGCCAAGAGCCCCGTCATGACCGTGCGCCCCCCGCGCCCGACCGCCCGCCCCGCCCTCGGCGCCCTCGCCCTTCTGGTCCTCGCCGGCCCGGTCGCCGCGGCCGATCTCGACGACTATCCGCCGCCCCGCTTCGAGGGCCGGGGCGAGTGGCGCGCCCCGCCCCCTCCCCCGCCGCGCTTCGTGCAGGGGCCCGGCCCGTGCCGGGTCTTCGTCAAGCGCCACATCGACGCGTATGGCGACGAGGTGGTGCGCCGGGTGCGGGTCTGCGACGAGGGCCCCGGGTACCGCGACGGCGGCTACCGGGACGGCCCGCCGCCCTGGCACCGCCATCGGCACTGGGACGACGAGCCCGGGCCGGGGCGCTGGTAGCGCCTCACGCGACGATCGGGATCTCTTCCCCGATCGTCACCTCCGTCCGGTCGATCCGGCAGGTGAAGGCGTGGGCCGCCACCCCCGCCGCACGGGCGCGCCGGAACGCGGCGTCGAAGCCCGGGTCGAGATCGCCCGCGACCGAGAACCGTTCGGCCCGCATCTGCACCACCCAGATCACCAGGGCGCGGCCGCCCTGGCGCACCACCTCGGCGAGCTCGTCCATGTGGCGGGCGCTGCGGGCGGCGACGCAATCCGGGAACTCGGCGAGGCCGGGCCGGCGCATCAGGTGGCAGTTCTTCACCTCGACATGGATCGGCCCGGCGGCGTCGCCAGCCAGGAAATCGACCCGGCTCGCTTTTCCATAAGCCACTTCGGCCCGCCAGGACGTGGCGCCGGCGAGCGGCGGAAGACGCCCCTCGCGAAAGGCCTCGGCCACCAGGGCGTTCGGCCGGGCGGTGTTGATGCCGACCCATTGCGGCCCGCCGGGCAGGTCCGCCTCGACCAGCTCCCACGACCAGGCGAGCTTGCGGGCCGGATTGGTGGAGCCCGAGAGCAGCACCGGCCGGCCAGGCTCGACGAGGCCCAGCATCGCCCCCGGATTGGCGCAATGCGCGGTGACGAGGCGGCCGTCCGCCAGCTCGACGTCGGCGAGGAAGCGCTTGTAGCGGCGCACCAACCGCCCCTCGGTCAGCGCGCCGGGGAAGTGCATGGGGTGACGGATTCGATGGGCATTCCCGGCGCTTAACCGGCGCGGGCCGAGGTGTCACGCTTGAGCCCCGGGAGGCACCGCGATAAGGCGGGCGTAACCCTGTCGCCGCCGCGGCGGCGGGCCGCCAAGAGCGCCTCAACGGCGCCTAAGGAAATCCCCAGATGCCTGACGCCAGCCCCGCCCCGGTCACGGCCGCCATCCTGGTCATCGGCGACGAGATCCTGTCCGGACGCACCAAGGACAAGAACATCGGCTACATCGCCGAGTACCTGACCAATTCGGGCATCGACCTGCGCGAGGTGCGGGTGGTGCCGGACGTGGCCGAGGAGATCGTGACGGCGGTCAACGCCCTGCGCGGCCGCTACACCTACCTGTTCACCACCGGCGGGATCGGGCCGACCCACGACGACATCACGGCCGATTGCGTGGCGCAAGCCCTCGGCGTCGGCATCGACGTCGACCCGCGGGCGCGTGCCATGCTGCTCGAGCGGATCAAGCCGGAGGACCTCAACGAGGCCCGCCTGCGCATGGCCCGGATCCCGTTCGGGGCCGAGCTGATCGAGAACCCGATCTCGAAGGCGCCGGGCTTCATGATCGAGAACGTGATCGTGATGGCGGGCGTGCCCTCGATCATGCAGGCGATGATGGATTCGGTCGCCCCGCGGCTGAAGACCGGCGCGCGGGTCACCGCAGAGACGATCGAGGCCGGCAACCTGCCGGAGGGCGGCTACGCCGAAGGGCTGGCGCTCATCGCCAAGGCGCATCCCGGCGTCTCGATCGGCTCCTACCCGTCGATGACCCCGGTGGGCTTCCGCAACCAGATCGTGGTGCGCGGACGCGAGCCGGAGGCGCTCGCTGCGGCGCGCACCGAGATCGAGGCGCTGGTCTCGCGCCTGCAAGCCGAACGGACCTGACCATGGCTTCTCCGAGCGACAAGGCTTTTCCCGTCTCCTGGGACCAGTTCCACCGCGACGCCCGGGCGCTGGCCTGGCGGCTCGCCGGCGCCGGACCGTTCGAGGCCATCGTGTGCATCACCCGCGGCGGGCTGGTGCCGGCCGCGATCGTGGCGCGCGAACTCGGCATCCGGCTGGTCGAGACGGTGTGCGTGGCGAGCTACCACGACTACCAGGAGCAGGGCACCCTCAAGGTGCTCAAGGACGTGGCGCCGAGCATCCGGGCGATCAGCGACGGCCGGGGCCGCGGCGTGCTGGTCCTCGACGACCTCACCGACACCGGCAAGACCGCCCAGGTGGTGCGCGCCATGCTGCCGGAGGCGCACTTCGCCACGGTCTACGCCAAGCCCGCCGGCCGGCCCCTGATCGACACCTTCGTCACGGAAGTGAGCCAGGACACCTGGATCTACTTCCCGTGGGACATGGGCCTGTCCTACCAGGCGCCGATCCAGCCCGGAACGTCCGGTTAAGGTATTCCACCCCCTAACGCGGTCCGGCGAATGCGCCGGACCCGATGAGCGAGGTCTTGGTCCTGTCCGCGGGACCGGTCCAGGGCCGGCCAGATCGATAAAATTGTGCGGATCCATTTCAGCGCCGCCGAGCAGGTCGGGGGCCAGTCTCCTTCATAACGAAGGGGATGGCGCAGATGACCACGGGTTTCGAGCGGCAGGTGAAGCGGGTTCTGGTCGGCGCCGGCATGCTCGCGGCGGCCCTGGTGTCGTCCCCGAGCAACGAGGCGGCGGCCCAGACCCTCGCCGCCCTGCCGATGCCGAGCGCCGGCGCCCCGGATCTCGGCCATGCCCGGCCGATCGTCGGCTGGGTCGAGTTCTGCGCCCGCTACGCGTCGGAATGCGCGGTGGATGCGAGCGAGCCGGCGCAGGTGACCCTGACCCCGCGGCTGTGGCAGACGGTCACCGGCATCAACCGCCAGGTCAACGCGTCGCTTCGCGCCGTCACCGACCAGGAGCATTGGGGCGTGCCGGACCGCTGGGACCTCGCCGAGGACGGCTCGGGCGATTGCGAGGACTTCCAGCTCCTCAAGCGCAAGCTGCTCGCCCAGGCCGGGCTGCCGCGCCGCGCGATGCGGATGACGGTGGTGATCGACGAGAAGGGCGAGGGCCACGCCGTGCTGATGCTGCGCACCGACCGCGGCGATCTGGTCCTCGACAACAAGACCAGCGCCGTGCTGCCCTGGCACAAGACCGGATACACCTTCATCAAGCGCGAATCGCAGGACGCGACCGCCTGGGTGTCGTTAGGGGGTGCCACCGCTCCGACCGTCACCGCCAATCGGTGACAGTACGAATCAGCCGAAGAATCTGCGTACCGAATTGGAACCAAAGTGCGGCAGGGGCGTTTACTGGGGTTTAAATTTTTCGGTTGAGCGCCGTCCGCCCCCGTGGCAGCTTGGATGCAAGAACCAAGCGACGAGTCGATGGGGCAATGCGGGCAGTGATGGACGGCCTCGGCCGGGCGAGCCATGTCGACGTGCGGCATGTCGATCGCCAGGGCCTCCTGAAGCGCGGCGCCCGGGCGGCGCAGGTGGGACTTCTCGGCACGCTGCTGCTGATCGGCGGCGCGACCGCCCAGGGGCAGACCCAGACCCTCGCGGCCCTGCCCGATGCCAGCGTGGCGATCGAGCGCGGCGGGGCGGCGAAGCCGGTGAGCGCCTGGACCGATTTCTGCACCCGCTACCCCGCGGAATGCGCCGTCGACACCAGCGAGCCGGCCACGCTGACGATGACGCCGGCCCTGTGGCGCACGCTGACGGCGGTGAACCGGCGCGTCAACGGCCGCATCCGCCCGGTGATCGACCAGGACCACTGGGGCGTCGTCGACCGCTGGGACTTTCCCGATGACGGCATGGGCGATTGCGAGGATTACCAGCTCCTCAAGCGTCGGATGCTGGTGGAGCGCGGCCTCGCCCGCCGCGCCCTGCGGATGACCGTTGTGATCGACGAGATCGGCGAGGGCCACGCGGTCCTGATGGTCCGCACCGACCGCGGCGACTACATCCTCGACAACAAGACCAACGCGATCCTGCCCTGGCAGCGCACCGGCTACACCTACGTGAAGCGCGAGGGCCAGGACGGCCTCGCCTGGGTGGCGCTCAACGGCGTGACGTCGCCGGTCACCACGGCGAATCGCTGAGGGCGACAGGCGCAGCGACGTCGATCCGACGAGCTGCGCAGATCTGGCCAGACAACCTTGAAACCCTCCGCCTCGTCCCGGGGCCGCGAAAGCGGAACCCGGGATGACGCGGAGAAGCTCAGATCGCGGGTTGAGCGAGCAGGGCTCTCAAGCACCCGAAACCAGGTGCGCCAGGTCGAGCACCACCCGGCCCGAGACCAGGCTCCAGCCGCAGGCCAGCATCGTCGCCAGCATCACGAACGGGATCGGGCGCCCCTCGATCCGCCGCCCGCGCACGGTGTTGCGCAGGATGATGAACGGCGCCCCGAAGGCGAGGACCGGCAGGGAGGCGATGGCCACGAGGCCGCCGCCCGACAGGAGGCCGAAGCTCGCGCGCCGCGCCGTCGCCCATTCGAAGGCGCTCGCCAGGAGGCCCGCGAAGGCGAGGCCGAGCACGAGGGTCTGGATGTTCTCGAGGGCGGAGGGCGAGAGGTTCATGGGAGGTTAAACTCCGGCAAGCGCGTTCGTCCCACCCTGCGCCAGGTGCGATTTGGGGTTATGGTTAATTTTTCGTTATCCACAGATCTCTGAAGCCGGTCCCGTTGCGGGATTCCCCTCGGCATGGGTCGCCCGCGCCACAGAAATTCATCCCATGACCGGGTTCCGGTAAGGAGCCGTTAACGGTCGGAGCCGAACGTTCCGGGACATGCCCGCTCCGGGCATCGATCGAACGAATCGGAGGCGGGCGCCATGGGGCCTGCACTGAGCGCCACCGTGGCGCGCCTCGAACGGGACGTGATGCACGCGGCGCGGGTCGGCCGTCCCACCGTTCCTCCTGTCACCGGCCATCCGGTCGACCGGCGCCTGATCCTGGCGGCGGCCCTGGGCCTCGCCGGTTCGCTCGCCCTCACGGGCGTCGTCGCGGCCTGGCTCGCCCGCCCGATGGCCCCGGCCGGACCGGTGGTGGTGAGCGCCCTGACCGCCCGGCCCCTGGTCCTGCCGGCGGCCTGGATCGTGCGGCCCGGCGCCGCCGCGGAGGCGACCCCCGAGCGGATCGACCTCGCGATCCCGTGGACCGAGCTGACCGGCAGCGCCCTCCCCGGCCTGATGCGGGTGACCGCGACCCGGGCACCGGAGACCGAAGCGCCGCTGAGCCCGGCCCGGCGCTACGCCCGCTTCCTGACCGCCGAGGCGCAGCCGCTCACCGACGGCCTGATGCGCCGGCGCTTCCGGGCCGGCACGCCGTTCGAGGGCGAGGATCTCTATCTCGCGCAGGGCGAGGGCAGCCGGTTCGCGGCGCGCTGCGCCACCGAACGGGTGCCGGAGCCGGACGCCGCCTGCCTCAGCGAGATCCGGGTCGGCAGCGTGAGCCTGCGCCTGCGCTTCTCGGCCGACCGGCTGCCCTCCTGGAGCGCCGGCCTCGCGGGGCTGGAGCGGCTGTTCGGCTCCAACCCCTGACGCGGGGGACTACTCGTCCAGATCGGTGTCGAGGATCGCCATCGAGAAGTTGAACGAGCGGTCGCCGTCCTCGTCGTCGACCGACAGCACGCCGACGAATTCCTCGCCGATATAGACCTCTGCCGAATCCGTCTTCTTGGGACGGGCGACGAGCCGGATGTTGTGGTTGGCGAAAGTGCGGCGAAGGTAGCCTTCCACCTTCGTCATCTCGGTCTTGTTCACGCTGGCCTCTTCACGTGCTTAAGGCTCGGCCGCGACCGTGCCCCGAGCGGGCGCGGGCCTCGGCCGCCTTCAACCAGGACCCCGAGAGCCGTGGGCGGGCTCGGGATGCGACGACGACCCTCCCCCGCCGGGCGTGCCGCGCGGGCGGTCCACGGGGGCTCGGATCGGTAGGGCCCCCGCCTTGCCACGGCGGGGCCGGGCGGGCAAGGCGGGGTAGGCAAGGCAGCCGGCGCCCGGCCGTCAGATCCCGTCCATCAGGTGGATGAACTGATCCATCGCCCGCGCCGGGTCGGAGCAGCCGGCCGAGCCGACGACGCGGGCCGGCACGCCCACCACCGTGGTGCAGGGCGGCACCGCCTGGAGCACCACCGAGCCGGCGGCGACCCGGGCGCGGGCGCCGACCTCGATGTTGCCGAGGATCTTGGCGCCGGCGCCGATCATCACGCCTTGCCGGATCTTCGGGTGGCGGTCGCCGCCGTGCTTGCCGGTGCCGCCGAGGGTGACGTCGTGCAGCATCGAGACCTCGTCCTCGATCACCGCCGTCGAGCCGACGACGAGGCCGGTGGCATGGTCGAGGAAGATGCCGCGGCCGATCCGCGCCGCCGGGTGGATGTCGGTCTGGAAGACCTCCGACGAGCGGCTCTGGAGGTAGAGCGCGAGGTCGCGCCGGCCGCGGGTCCAGAGCCAGTGGCTCAGGCGGTGGGCCTGGATGGCGTGGAAGCCCTTGAAGTACAGGACCGGCTCGATCGCCCGGCCGGCTGCGGGATCGCGGTCGATCACCGCGCCGATATCGGCCCGGAAGGCCTGGCCGATGCCGGGATCGTCCGCCACCGCCTCGCCGAAGCTCTGGGCGATCAGGTCGGCGGTCAGGGCCGCATGGCCGAGCCGCGAGGCGACGCGGTGCGCCACCGCCGATTCGAGGGTGGCGTGGTTGAGGACGCTGGCGAACAGGAAGGAGGCGAGGCGCGGCTCGTCGCGCATCACGGTCTCGGCCTCCTGGCGCAGCCGCCGCCAGACCGGATCGACGGTGCCGGCGACCGGATCGGCGCCGGAGAGGGTGGGAGCGGGGCTGGGCGACAACGGCCTTCTCCTCGGCAGCGGCGGCGGGCGAACGATTCCCTAGCCCGCCCTACATAGCGCGACGGCATTCTGCTGGGATAGCGTGGCGAGGCCCCCGATCTCGATCAAGTCCCCGGTTGCGGAATCGTGCCGCGGGGCAGCCCCGCCCTCAATCGCCGTCGGGCCGGAACACGTAGCCCATCCCCCTGACGGTCTTGATGAAACGCGGATTGGCCGGGTCGGGCTCGACCTTCTTGCGGATACGGTTGATCCGCACGTCGATCGCCCGGTCGAACGCCTCGGGGTCGCGGGCATCGGCGAGGTCGAGCAGGCGCTCGCGGGTCAGCACGCGCTTGGGGTTGTCGAGGAAGGCCTTGAGCAGGGCGTATTCGGAGCGGGTCAGGATCTGCTCGCTGCCGGCCTCGTCGCGCAGGCGCAGGGTCTCGGTGTCGACGATCATCCGGCCGAAGCGGACGCCGTTCTCCTGCCGGATCTCGGGCTGGATCCCTGGCTGAACCGGCTCGGGAACGGTGCCGCGCGCCTGCGCCGCCCGGCGCAGCACCGAGCGGATGCGCGCCACCAGTTCGCGCAGCTCGCAGGGCTTGGGCAGGTAATCGTCCGCCCCGAGCTCGAGGCCGACCACCCGGTCGATCGGGCTCGCGGTGGCGGTGAGCATGATGATGGGAATGGTCGAGCGGCCCTTGAGGTCGCGCACGATCGACAGCCCGTCCTCCTCCGGCATGTTGAGGTCGAGGACGATCAGGTCGGGGGCGACCTCGGCGAGGCGCCGGCGCAGGGCGCGGCCGCCGTCGCACAGGCTGACCTCGAACCCGTGCATCCGCAGGTAGTCGCCCACCATGGCCCGGGCATCGGGCTCGTCGTCGACCACCACGACGTGCGGGGCGGCACCCGTCATCACGCCGCTCCCGGACGGGCCGACCGCCCTCGTCCCCGCCTCGCCACCATCGCGCGCCCCCGTGCCGCAGCGGCCCCGAAATCCCGGGTCGCCGGTGACGACAATGCCGTCTTGGGTGCATTCCGTCCACGTGCCGTGCCGCCGGCCGGGGCGCAGCACCGAATTTGTCCTCAGGTCCATCCGTCGCGGTCTCCCGCTTCGAGTCAGGCGAGGATCCCGGCCAGCCGCTCGGCGATCCGGGCGCGGGACGCGGCCGAGAGGGCGCCGGGCGCCTCGGCCTCGATCAGGGCGGCGATCTGCGCCCGGCTCGGGCGCCGCGGGCGCGAGTCCTGCAGGAGCGCGTCCAGGGCATCGAGATCGCGCTGCCAGGGCGCATCGTCGGGCAGCGGAGCGGCGATCGCGCCGACATGTTCCGGGACCACGTGAAGCATGGCGTGCCTCCCTGTTCTGCAAGCGCGGCGCTTGTAGGCGGGCTCTGTTGCACGATCATTACGTGGTGAACGTCGTCGCGCGGGATGTGCTCTCGCGCACCCGACGTGCCGTGTCGTCGCTGGGGCGGGCGCCCGATCATCCGGTGGTCGCGCGGCGGCGGCGTCGATCCGCCGAACGGTCGAGCCCTGACAAGTCATATTGGAGCGGGCCGGTTCGTCTGTCGTGAGCTTGTCGTTTCGCGTCCTCCCGGCCAGGATGCCGGCGCGAAGCTTCGCGCGCCGCCGGCGCGGCCGGGGCCACGTGCACGGACGGTTGATGAGCGACGACGACATCCTCTTCCTGCTGCCGGACGACGAGCCCGGCGCGGACCTGCAAGCTGCCGCCTGGCCGGTGATGGTGGTGGACGACGACCCCGCGGTGCACGAGGGCACCCGCTTCGCCCTCTCGGGCTACGGGCTCGACGGGGCGGGGCTGGAGCTCATCTCGGCCTACTCGGCGGCCGAGGCCCGCTCCCTGCTCTCGGCCCGGCGCGGCATGGCGGTGATCCTGCTCGACGTGGTGATGGAGACCGACGATGCCGGCCTGCGCCTCGTCGATTTCGTCCGGCGCGAGCTGAAGGACGACACGGTGCGCATCATCCTGCGCACCGGCCAGCCCGGCCAGGCGCCGGAACGCCGCGTCATCGTCGATTACGACATCAACGACTACAAGGCGAAGACCGAGCTCACCGCCGACAAGCTGTTCACCAGCCTGACCGCGGCGCTCCGCGCCTACCAGCAGCTCAAGCGCCTGGAGGAGACCCGGCGCGGGCTCGAGATCATCATCGACGCCGCGCCGATGCTGCTCGACTACAAGTCGATGCAGCGGCTCGCCGAGGGCGTGCTGACCCAGGTCTCCTCGCTCCTCAACGTCGCCTGCGAGGGCATCCTGGTCCTGCGCGAGCAATCCGGCCCGCAGGACGCGGTCAGCGTGCTCGCGGGCTCGGGCTGCTACCAGCACCTCGCCGGCGGCGACGGGCAGCGGCCCCTCGACGACGACGTGCGGGCGATCGTCGCCCAGGCCTTCACCGAGCGGCGCCACACCTTCGGCGACCGCTGGTCGACCCTCTACGTCCACACCGCCAGCGGCAGCGAGATCGTCGCCCTCCTGAAGGCGGACCGCTCGCTCTCCGAGACCGACCGTGCGCTCATCGGCCTGTTCACCTCGCGCCTGTCGGTCGCCTTCGACAACGTGATCCTCTACGAGCAGTTGCAGCGGGCCAATATCGGATTGGAGCAGCGGGTGGTGGAGCGCACCGCCGAACTGATGCGGGCCAACCGCCGGCTCGCCATGCAGCGCTCGGACCTGCGCCGCGCCAACCAGCTCAAGACCGAGATCATGGGCACGGTCGCCCACGACCTGAAGAACCCGCTCGCCGTCATCCTCGGCCGGACCGAGATGCTGGGCGACATGATCGAGGCCAAGCCGCCGCCGACCGAGGCGATGCACGCCCAGATCGGCCATATCCGCGAGACGGCGCGCCGCCTCACCGGCATGATCGAGACCCTGATCGCCGACGCGATGACCGACGCCCTCGACATCGTGCTGCGGCGCGAGCCGGTCGACTTCGCCGCCCTCGCCCGGGAGGTGTCGCAGGCCAACGCGCCGCTCGCCGAGACCAAGGGCCAGACCCTGCGCTCGGACATCCCCGACAGCCTCACGCTCCACGGCGACGCCGAGCGCCTGCGCGAGGCGATGGACAACCTGATCTCGAACGCCATCAAGTATTCGCCGACGGGCGCCGAGATCGTCGTCTCGGTGGCCCAGGAGGCGACGGAGACGGTCTACGCCGTGCGCGACCACGGGCCCGGCCTGTCGCCGGAGGATATCGGCCGGCTGTTCGGCCGCTTCCAGCGCCTCTCGGCCAAGCCCACCGCCGGCGAGGGCTCGACGGGGCTCGGGCTGTCGATCGTCAAGCGGATCGCCGAACTGCATGGCGGGCGGGCGACGGCCGAGACCCACGCGCCCGAGCCGGGCTCGACCTTCGCGATCCGGTTGCCGAGCGGGACCGGGGACTTGGCGTAGAGTCATCAACGGGCGTTGACTGTTCGTCAACGGGCCATACAATTCAGCCCAGGAGTGGGGCGAGGAGCTTCCGCTCCTCGCCCCTTTTCGGTGGGGTTGGCTACCCGAGACTAAAGCGGAGGATCAGAGTCACGCTGGTCCTCCGCACTCGTTTGTAGACCACCGAAACGCGAAAGCGTGGCAAAAACCACACCATCGGCGCCTCTTGGGTTCGTCATCGGCGATGCTCCCGCCCGGAGACACCCGGCCGCTTGCCGGATGGGGGGCCGTGACGCCCTGGCGCTTTCCACTCGATCACGCGGTCAGATGACCATCGGTCAGATCCGCCCGCAAGACGCCCTGCCGGCTTGCCTCACCCGGCGTCGCTCGCCCCAAGCCCCTGCGACTGCGGGTCCGTCACCGCATCCCGGATCGGGCTCTTCGCCTTCGGGGTGATCTTCAGGGCGGTGAGCGCCAGCGGATCGAGGCCGTGATCGGCCTCCCCGCAATACGTCACGAGCTGGTCGCGCATGCGCGGGGTCCAGAACGCCGTGACGTGCTTGTGGATGCCCGCCACCGCTTCGTCCTCCGGGTAGGAGCGGAAGAAGGCGGCGATCTGGTTCGCCATGCGGACGAGCTTCTCGTTGGGATCGACGGCGCTCATTGCGGATCACTCTTGGCGAGACTCACGGGACGGTCAGGCGCTCGGGCGCGGTGAACAGGGTGACGGTGTCGTGGCGGGCGATCGCCGCCAGGGTCAGGCCGTGCAGGGCGGCGCGCTCGACGGCAAGCGAGGTCGGGGCCGAGATCGCCACTAGGATCGCCGCGCCGAAGCTCGCCGCCTTCTCGACCATCTCGAATGAGCAGCGGCTGGTGATGACGATGAAGCCGTCCGCAGGCGCAGTGCCGGCCCGCAGGAGCGCGCCGATCAGCTTGTCGAGGGCGTTGTGGCGGCCGACATCCTCGCGCACGGCCAGCACTTCGCCGTCGCGGGTCGCCCAGGCGGCGGCGTGGACCGCCCTCGTCTCGCGGCCGAGCACCTGGAGGTCGTCGAGGTCCTGCAACGCCCGCTCGACCGCCGAGAGGGACACCGTGACATCCTCCGCCGCGCGCCGCTCGGCCCGGGGGATGTCCTTCAGGTCGTCGATGCCGCAGACGCCGCAGCCGGTGCGGCCCGACAGCGCCCGCTTGCGGGCGAGGTGCTCGCGCAGGCGCCCCGGCGCGAGGTCGACGACGAGGCGCAGGCCCCCCTCGCCGTCCTCGACCACGGCGCCGCGGATCTCGTCGGCACCGGCGACGATCCCTTCCGTCAGGCTGAAGCCGTAGGCGAAATCTTCCAGGTCGGCCGGCGTCGTCATCATGACGGCGTAGGGCACGTCGCCGTAGATCACGTTCACCGGCATCTCGACGGCGAGCGGGCGCGTCCCGTCCCGCTCCTCGCCGCGCCCATAGGCGACGACGCGGGTCGGGACGGAAGAACTAGTCGCGACGCCGCTACTCGGCGGCATCGAGGCTCTGTGCGATGCGGGTGAGGGAGATGTCTTCCTCATAGAACCGGGCCTGCCAATCGGAGGGCCGGTTGGTACGCCGAACCTGCACCGCCGTCACCTTGTACTCGGGGCAGTTCGTCGCCCAGTCCGAGTAGTCGGTGGTGATGACGTTGGCGCCGGTCTTGGCGTGGTGGAAGGTGGTGTAGACCACGCCGGGCTGCATCCGCTCGGTGACCCGGACCTTGAGGGCGATGTCGCCCGACCGGCTCTCCAGGCTGACGAGGTCGCCGTCGACGATGCCGCGGCTCTCGGCGTCGAAGGGATGGATTTCCAGCACGTCCTCGGGGTGCCACAGGGAGTTGGCGGTGCGCCGCGTCTGCGCCCCGACATTGTACTGCGACAGGATCCGCCCGGTGGTCAGGATCAACGGGAACTTCCGCGTGGTGCGCTCGTCGGAGGCGACGAACTCGGTCAGCATGAACCGGCCCAGCCCCCGCACGAAGCGGTCGACATGCATCATCGGCGTGCCCTGCGGCGCCTTGTCGTTGCAGGGCCACTGGACCGAGCCGAGTTCCTCCAGCTTGGCGTAGGAGACGCCGGCGAAGCTCGGGGTGAGGGCCGCGATCTCGTCCATGATCTCGGACGGGTGCGTGTAGCTCATCGGGTAGCCCAGCGCGTTCGAGAGCAGCATCGTGCCCTCCCAGTCGCCGTAGCCGCCCATCGGCGCCATCACCTGGCGCACCCGGCTGATCCGCCGCTCGGCATTGGTGAAGGTGCCGTCCTTCTCCAGGAACGAGGCGCCCGGCAGGAAGACGTGGGCGTATTTCGCGGTCTCGTTGAGGAAGAGGTCCTGGACGACGATGCATTCCATCGCCCTCAATCCGGCCGTGACGTGGTGCGTGTCGGGGTCGGACTGGGCGATGTCCTCGCCCTGGATGTAGAGCCCCTTGAACGTGCCGGCGACGGCCTCGTCGAGCATGTTGGTGATGCGCAAGCCGGGATCGGGCGAGAGCTGCGCCCCCCACAGGGCCTCGAAGGTCTCGCGGGTGGCGTCGTCCGAGACGTGGCGGTACCCGGTCAGCTCGTGCGGGAACGAGCCCATGTCGCAGGAGCCCTGGACGTTGTTCTGGCCCCGCAGCGGGTTCACGCCGGCGCCCGGCTTGCCGATATTGCCGGTGGCCATGGCGAGGTTCGCCATGCCCATCACCATGGTCGAGCCCTGGCTGTGCTCGGTGACGCCGAGCCCGTAATAGATCGCCGCCGCGCCGCCCTTGGCGTAGAGCCGCGCCGCCGCCCGCACCTCGACCGGGTCGCACCCTGTCAGGTCCTGCACCGCCTCCGGGGCGTGGCGCTCGTCGGCGATGAAGCGGGCCCAGATCTCGAAATCCTTGAGGTCGCAGCGGGCGCGGACGTAAGATTCGTCCACCAGCCCCTCGGTCACGACGACGTGGGCGAGCGCGTTGACGATCGCCACGTTGGCGCCGGGCTTGACCGGAAGGTGATGCGCCGCCCGGATGTGGGGCGACTTCACGAGGTCGATCCGGCGCGGATCGATCACGATCAGCTTGGCGCCCTGGCGCAGGCGCTTCTTCATCCGCGAGCCGAAGACCGGGTGGCCGTCGGTCGGGTTGGCCCCGATCACCAGGATCACGTCGGATTGCTCGACCGACTTGAAGTCCTGGGTGCCGGCCGAGGTGCCGAGCGTCGACATCAGGCCGTAGCCGGTGGGCGAGTGGCAGACCCGGGCGCAGGTATCGACGTTGTTGTTGCCGAAGCCGGCCCGCACCAGCTTCTGGACGAGGTAGGCCTCCTCGTTGGTGCAGCGCGACGACGTGATGCCGCCGATCGAATCGCGCCCGTACTGGGCCTGGATGCGCTTGAAGGCGGAGGCTGCGTGGGAGATCGCCTCCTCCCACGTCACCTCGCGCCAGGGATCGGTGATACGCTCCCGCACCATCGGGGTGGTGATGCGGTCCTTATGGGTGGCGTAGCCGTAGGCGAAGCGGCCCTTGACGCAGGAATGGCCTTCGTTGGCCTTGCCGTCCTTGTAGGGCACCATGCGGACGATCCGGTCGCCCTGCATCTCGGCCTTGAACGAGCAGCCGACGCCGCAATAGGCGCAGGTCGTCACCTTGGAATGCTCGGGCTGCCCCATGGCGATGACGGACTTCTCCTGAAGGGTCGCCGTTGGGCAGGCCTGCACGCAGGCGCCGCAGGAGACGCACTCCGAATTGAAGAAATCGGTCGGCCCGGCCGCCACCCGCGAGTCGAAGCCGCGGCCGGCGATGGTCAGCGCGAAAGTGCCCTGCACCTCCTCGCAGGCCCGGACGCAGCGGTTGCAGACGATGCACTTCGACGGGTCGTAGGCGAAGTACGGGTTCGACTCGTCCTTCGGGAGATACAGTTCGGAATTCTTCGAGACGTGGTTGGCGCCGTCATAGCCGTAGCGCACCTCGCGCAGGCCCACCGTGCCGGCCTGGGTCTGCAGCTCGCAATCGCCGTTGGCCGAGCAGGTCAGGCAGTCGAGGGGGTGATCGGAGATGTAGAGCTCCATCACGCCTTTGCGCAGGCGCGCGAGCTTGTCCGACTGCGTGTGCACCACCATGCCGGCCTCGGCCGGGGTGGTGCAGGAGGCCGGCGTCCCGCGCCGCCCGTCGATCTCGACGAGGCAGAGGCGGCAGGAGCCGAAGGGCTCGAGCGAATCGGTGGCGCAGAGCTTCGGGATCTGGGTGCCGGCGTGCATCGCCGCCGCCATCACGGAGGTGCCGGCGGGCACCGTGACGCTCTGGCCGTCGATCGTCAGCGTCACGGTCTGGTCCGAGACGCGGATCGGGGTGCCGTAGTCGATTTCCTTGATGAGGGCCATCGGACGCGTCCTCACTCGGCGGCCAGCGGCAGACGGGCGCCGCGGCCGGAAAAATCTTCCGGGAAATGGGTGAGCGCGCTCATCACCGGCACGGGCGTCAGCCCGCCCATGGCGCAGAGCGAGCCGTCGGTCATGACCTCGCAGAGGTCGGTGACGAGGGCGAGGTTTTCGCGGGGCGACTCGCCGGCGATCACCTTGTCGATCGTCTCCAGGCCGCGCACGGCGCCGATCCGGCAGGGCGTGCACTTGCCGCACGACTCCGCGGCGCAGAACTCGAAGGCGAAGCGGGCCTGGCGGGCGAGATCGACGGTGTCGTCGAACACCACGATGCCGCCGTGGCCGAGCAGGCCCTTCTTGGCCGCGAAGGCCTCGTAATCGAGGGGCGTGTCGAACAGGCTCTCGGGGAAGTAGGCGCCGAGCGGCCCGCCGACCTGCACCGCCCGCACCGGCCGGCCGGAGGCGGTGCCGCCGCCGAACTCCTCGATGACCTGGCGGAGCGTCAGCCCGAAGGCGGTCTCGATCAGGCCGCCGCGCTTGACGTTGCCGGCGAGCTGGATCGGCAGGGTTCCGAGGGAGCGGCCCATGCCGTAGGCGGCGTAGGCCGGTCCCCCATGCTCCAGGATCCACGGGACGGCGGCGAAGGAGAGCACGTTGTTGACGAGCGTCGGCCGGCCGAACAGGCCTTTCAAGGCCGGGATCGGGGGCTTCGCCCGCACGATGCCGCGCTTGCCCTCCAGGCTCTCGAGCAGCGAGGTCTCCTCGCCGCAGATATAGGCGCCGGCGCCCAGGCGCGCCTCGAGGTGGAAGGCGCGTCCAGAGCCCATCACGTTCGCGCCGAGGAAGCCGGCCCGCTCCGCGGCTTCGATCGCGGTCTCCAGCGCCGCGAAGGCGTGGGGGTATTCGGAGCGGCAGTAGATGTAGCCCCGCGTCGCCCCGACCGCGACAGCCGCGATGGTCATGCCCTCGATCAGCGTGAGGGGATCGCCCTCCATCAGCATCCGGTCGGCGAAGGTGCCGGAATCGCCCTCGTCGGCGTTGCAGACCACGTATTTCTGCTCCGCCTCGGCCAGCATCACCGTGTGCCACTTGATGCCGGTCGGAAAGCCGGCGCCGCCGCGGCCGCGCAACCCCGAGGCCTTCACCGCCTCGACGGTGCCGGCGGGCCCGGCCGCCAGGGCGGACTCCAGCCCGCGATAGCCGCCATGGGCCCGGTAATCCTCGACCGAGGCGGGATCGACGATGCCGCAGCGGCAGAAGGTCAGGCGCTGCTGGCGCGCGAGATAGGGATGGTCCTCCGGCCGGCCGATGCGGAGCGGGTGGGCGCCGCCCTCGGTGAGCCCGGCATCGAGCAGCGCCTCGACGTCGCCCGGCCCCACCGGCCCGTAGGCGATGCGCCCGTCCGGCGTCGCGACCTCCAGCAGCGGCTCCAGCCACAGCATGCCGCGCGAGCCGGTGCGGACCAGGGTGATGTCGAGGCCGCGCGCTTCGGCTGCGCGGGCGAGCGCCTTGGCGACCCGATCCGCACCCAGCGCGAGGCTGGCGGCGTCCTTCGGCAGGTAGAGTGTGATGCTCACGCGGCCCGCTCCGTCAGCGCATCCGCCAGGGTGTCGAGATCGAGGCGGCCGACCGGCTCGCCGTCGACAAGCGCCGCCGGGCCGCAGGCGCAGAGCCCGAGGCAGAAGACCGGCTCCACCGTCACCCGCCCGTCCCGGGTGGTGCCGTGCCAGGCGACGTCGTAGCGGGCCAGCACGTCCTCGTGCAGGGCGTCGGCGCCCATCGCCTGGCAGGCCTCGGCCCGGCACAGCTTCACGGTGTGGCGGCCCGCCGGCTCACTGCGAAAATCGTGGTAGAAGGTGAGGCAGCCGTGAACTTCCGCCCGCGACAGGTTCAGCGCCTCGGCGATCAGCGGCACGGCCTCCCGATCGACGTAGCCGAAGGTGTCTTGCAGCGCATGCAGGATCGGCAGCGTCGCGCCCTCGCGATGGGCGTGGGACGCGACGATCGCGGCCGCCCGGTCGGCGTCCCAGGGCTCGCGGCCCGCTCCGCGGCCAAGGTCGTGGCTCGGCATGGTTTCCAGCCCAGATCGTTATCGTTCTAGGCTGGAGCGTGGGCGGCCCGGGCCGCCGGATCAACCGGGCGGTTCCGGTGAGGCAACAAGGAATTTTTGTTGAACTGACTTTCCACGAGGGAGAAAGCACGAACGACCGTGGAGTCTGCGACGAAAGTTCAGGGTCGGGATCCGACCGTCGAGCGGTGCGCGCGGATCGCGGCGGTGGCGTTCACCTCATGGCCTCGAGGCGCTACCGGTCGACCGCGCCGAGATGGTGCGATGCAACGCGATATCGGTCGAGGCTACGATGTCTCCGGCTAACGCATCCATTCGGGCCGATCGACCAACTCGGGTCCCGTGACATCCTCGATGTCATCCTGGGGCCGTGCAGAGGAACACGGGATGACCGTGTTGACGGCGATCCGGTCGCGACGTCTCGGAGGCTTGGTCAATCCCAGCGGGGCGAGGGGCAAGGACGCTCTCTGGTCCCGCCCTCGACCTCATCCTGAGGTGTCAGTCGATCTGAAATCGACTGACCTCAAGGGAGGCCTCCAGCGGATCGCGGAGGTTTCTGGAAGCCTCTTTCGGGGCTGCTGCGAGGAGCAGCACCTCAGGACGAGGTCGTGGGTGGGATTGGAGGAGAGTCCTCAGGACCCTCCTCGCGTCTCCGGCACCCTCGCCAGCCGGCGGCACGACCACCGCCTCACGCCGCCCTGACCGTCGCCAGGAACCGTTGCACCTCGGCAGCGAGGTGCTCGGACTGGCGCGACAGCTCGACGGAGGAGGTCAGCACCTGGCCCGCCGCGGCGCCGGTCTCCTCGGAGGCCTGGGCGACCCCGGCGATGGTGTGGGTGACCTCGCCAGCACCGGCCGCCGCCTGGTTGACGTTGCGCACGATCTCCTGCGTCGCGGCGCCCTGCTCCTCCACCGCCGCGGCGATCGAGGCCGCCACGGTGTTGATCTCGCGGATCCGCCCGGTGATGCCGCCGATCGCGGCCGCCGCCTGGTCGGTCACGCCTTGGACCTCCCCGATCTGGCGCGCGATCTCCTCCGTGGCGCGGCCGGTCTGGTTGGCGAGTTCCTTGACCTCGGCCGCGACGACCGCGAACCCGCGCCCTGCCTCGCCAGCGCGCGCCGCCTCGATCGTGGCGTTCAAGGCCAGCAGGTTGGTCTGGCTGGCGATCGAGGAGATCAACCCGACCATGTCGCCGATCCGGCCCGAGGTCTGGCGCAGGGCCTGGACCAGCTGGCCGGTCTGGTCGGCCTCCGTCACGGCGGCCTGGGCGAGCTGGGCCGAGCCCGAGACTTGGCGGCCGATCTCCTGCACCGAGGCGCCGAGTTCTTCCGCAGCGGCCGCCACTGTGTTGACGTTGGCGCTCGCCTCCTCGGCGGCGGCGGCCACGGTGGTCGACTGGCTCGCGGTCTCGGTGGCGGTCGCGGTCATCTGCTGGGCGGTCGCCTGGAGCTCTGTCGCCGAGTCCGAGACCTGCCGGACGATGCCGCCGACGGCGTGCTCGAAGCCGTTCGCGAGGTCCAGCATCGCCTGCTGGCGCGCCGTTGCGGCGGCCTCGTCGGCGCGCCGGCGGATCTCCGCCTCCTCGGCGGCCTTGCGGGCGACCATCGCCTTGATGCCCTCGACCGCCCGGGCAACCGCCCCGACCTCGTCGCGGCGCGCGGCCTCCCGGATGCTCGCGTCCACGTCGCCCCGCGCCATGCGGTCGAGCACCCCGACGAGGCTCTTGAGCGGCCGGGTGATGCCGAGGATCGCCACGGTCGCGGCGGCGGCGAGGCCGAGGAAGATCGCGGCGGCGCTCGCGGCGATCAGGGCCTGGCGCGTCGCCTCGGTCTCGCCGTGGAGACGGGCGGCACCGGAATCGAGGTAGCGCTCGAGATCGGCGGCGAGGCCGTTGCCCGCGTCGATCATGGCGGTGAAGGTCGGGTCGAGCGCGTTGTGGACGAGCGTGAGCGCCTCGGCATTGTGGTTCGCCCGCCCGAGGCGGCGCACTTCGGTCACGTTCCGCACGAAGGTCTCGACCCGGGCCGCCTGTGCGTCGACCAGTTCCCTGAAGGCTGGCGCCTGGACGCGCAGGGCGTCGATCGATTTCGCGACGGTGGGCACCGCGGCGTCGAAGCCGGCATTGGCCGCATCCATCTGCGCGTTGTCGGTCTCGGCGATCAACCGGTAGACCCAGTAGTTCAGCTCGAAGATCGCGCGGTTGAGCCGGCGGGCATTCGTCGCCGCCTTGCCTTCGCGCAGCACGAAGGTGCCGTAGGTGGCGTCGATGGTCGCCATTCGCGATTGCGCGAACCAGACGCTGCCCGCGGTGATCGCACCGATCACCAGCACGATGCTGATGATCTTTGACAGAATTCCTATATTTGACAGCTTCAGCATGGCGTTCACCGGCTGCACATCGTGGGTGCAGGGAACTCCACTCCATAGACATTAAACATGCATTTAGCCGGCAAGTTTAACGGGTGAAACGTACGAGGGCCGAAAGACCCTGCGGCAGTCACCCGGTGTTCGCGCGGCCCTGCTCAGAGCGCCGCCACCTCCGCCGCGAGGCCCGGCGCGATCGCCCGTGCCTCGGCCAGGAAGGCGGCGACGAGGGGGGTCATGGGATCGCGCTCAGGGACCACGAGGCCGATCGTGTGGCTGACATCCGGCTCGGTGATCGGCACCGCCCGCACCCGCTCGGTGAGGCGGAAGGTCTCGGCGAGCGCCGCCGGCATGATGCTCGCCCACTTGGCGGTGCGCACGTGGGTGACGAGCACGATCATCGAGTTCGACTCGAGAAGGGGCGCCGGCTCGGCCCCGGCGGCGCGCAGGTGCCGGTCGATGATGCGGCGGTTCTGCATCGCCGGGGTCAGGAGGCAGAGCGGGATGCGGCCGACCTCGGCCCAGGTCACGCTCGCGCGTGCGCCGTAGATCCCGTCGGCGGCGGTGAGCAGGCGGTAATGCTCGCGGTAGAGCGGCAGGGCCGTGACGCGCCCCAGCGGCTCGTCCTCGATGTAGGTCAGCCCCGCATCGAGTTCGAGATTGGCGATCTGCCGGGTGATCTCGTGCGAGGTTGCCGATTGCACCGAGAAGCGCACCGCCGGGTGGCGGGCGCGGAACGGGGTGGTGAGTGCGGCGACCATCGGGGTCGCGGTCGGCACCGCCGCCATCCGGAGCGTGCCCGACAGGCCCCGGCGCAGGGCCGCCACCTCCTGGCGCATCGCCCGGGCGTCGCCGACGATGCGCCGCGCCCAGTCGAGCACCCGCTCGCCCTCCGGGGTGAAGCCCTGGAAACGCGAGCCGCGTTGCACCAGGAGCACACCCAGGCGCTCCTCGAGCTGCTTGACGCCGGCCGACAGGGTCTGCTGCGACACCCCGCACGCCTGGGCGGCGCGGCCGAAATGCTGCTCCTGGGCGAGCGCCAGGATGAACTCGAGACGATCGATCATCGAAGGGTGGAGGCCAGGTCCGGCGTGTCGCGATAGCCCCGAGCCGTCGCGCGCGCTTTTGCGGAATCATTCGAGCCTCACGACGAATGTCCAGTGCCCACAGGCGAATTCGGAACGCCGATGCGACGCCAACGCCGTTGCGCTTGCGGCGCCATTGTGGTGAGAGACGCCGACCGGGTCTCGGCCGGCTTCACGGCCGCAGGGCGGCGGGCCGACACCGTGAGGCCGAGATTGACGGCGCTCCCGCCGCGCGGGCAGCCGTTACCGGCAGACAGCCTGTTGGGGAGCATCGAGGGCACCATGGGGATGGCGAGGGCGCAAGGACGGCCGAAGGGCCGCGGATTCTGGGGACGCGCCGCGGCGCTGGCAGCGACCGGGATCCTCGGCACCGCCACGGCCGTGTCGGCGGCGGGCGTGGGCCAGCCGGTGCCGTGGCAGATGGACCTGCAGCGGCCGGTGACCGAGGTGGCGACGGAGATCTACAATTTCCACCATCTCCTGAACTGGATCATGCTCGTCATCGTCCTGTTCGTGCTCGGCCTGCTGATCGCGGTCGTGGTCAAGTTCAACGAGACCAAGAACCCGACCCCGTCGCGCACCACCCACAACACGATGCTGGAGGTCGCCTGGACGATCGTTCCGGTGCTGATCCTGGTGGCGATCGCGATTCCCTCGTTCCGGGTGCTGCGCACGCAGCTGTCGGATCCGAAGGCCGACCTGATGGTCAAGGTCATCGGCCACGCCTGGTACTGGTCCTACGAGTACCCGCAGGATGTCGGCGGCTTCAAGTTCGACGCCAACCTGCTCGAGGGCGAGGACCAGGTGAAGTCCGGCCAGCCCAAGCTGCTCGCCACCGACAACGAGATGGTGGTGCCGGTGAACAAGATCGTGAAGATCCAGGTCACCGCCGCCGACGTGATGCATTCCTGGGCGATGCCGTCCTTCGGCTTCAAGATCGACGCGATCCCGGGCCGCCTCAACCAGTTCTGGTTCAAGGCCGAGCGCGAGGGCACCTATCACGGCCAGTGCTCCGAGCTGTGCGGCCAGCGCCACGCCTACATGCCGATCACCGTGAAGGTGGTGAGCGAGCAGGCCTTCCAGGCCTGGACCGCCGAGGCCAAGACCAAGTTCGCCCGCACCGACGGCGGCGCCAAGTTCGCGGAAGCGCAATAAGGCCGTTCGCGGACGCCGACTGATTTCGTGACGCGGGGCGGCGCGACGGGCGCCCCCCGCCCCTTTCGACAGACCGACCGAGACATTCCTCGAAGAGGCTGACCCCATGGCTCAAGCCGTCACGGCAGGGCACGACCACGCCCACGACCACACCCCACCGTTCTTCACGCGCTGGTTCAACTCGACCAACCACAAGGACATCGGCACCCTCTACCTGCTGTTCGCCTTCTCGGCGGGCATCGTCGGCGCCTTCCTGTCCTTCGGCATCCGGATGGAGATGGAGGCCCCCGGCCTGCAGTACTTCTCCAATCCGCAGACCTACAACGTGTTCGTGACCGGGCACGGCCTCATCATGGTGTTCTTCATGGTGATGCCGGCCCTCATCGGCGGGTTCGGCAACTGGTTCGTGCCGCTGATGATCGGCGCGCCGGACATGGCGTTCCCGCGCATGAACAACATCTCGTTCTGGCTGACGGTCGCGGGCTTCATGAGCCTCGTCTGCTCGCTGTTCGTCGAGGGCGCGCCCGGCGCGGTCGGCGCCGGCACCGGCTGGACCGTCTACCCGCCGCTCTCCACCGCCGGCCATCCCGGCCCGGCCGTCGACTTCGCGATCTTCGCCCTGCACCTGTCGGGCGCGGGCTCGATCCTCGGCGCCATCAACTTCATCACCACAATCCTGAACATGCGCGCGCCGGGCATGACCCTGCACAAGATGCCGCTGTTCGCCTGGTCGATGCTGGTGACCGCGTTCCTGCTGCTGCTGTCGCTCCCGGTTCTCGCCGGCGCGATCACGATGCTGCTCACCGACCGCAACTTCGGCACGACCTTCTTCGACCCGGCCGGCGGCGGCGACCCGATCCTGTACCAGCACCTGTTCTGGTTCTTCGGCCACCCCGAAGTCTACATCATGATCCTGCCGGCCTTCGGCATCGTCTCGCACATCATCTCGACCTTCTCCCGGAAGCCCGTGTTCGGCTACCTCGCGATGGCCTACGCGATGGTGGCGATCGGCGTCGTCGGCTTCGTGGTGTGGGCGCACCACATGTACACGGTCGGCCTGACGCTCCAGACCCAGTCCTACTTCGTATTCGCCACCATGGTGATCGCGGTTCCCACCGGCGTGAAGATCTTCTCCTGGATCGCCACGATGTGGGGCGGCTCGATCCGCTTCACCGCCGCCATGCACTGGGCCGTCGGCTTCGTGTTCCTGTTCACCGTCGGCGGCGTCACCGGCGTGATCCTGGCCAACGCCGCCGTCGACCGCTACCTGCACGACACCTACTACGTCGTCGCGCACTTCCACTACGTGCTGTCGCTCGGCGCGGTGTTCATCATCTTCGCCGGGGTCTACTACTGGTTCCCGAAGATGACCGGCCGCATCATCCCCGAGTGGGCCGGCAAGCTGCACTTCTGGCTCGCCTTCATCGGCGCCAACGTGCTGTTCTTCCCGATGCACTTCCTCGGCCTCGCCGGCATGCCGCGGCGCTATGCCGACTACCCGGAGGCCTTCGCGGGCTGGCACTGGGTGGCCACGATGGGCGGCCACATCTTCGCCCTCGGCATGGTCGTGTTCGTGATCGGCGTGGTGCTCGCCTTCCGCTCGAAGGAGCGGGCTGCGGACAACCCGTGGGGCGAGGGTGCCACCACCCTCGAGTGGACCCTGACCTCGCCCCCGCCCTTCCACCAGTACGAGACCCTGCCGGTGATCGTGGACGAGCCGTCCCACGCCCACTGACACGAAGGACGACGGTTCGCCGCGGAAAAACCGCGGCGGACCAACATAGCGCGGAGACTTCCCGGCCCGGCCGGCGCAAGTCTCCCGCGGGAGATCCGGGGACCGGCACGGTCCCGGCTCTTCCCCCGAGCGCCCGGAGGGGCGTTCCGGCGAGGAGCGCGACACCTTCACATCCCTTCCCACGATGGCCGCGACACCCAGCATGACCTCCCTGACGAACAGCGCGATCTCCGACCGTCCCTTCACCGAGGCGAGCAGCTCCGGCGGCGAGGTCGCGGATTACTTCGCGCTCCTGAAGCCCCGGGTGATGGCGCTGGTGATCTTCACCGCCCTCGTCGGGATGACGGTGACGCCGTCGCACGTGAACCCGGTGATCGGGGCGATCTCGCTCCTGATGATCGCGGTCGGGGCCGGCGCCTCGGGCTGCCTCAACATGTGGTGGGACGCCGACGTCGACGCGGTGATGACCCGCACCCGCACCCGGCCGATCCCGGCTGGGCGGATCCAGCCGGGCGAGGCGCTGTCCTTCGGTCTCACCCTCTCGGTCGGCTCGGTGCTGGTGCTCGGGCTCGCGGCGAACTGGCTGTCGGCGGGGCTGCTCGCCTTCACCATCGTGTTCTACGCTGTGATCTACTCGATGTGGCTGAAGCGCTCGACGGCGCAGAACATCGTGATCGGGGGTGCCGCGGGCGCCCTGCCGCCGATGATCGGCCAGGCGGTGGTCACCGGCTCGATCGGGATCGAGGGTACGGTCCTGTTCCTGATCATCTTCATCTGGACCCCGCCGCATTTCTGGGCGCTGGCGCTGGTCAAGGCCGGCGAGTACGCCCGGGCCGGCATCCCGATGATGCCGAACACCGCCGGGCCCGACTCGACCCGCCGCCAGATCCTCGCCTACTCGGTGCTGCTGGCCCCGCTCGGCCTCGCGCCGGTCTTCCTCGGCTTCGGCGGAATGATCTACGGCGTCGTCGGCCTGATCGGCGGCCTCGCCATGGTGGCGCTCAGCGTCCAGGTGCTGCGCCGGCGCGAGGGCGAGGCGGCCAACAAGGCGGCGATGAGCCTGTTCGGCTTCTCGATCCTCTACCTGTTCCTGCTCTTCTCCGCCCTGCTGGCGGAACAGGGCCTCGGGCTGTTCCGGCCGGTCTTCGGCTGAGCGCCCTCCCCTTCGGTCGACGCAGCGATGAGTGCGGTGCCCCAGCAACTGACCCCCGACGAGATCCAGCGCCGGCGCAAGCGCTCCATCGCGATCGCGATGGTGCTCGCCGCCCTGGTCCTGATCTTCTACGTGCTGACGATCGCCAAGCTCGGGCCCCAGGTCCTCAACCGGCCGCTGTGACGCGAAGAGGCGATGCCGCCATGACCGATGCGCGCAACCACCAGCAGAAGCGGGCCCGCAACACGGCGCTCGCCTGCCTCGGCATCGTGGTCGGGATGACGGCGCTCGCCTTCGCCTTCGTCCCGCTCTACGACCTGTTCTGCAAGGCGACCGGCTACGACGGCACGCCCTTGCGGGGCGCGGCCGCCGCCGGTCCGGCAAGGCAGAGCGACTCGCAGGACAGCATGCTGGTGCATTTCGACACCAACGTCGCGCCGGGTCTCCCCTGGCGCTTCGCGGCGGAGACTCCGCAGATCGAGGCGCAGCTGGGGGCCACCAAGACGGTGTTCTTCCGCGTCACCAACACCGGCAGCGTGCCGAGCACCGGCATCGCGACGTTCAACGTCCAGCCCGGGCTGACCGGCGGCTACTTCGTCAAGGTGCAGTGCTTCTGCTTCAACGAGCAGACGCTGCAGCCCGGCGAGACCATGGACTTCCCGGTGGTGTTCTACCTCGAGCCCGGCATCAAGGCCGATGCGAACACCCGCGACCTCACCGAGATGACCCTGTCCTACACCTACTTCGCGTCGAAGAACGGCCAGCCGCAGGCCGCCCTCGCGACGCCGGCGGGGACGAAGGCCAATTGACGGGATGGGCCAATTGACGAGGTGACAACCCCGCCGGGGCGGCATTAAAGCGTAGCCGCGAGCGCCGACGGCGAAGAAAGCCGGGGCGCCGGGAGCGAGCCGCCCCGCGTCAAACGAGATTCACGGCCGGCGCGGGGCGCGACCGGTCGCAAGAGCAGGCAGGAGACCCGACACGATGGCCGAGGCGCACGGGAAGCATCACGACTACCACCTCGTCAATCCGAGCCCGTGGCCGCTCGTCGGCTCGATGAGCGGCTTCACGATGACGACGGGCGCCGTCCTGTGGATGAAGAGCCTGACCATCGCGAATCTCGCGGTCGGTCCCTACGTGTTCTTCGCCGGCCTGATCGGCGTGCTCTACACCATGCTGAGCTGGTGGCGGGATGTCACGCACGAGGCCAATACCGGCGATCACACCCGCGTGGTGCAACTGTCGCACCGCTATGGCATGATCATGTTCATCGCCTCCGAGGTGATGTTCTTCGTCGCCTGGTTCTGGGCCTATTTCGAGGCCGCGCTCTATGCCGGCGACCCGATCCAGGCCTCGCGGGTGGACTTCACCGGGGGCATGTGGCCGCCGAAGGGCGTCGAGGCGTTCGACCCCTGGCACCTGCCGCTGCTCAACACCCTGATCCTGCTCACCTCGGGCACGACGATCACCTGGGCCCACCACGCCCTGCTGCACGGCGACCGCAAGGGCGTGAAGTACGGCCTGTGGCTGACCATCGCGCTGGGCGCGCTGTTCTCCTGCGTCCAGGCCTACGAGTACGGCCACGCCCATTTCGGCTTCTCGGGCAGCATCTACTCCGCCACCTTCTTCATGGCGACCGGCTTCCACGGCGCCCACGTGCTGATCGGCACGATCTTCCTGGCGGTCTGCCTGTACCGGATCTACCTCGGCCAGTTCACCCCCAAGCAGCACCTCGGCTTCGAGTTCGCTGCCTGGTACTGGCACTTCGTCGACGTGGTGTGGCTGTTCCTGTTCGCCGCCATCTACGTCTGGGGCTCGGGTGTCGGCCACGCCGCCGCGCATTGAGCCAGCACCTCACGCGCCAGGATCATGAGAGGGCGGCGAGAGCCGCCCTTTTCTTATGACGAGAAACCCCCAGATCGCGTTGGCACCCCCGCGTTCAGGAGTTGAGCCCATGGACGAGAACCGCACCGTCGATTCCCCGGCGACCGTGGGCCTGCGCGGCCGCTGCCCGCGCTGCGGCGAGGGGCACCTGTTCAAGGGCTTCCTCAGCTTCCGTCCCTCGTGCGAGGTCTGCGGGCTCGATTTCCGCTTCATCGATTCCGCCGACGGTCCGGCCTTCTTCGTGATGTCGATCGTCGGCATCGTGGTGGTGGCGCTGGCGATGTGGGTCGAGTTCGCCTACGAGCCGCCGATGTGGGTGCATGCCGCGCTCTGGGCGCCGCTCTCGATCGTCTTGAGCCTGCTCCTGGTCCGGCCGCTCAAGGGCATGATGGCGGCGCTGCAATATTCGAACAAGGCGGCGCAGGGGCGCTTCCGGTGACGGCGCCGGCCGGCTCCGCGGAGCGGCGCGCGGCCCTGCGCGATCTCGTCGTCCCCGCCCTCGCGAGCCTGGTCTGTCTGGCGATCCTGATCGGCCTCGGGGTCTGGCAACTCGAGCGCAAGGCCTGGAAGGAGGCGCTGATCGACCGGATCGTCGCCCGCTCGCGCATCGAGCCGCCAGCGCCGCTGCCGGCCTTCGAGGGCTTCGATCCCGCCCGTGACGAGTTCGAGCGGGTGCGCGCCACCGGCCGCTTCCTGCAGGACAAGGAGACGCTGGTCCACGGGCTGGCGCCGGGCGACACGCCGGGCCGGGCGCTCCAGGGCTACTACGTCGTGACCCCCTTGGCGCTCGACGACGGCCGGACCGTGCTGGTCAACCGCGGCTTCGTGCCGACCGAACTCAAGGATCCGGCCCGCCGCGCTGCCGGACGGGTCGAGGGGGAGACCACCGTCACCGGCATGCTGCGCCAGAGCGAGGCGCGGGCGATGTTCGTGCCGGCGCCGAACCCGCAGACCGGCGAGTGGTTCAACCGCGACGTACCCGGCATCGCGGCGGCCAAGGGCTTGTCGGGCGTCGCTCCCTACCTGATCGAGGCCGACGCCACGCCCGTTCCCGGCGGCTGGCCGAAGGGCGGGCAGCTGCGGGTCGACCTGCCGAACAACCACCTGCAATACGCCTTCACGTGGTTCGGCCTCGCGCTCTGCCTTGTCGGGGTGTTCACGGCCTTCGCCCTGCGGCGCCTGCGGGACGAGGCCGTGGACCCTGCCGCTCCGTCACCGGCCTCCCCGCCGCGTCCTTAAAACAGCCGCGTTGTCGATGTCGGGTCCGTCCATGTCCGGTTCAGGCCGCCGGGCGCCTCCTGCCGCAGGCCTCGTCCCGGCCCCTGGTCATCGATGAACGCGATCCTCATCAAGCTGTTTGCCACGGCCCTGACGCTGAGCCAGGTCACCACCCGTCCCGACGCGATCCGGACCCAGTTCGATCCGGGCAAGGACGGCCCGGCGGTGGTACAGCTCCTGCGCGACGGCTGCGCCCACATGCGCAAGGCCTTCGACATCGAGGACATCAACCTCGACGACCTGATCTCGACCGCGATGGAGGATCCGAAGGCGGTCGCGGGCGAGTCGAAGCTGCTGCACGGCCTCGACATCGGCGAGCTGAACACAAGCTACAAGCAATTCTGCAAGGGCGAGAACCCGGCGAACTCGCCCTTCGAGGCGCGGGCCGTGATCGAGTTCTACAACAAGGCGGTCACCGACCTGCCGGACGCCAATTCTCTCAAGACCCTGCGGCTGCCGGGCGCGACCACGATCCTCGACGGGCGGGGCCAGCGCTTCTCCGAGACCTTCGAGCCCAACGGCCGGCGGGTCGCGGTGCCGATCGGCGAGATCCCGCCGCTCGTCCAGAAGGCGTTCATCGCGGCGGAGGACAAGCGCTTTCTCACCCATCGCGGCATCGACGAGCGCGGGGTGATCCGCGCCTTCATCGGCAACCTCGCCTCGCCGGGCCGGCCGCAGGGCGGCTCGACCATCACCCAGCAGGTCGTGAAGAACCTCTCGGTGGGCGACGACGTCACCTACGAGCGCAAGATCCGCGAGATGATCGTCGCGGCCCGGGCCGAGCGGGTGATGACGAAGCCCGAGATCCTCGGCCTCTACCTCAACGGGATCTATCTCGGCCGCGGCGCCTACGGCGTCGAGATGGCGGCGCGCAGCTATTTCGGGAAGTCGGTCAAGGATCTCAACGTCGCCGAGGCGGCTTTGCTCGGCGGCATGCCGAAGGGCCCGAACTTCTACAATCCCGACCGCTACCCCGACCGGGCGCGGGAGCGCCGCGCCTACGTGCTCACCCGCATGAAGGAGGAGGGCGCGATCACGGAAGCCGAGATGAACACGGCGCTCGCCGCACCCCTCGGCCTCGCGCCGCTGGAGCGGCTGCGCCAGGATGCCGGGTTCCACTTCGTCGACCACCTCGCCCGCGAGGCGCGTACGCTCGCCGGCCTCGATTCGCTGACGGCGGGCGCCTACACGGTGCGCTCGACCCTCAATGCCGGCCTCCAGGAGGCGACCGAGGGCATCCTCCAGGAGAGCCTGTCACGCTACGAGGCCGCGACCGGCCGCGCGCGTTACGAGGGACCGGAGGCGAACCTCGCGGATGCCGTGCGCCGCATCGAGTCCGCCGGAACCCCGCCGGCACCCGAGCCCGCTCCCGTTCCGACCCCTGAGCCGAAGGGGAAGAAGGGATCGAAGCAGGCCAAGGTCGTGAAACCCGCCGGGCCGAAGCCCGCCTGGCAGCGGGCGCTCGAGACCGCGCGCCTGCCGCTCTACGACGTGCACTGGCCGGCAGCCGTGGTGCTCTCGACCGGCGGCCAGGGCGGCGTGCGGGTGGGCCTCGCCGACGGGCGGGTCGCGAGCCTGAACCCGGGCGCGGCCCGCGGGCGGCTCTCGCCCTACGACGTGGTGCGGGTGAAGGTGTGGGAGGGCAAGGGCGCCCCGCGGGCGGATCTGCGCATCCGCCCGCAGGTCCAGGGCGCGGTCCTGGTGCTGGAGAACCGCACCGGGCGCATCCTCGCCATGGCGGGCGGCTTCTCCTATCCGTTGAGCCAGCTCAACCGGGTGACGCAGAGCGTGCGCCAACCCGGCTCGACCCTGAAGCCCCTCACCTACCTCGCCGCGCTCAATGCCGGCCTGCAGCCCAACACCCTGGTGATGGATGCCCGCGTGACCCTGCCGCCGATCGGCGGGGTGGGCGATTCGTGGTCGCCGAAGAACTACGAGGGCGGCGGCGGCTCCGGCCCCATCACCCTGCGCCGCGGCCTGGAGCACTCGAAGAACCTCGTCACCGCCCAGCTCCTGCGCGGCGGCATCGCCGAGAAGGCGCCGGCGAGCCTCCAGAAGGTCTGCGACATCGCGCTGGAAGCCCAGCTCTACGCGGAATGCGAGCGCTACTACCCCTTCGTGCTCGGCGCCCAGCCGGTGCGGATGATCGATCTCGCGACCTTCTACGCCGCCGTCGCCAACGAGGGCGAGCGCCCCTCGCCCTACGGCCTGGAGAGCGTGTCGCAGGGCGACAAGGTTCTCTTCCAGCACGCCGACCGGCCCCTCGCCCGCATCGGCTCGGCCGACCGGGTGGCGTTCTACCAGTTGAAGAGCCTGCTTCAGGGCGTGACCCAGCGCGGCACCGCCGCCGCGCTCGGCCGGTTCTCGCCATACGTCGCCGGCAAGACCGGCACCTCGGAGGACGAGAACGACGCCTGGTTTTCCGGCTTCACCAACGAGATCACCATCGTGGCCTGGGTCGGCTACGACAATGCCGACGGCAAGCGCCGCACCCTCGGCCGCGGCCAGACCGGCGGCCATCTCTCGGTGCCGATTTTTTCCCAGGTGCTCCAGGCCGCCTGGGCCAACGGGGTGGCGAAGTCCCCGCTTGCCGGCCCGAGCCCCGAGGCCAAGCGGCTGATCGCCGACGAGCCGATCGACCTGCGCTCCGGCAGCCGGGTCGCCGGCGGCGGCTTCATGGAGCATTTCCGCCTCACGGTGGACGGGCGCCTCGCCGAGACCCGCTTCAAGCTGGTGCCGCAGGAGCAGATCTACGCGATGCGGCCGGACAGCGAGCAGGACGGCGACGCGCTGGAGGGCGGTCTGCCGGGCGAGAACCCGGGGCGGATGCCCGACGAGGCGCCGGATGCCGACCGCTACGACCCGTTCGGCGCCCTGTTCGGCCGGCCCGAGCCGCGCCCCTATGCCCGCCGGGCCCAGCCGGTCCCCGCGCCCGAGCCGTACTGGCCGGGAGCGCGCAGCCGCTCGCCCTTCGGCGACGAGGACGAGGGCATCCGCCGACCGCGCCGGCGCGACCCCGACTACCCGTTCGGCGACGACCCGAATTACTGACCTCCAGACAGGACGATTTTCCGTGCGTGACAGCCTGACGGCGCACCCGCGCCTCTTTCCGCTCGTGCTCGCCGCTCTTCTCGCGGCCTCCCCCGCGCTCGCCGATTACCGCACCAAGGACGTGCCGGCGGTGACCGGCCTCGATCCGGCCGGCATCGCCCCCAACACGATCGCGTTCACCGATCACCGCGACAATCCGGCGAGCCCGGAGAGCGGCCTCGTGCCCTTCACCGAGTGGGGCAAGCGCAGCCCGGCGCAGAAGGCGCTGCTCGCCCCCCACCCGGCCTACGCCGAGCCGGACTACGTTCAGACGGTGAACGGCGTCGCCAAGCCCCGGCACGAGGCGCTGAAGGTCTACGTCGCCGAGGCGCGGTTCATCGTAGCCCGCAGCGCCGACCGCATCGACCTGAAGCGCTTCGCCACGATCCCGTTCCTGTCGCGGATGGACCCGGCGATCAAGCACAAGGCCTTGAGCCCCGCGGACGCCACCCCGACCAAGGACCCGGCCGCCGCCTTCGCCCGCCGGCCCGACCGGCCGTGGTGCGAGGCGCCCGACACCACCTGCATCGAGTCGCGCTACGACCTCGAGGGCAAGCTGCCGCTCGGGGTCAAGCTGGCGAACAAGCTCGAGGACGGGGGCAAGAAGATCGCCGAGTTCGTCTCGTTCCAGAGCGAATTGCGGGTGCTGCCGCCCGACGAGGCGGCCAAGCTCGTGCAGCTGACCAAGATCGAGGCGCCGGTGGCCGGCGCGATGGAGCAGAACATCTTCTGGGTCAACCAGATCCTGCGCTTCGGCAAGTTCCTGGCGGTGATGCAGCCGGTGGCGGCCGACCCGAACAAGACGGTGGTGACCGCCTACATGACGCTCGGCATCAAGGCCGACGTGCTCGACCGCAAGAAGGAGTACGAGCGGGTGCCGGTTTTGCGCAACCTGCTGCCGGCCCAGGTGCTGATGGGCAATTCCTCGTTCAACACCGGCACCTCGATCAGCGCCGGCCTGCCGACCTACGCCCGCAACCGCATCGCGGCCTTCGCGGATGCGCTGGCGAAGGAGTGATCGGCTTCGAACGTGGTCTCTGTCGTCGAAAATAGAGCGCGGGATCCCCTCTCCCGTTTGGGAGAGGGGTAGGGGCGATCGAAGATCGCGCAGGGTGGCTCGGCTTCAGTATAAAGCGCTGAGCGTCGAGCTGCGCAGCTCTGCGGTCAGTGCTCAATCCTGAAACCGAGCCACCCTCACCCCCGACCCCTCTCCCACACGGGAGAGGGGAGAAGCGCTTGATTTTTATTCGGAAAGATCAAGTAGACCGCGATCCATCAACCTCCGCCAGGACCAGCCGCTCGCGCCGGAACCGGTGGAAACACGATCCTCACCCGCAAGCCCGGCTCACCGCCCGCCCCGTCGTGCAGCGTCACCGCCGCACCGATCCGGTCGGCGAGCGCCCGAACGACGGCGAGGCCGAGGCCGCTGCCCTCCGGTCCGTCGCTTCGCGCGATGCGGTAGAACCGCGAAAACACCGCCTCGCGGTGCTCCGGCGGAATGCCCGGCCCGTCATCCTCGACCTCGGCGAAGGCGCCCACGCCCGAGTCCGCCACCCGCACCACCACCCGGGCGCCGGTCCCGGCGTAGCGGATCGCGTTGTCGATGACGTTGCTGAGGATCTCGCCCACCAGGGTCGGGTGGCCCGTCACCATCACGGGCCCGTCGGGCCCCTCGTACTCGACCTCGATGCCGGCGCGAAGCGCCCGCGGCACGTGGTCGGCGAGCACCGTCGCGGCGATTGTTGCGAGATCCAGCTCCGTCAGGGCGATCGCGCCCGGATCCTCGTCGGCCCGGGCGAGCGCCAGGAGCTGCGCGAGCAGGTGCTCCAGGCGACGCGCCGCGCCCTCGATGTCGTCGAGGGCGGCGCGGCCCTCCGGCGCCGTGCCCGCCTCGTGCCGGCGGGCGAGATCGACGTGCATGCGCAGGACGGCGAGCGGCGTGCGCATCTGGTGCGAGGCGTCGCCGGTGAAGCGGCGCACCGCCCCCATCACCTCGTCGAGCCGCCCCAGCAGCGTGTTGAAGGCGAGGACCGGCGCCCTGGCCTCCACCGGTACCGCCGAGACGTCGAGGGGCTGGAGGCTCACCGCGCCGGGGGCGGCGCGCCCGGCAATCTCGGCGCTCAGGCGGTCGAGGGGCGCGAGGCCGCGGCCGATCCCGTACCAGGTCAGGATTCCGACGAGCGCCAGGAGGACGCCTTCGAGCAGGACGAGGCCGCCGAGGAGCCGGAGTTCGAGGCTGCTGCGCGCGTCCCGCGTCTCGGCCACCTGCACCAGCACCGCGCCGGGCTTGCCGTAGACCCTCCGCGCCCGGGCGGCGATCCGGACGGCCGCGCCGCGCATCACCGCGTCCCGGTGCCGGGTGGGGCCGGGCTCGACCTCCTCGTCGGGGCGGGGCAGGTCGCGGTAGCCGGTGACGAGCTGACCGCGGTAGCTGACGCTGTAATAGACCCGGTCCTGCGACTGGCTCTCCAGCATGCCGAGCGCCACCCGCGGCAGGTCCACCGTCACCTCGTTGTCCTCGTCGAGCGCCAGGCGCTCGGCGATGGCCAGCACCGAGCCGTCGAGCAGCCGGTCATGCGTCGTCTCGACCACGTCCCGGATGACGAGGGCGCCGCCGAGGCCGAGCACCCCCGCCAGCACCGCGGCCGGCAGGAGCATCCTGAGCATCAGCCCGCGCCGGAGGGAAGGCGGGCGCCGGCTCATCGGGCGTCGAGGAGGTAGCCGAGGCCGCGGATCGTGCGGATCTCCGGCCCGTCCGGCTGCAGCTTCTTGCGCAGGCGCGCGACGTAAAGCTCAAGGGCGTTGGGCGCCACCTCGTCGTCGAAGCCGAACACCTCGCCGGCGAGCCGCTCCTTCGGCACGACCTGCCCGGCCCTCGCCATCAGCACCTCCAGCACCGCGAGCTCCCGGCGCCGCAAGGACAGGACCTCGCCGGCGAGGGTGACGGCTCCCGACGAGCGGTCGAGGACGAGGCCCCCGCATTGCAGGACCGGGCTGCGCTGGCCCTGGCCGCGCCGGATCAGGGCGCGCACCCGCGCCTCGAACTCGGGCAGCGCGAAGGGCTTCGCCAGGTAGTCGTCGGCCCCGAGATCGAGCCCGTGCACCCGGTCGGTCATGCCGTCGCGGGCGGTGAGGATCAGCACCGGGACGGCGCTCGCCGCCCGGATGCGCCGCAGCACCTCGAACCCGGACAGGCCCGGCAGGCCGATATCGAGCACGATCAGGCTGTAGGGCTCCGACAGGGCGATTCCCGCCGCCGCCGTGCCGTCCGGCTCGTGATCGGCCGCGTGCCCGGCCGCCCGGAGCGCCGCCACGAGGCCGCGCGCCAGGGCCGCGTCATCCTCCACGACGAGCACCCGCATCCCGCCGTCCCCTCCCCTTCGGATCGTCGCGCGCCCTCGCCCCGGCGACGAGGAATCGCCGCCCGGGTTAGGAGATCGCCGCGCGAGCCTGTAGCGTGCGATCCTCGCCGCGGCGACCGCCGCGGGCAACCGGAAACCTTGGGGCAGGAAGAGGTTTTTGAGAGTGAGGACCCTGACGGCCGCATGGGTGAGCCTCGCCCTCCTCCTCGGCTCCGCCTGGATCCCGATTGCTCGCGCCCAGGTCGACCCGCCCGTCGACGCGCAGGCCGCAGGCCGCGCCGAGGCCGTGCGGGAGGGCACGGTCGTGGTGCGCGCGACGACCGACGAGGCGGAGGCCTCGGCTCTTCTCGCCGGCTTCCGGCAACGCTTTCCGGCCGTCGCGGTGTCGTATTCCAAGATGAACTCGTCGCGGCTCTACGACGAGTTCCTGGCCGAGGCCGGATCGGGCGGGGGCACGGCGGACGTCCTCTGGAGCTCGGCGATGGATCTCCAGATCAAGCTCGTCAACGACGGCTACGCCGAGCGCCACGTCTCGGGCGAGACCGACGGGTGGCCGGCCTGGGCGGTGTGGCGCAACGAGGCCTACGGCATCACCGCCGAGCCGGTCGCCATCGCGTATAACCGGAACTTGCTGCCCGAGGCGCGGGTGCCGCGCAGCCACGCCGAATTCGTCCAGAGCCTGATCCGGCATCCCGAGGAGTGGCAGGGCAAGGTCGCGACCTACGACCCCGAGCGCAGCGGCGTCGGCTTCCTGTTCCTGACCCAGAACCTGGAGGTGACGCCGCGGACCTGGGACGCGGTCCGGGCTCTGGGCCAGGTCGGGGTGAAGCTCTACACCGCCACCGCCACGATGCTCGACCGGGTCTCCGCCGGCGAGGCGCTGCTGGCCTACGACGTGCTCGGCTCCTATGCGCGCGAGCGGGCGAAGCAGGATCCGGCCGTCGGGGTGGTGCTGCCGAGCGACTACACGCTCGTCACCTCGCGCATCGCGCTCATCCCGAAGCAGGCCCGGCACAAGGCGGCGGCCCGGCTGTTCCTCGATTACCTGCTCTCCCGGGAAGGCCAGGCGCTGCTCGCCGCCCGCTCGGTCACGCCCGCCCGCGCGGACGCCCGCGCGCCCGACGATCCGATGACCCGCGCGGCCGCCCTGCGGCCGATCCCGGTCGGGCCGGAGCTCCTGACCTCCCTCGACCAGATCAAGCGCAGCCGGACGCTGCGGCAGTGGAGAAGGGCGATCGAGGGGCGGTGAGGGGCAGCATAACTTCGCTTTGAAGATTAAGCGCGGGTCTCCCCTCTCCCGTGCGGGAGAGGGGCCGGGGGTGAGGGTGGCTCGGCTTCCGCAATGATCCTGAACCATCGAGCTGCGCAGCTCGATGCTCAGTGCTGAATTCTGAACCCGAGCCACCCTCACCCCTACCCCTCTCCCACTCGGGAGAGGGGATCCCGCTCTTGATTCTCGAAAGGGTTTTCCCCTGAGGAGCCCTGCTGACCGCGGGGATAGGGGGAAGTCCCCGCGCCGATTTCTTCCACCCGAGCGCCCCGCCCGCCCCGCGACAGGTTACTGACAGTTTCGCTCCCTACCGTGCAACTCAACGAGCACGGAGGAAACGATGCAAGTCACGGGCATGCTGCACGGCGCGAATCTCCTGCAATTCGCAGGATTTCCCACGGCCGAGGTGCTGGGGCCGGACGCGAGCGAAGAAGAGATCAAGGGCCTGATCGATCGCCACGGCTCGGTCTTCATCAAGCCGGTGTTCAAGGGCGGCGTCGGCAAGAAGGGCAAGGCGGGCCTCCTCGGCCGCGCCCACGACCTGAAGACGGCTCTGCGCGAGAAGGAGCGGCTCTACTTCGTCGAGCATCGCCACGGCAACGTCGTCGCCAAGGCCAACGGCGTCACCTTCGAGGGCGCCGTGCCGGCCGAGCACGAGGTCTATTTCTCGATCTCCGACAGCACGCGCTACCGCGCGCCGACGATGACCCTCACCCACAAGGGCGGCGTCGACATCGAGGAGCTCGACAAGGGCGAGGTCGTCCAGGTCCCGTTCGATCCGCTGACCGGTCTCAAGGCCTTCGTGGTGGCGAACGCCCTCTCGGAGCTGAACGCCCCGAAGGCGCTGATCTCGCCCCTGGTGCAGCAATTGCCCAAGCTCTGGGAACTCTATCACGGCTTCGGCATGACCACGGTCGAGCTGAACCCGATCCGGATGCGGCCCGACCGCAACGGCCGGCTCACCCCGGTGGCCTGCGACTTCAAGTGCGGCTTCGACCGCGACGACCCGCGCTGGCAGCGGCTCGGCCTGCCCGGCCACCTGTTCTCGGTCGATTACTCGGACTTCGAGGCCGAGATCAACCAGCTCCGGACCTACCAGGGCCAGAGCGACGTCTGCATCATCAATTCATCCGGCACCATCCTGGCCCCGACCTTCGGCGGCGGCGCCAACTCGCTGGTCACCGAGATGCTCGGCGACGACGCGATCATCTCCTCGGATTTCGGCGGCAACCCGCCCTACGAGAAGATGAAGGAGGTGGCGCGCATCTGCTTCAAGCACTGGCTGAAGCAGTCGAACGTCCTGTTCATCATCGGCGGCAAGTCGAACAACACCGACATCTTCGAGACCTTCCGGGCGATGGCCGACGCCCTGCGCGAGCATGTCGGCCGGCACGGGCCGACCCCGCTCTACATCGTCGCCGGGCGCGGCGGCCCGAACCTCATCCGCGGCATGGGGGCGCTGCGCGACACCGCCGAGGCGCTCGGCCTGCCCTACCGGCTGTTCGGCTTCGATTCGGACATGAGCGAGGTCGTCGCCTACGCCCGCCAGGCCGATCAGTGGATGCGCCAGGGCGGCCGCGAGCAGGTGGCCCGCGCCATCGGGCTGGCGAAGCCGGTGCTCGAAAAAGCGTCGCTCCAGGCGGCCGAATAGGAAGGGGAGGACACCATGCACAAGCCAGGCATCGGCAGCTTCAAGTACTACGTCGGCATCAGCTCGCTCGACCAGGTCGCCACGCGCGAGGACCGGGTCTGCGTGCTCAACATCCTGGGCGGCGAATCGAGCGACGTCACGCCGGTCGGCCACGCCTATTCGGGCGGCAACGTGGTGTTCGGCACCTCGCCCGGCCGCCGCGGCCAGGTGCTGGAGACCCCGCTCGGCACCATCCCGGTCTACAACAACGTCCGCGAAGGCCTGGAGGCCGGGCACCGCTTCAATTGCGGCGTCGTCTACCTGCCGCCGTCGGGTGCCCGCGACGGCGTCGCCGAGCTGATCCGGGTCAATCCGGACCTGCGCAAGATCTTCATCGTCACCGAGAAGCTGTCGGTCCACGACAGCCGCGAGATCCGGGCGCTCGGCCAGCAGAACGGCATCGACATCTTCGGCGGCAACAGCCTCGGCGTGGCCGATGCCCACCATCAGGTTCGCATCGGCGGGGCGCTCGGCGGCGACGGCCCGGGCGAGGCGCTGAAGGCCGGCTCGATCGCGATCTTCTCGAACTCGGGCAACTTCACCACCACCATCGCCACCTACCTGCGGATGAGCGGCTGGGGCACCACCACGCTGATCTCCTGCGGCAAGGACGTCTACATCCAGTACGCGGCGCCGGAATTCGCCTTCGCGCTCGCCAACGACGCGCGCAGCAAGGCGGCGGTGCTCTACGTCGAGCCCGGCGGCTACTACGAGCAGGACGCGCACTTCACCAAGCCCGTCGTCGCCTGCGTCGTCGGGCGCTGGAAGAGCCGGCTCACCCGGGCGGTGGGCCATGCCGGCGCCATGGCGGGGGGCGACGACGACGCCGCCGCCAAGGAGCGGTGGTTCATGGACAAGTTCGGGGTCGACGGCGTGTTCACGCCCGAGAACCCGGTCGTCTCGGCCAAGGGCGCGGTGGTCACCAACATCGCCCATATCCCGGCGGCGCTCACCGCGGTGATGCGCGAGAACGGCGCGCGGCCCGACTTCGCGCCCGAGAGCAACCTCGCCCTCAAGCCGTGGTTCGGCTCGAATGCCGGCCTGACCCTGCCGCCGGAGCTCGACTTGGCCCCCGTCGAGGCGATGGCGCCCTACGGCGAGCAGATCGCCCGGCTCAACCGCCAGGTCGGCGTCGTGCTGCCGCGGCAAGCGATGAAGGACGCCTCGGGCGCCTCGCAGATGGACCCGAAGACGCAGGTCACGAGCCTCAACGGCGTCTCGATGCTGGAGGCGGCACGCCTGCCGATGGAGTCGAACGTCGTCCTCGCCCTGCTGCGCGAGCAGGCGAGCGAGAACGACCGCGCCCTGGTCAACGCAGGCATAGCCGCCGGCGTCAACATGCATGGACGCCCCGAGCTCGCGGCGGCCGAAGCCTCCCGCGAGGCCGGCAACGCCCCGAACGTGGTGCTGGCGGCGGCGGCCAGCCTCGTCGGCCCGCGCCGCGCCGAGGCCGCCCGGCGGCTCTGCCGCCTGCTGACCGATCGCTTCGCGGAAGCCGGGCTGCCCAACGCCCTCGACGAGGGCTTCGACCTCGCCAAGGTCGCGGCGGATGCGGAACTCGCCGGGCTCCTCGTCGGGCGCGAGCCGGACCCGCAGGCAGAGGCGCTCCTCGCCGGTCTGGACGCCCGCGGCGCGCGCTCGGTCTTCGTGCGCTACCTGCGCGGCCTCGACGGTCACCCGACCCGCGAGGCGGTGCTGGCGGCGGTCGCCACGACGCTGACCTGGGGCCCGCTGATGCGCAAGCGCATCTCGCGCCTCACCGCCGAAAGCCTGCCCTGGTGGCTGCAGCTCTTCGGCACGCTGCTGGGCGCCGCGGTGCCGGCGGAGCTGCACAAAGCGGACGGGTTCTGCGGCGTGGCGCAGGCCGACCTCCTCGGGCGCCTGAGCCTCGGCGAGATCGGCTGCCTCGCGCTCCTCGGCCGCGCCGGCACGGCGGACGACGTCTTCGTGTTCGAGACGCTGATCGGGCTCCTCCTGTCGAACGGCCCGGGCACGATCTCGGCGCAAGGGTGCAAGGGCGCGGTCTCGGCCGACGGGCCGGAGAGCCCGGAGCGGGTGCAGCTCAACAAGGCGATGATCGGGTTCCTCACCCATGCCGGCTACACCCATGGCGGCAACGGCTACGAGGGCATCGCCTTCCTGATCGAGCAGTTCCGCGACGCAAACCTCTCGGATCCCGCCGATCCGGATCACGGCGTCGACCTGAAGGCGGTCGCCGAGCGGACGGTGGCGGAGTATGCCCGCTACAAGTCCGACCGGAAGAACGCCGGCAGCCTCGACATCCAGAAGATCCCGGGCGTCCACCACCCGGTCTTCAAGGACAAGGCAGTGAACCACGATCCCCGCGAGGTCTGGATCCACGATCTGCTGACTGAGCGCGGCGACTACAACGCCTTCCACGCCTATTACCGGACCCTGGTGCAGGCCCTGTTCGACGCCGGCGTGTCGCGCACTATCTACTGCGTCAACATCGACGCGGTGATCGCGGCCCTGCTGCTGAAGATGCTGTGGCAGCCCTACCGCGACGGCACCCTCTCCGGCTCGGCGCTCGAGACCGCGGCGTTCACGATCTTCCTGTTCGCCCGCATGCTCGGCTGCGCGGCGGAGGTGGACGACCACATGAACCGCGGCCGCAACATGGACACGCGGACGGCCGCCTCGCGCTGCCAGTTCGTGGCCTGACGGCGCGTCCTTCCCGCATCGCCCCCGGGTCGGGCCAGCACACATCATCCTGTGAGAGTTGGCTTGACTCGGGGCTGCCGTAGTGTGAACAGTCCATCATCTTCCAGAACCTGAATAATTCCCTACGGCAGGAACGGGATCACCTGAAAAACGGCCGGACAGGCCTCAAGAATATCACTCGAAGCGGATCGCTCGGAAGAACAGCGTTCGGGAGGACATCGATGGCATCTGGAACCGTGAACCTCGCCAAGCCCGGCGAGACCCCCGCCCCGGCGGCCGAGATGGGCGCGGCGCGCTCCCAAAAATTCTGGCCGCAGGGCTGGTGGCGGCTGATGGACATCAAGATCGGCATCATCCCGGTCCCGGTCTACCTGATCCTGGTCGTGCTGCTGACGATCCTGACGCTCGAGCGCGAGATCAAGCCGGATTCGCCGACGATGATCGCCGTCCTGGTGCTCGGCGGCTTCACCTGCGCCGAGATCGGCAAGCGGCTGCCGATCCTGCGCAACATCGGCGCCGGCGCCATCTTCGCCACCTTCATTCCGTCGGCCCTCGCCTACTACAAGCTGATCCCGCCGCAGATCGAGAAGTCGATCATCGACTTCACCAAGTTCACGAACTTCCTCTACCTCTACATCGCGGCGATCATCGTCGGCAGCATCCTCGGCATGGACCGCGGCGTGCTGATCAAGGGCTTCCTGAAGATCTTCGTGCCGCTCGGCATAGGGTCGATCGCGGCGGGTATCGTCGGCACCCTGGTCGGGACGGCGTTGGGCTTGGGCGCCTACCACACCTTCTTCTTCATCGTCGTGCCGATCATGGCCGGCGGCGTCGGCGAGGGCGCGATCCCGCTCTCGATCGGCTACGCGGCGATCCTCGGCGCCTCGCAAGGCGACCTGTTCGCCCAGGTGCTGCCGCCGGTCATGCTCGGCAGCCTCACCGCCATCGTGTTCTCGGGCATCCTGAACTTCGTCGGCAAGACGTATCCGCACCTGACCGGCGAGGGCCGGCTGCAGCCGGGCGAGCACGACGACATGGATCCCAAGGACGAGGCCGTGACGGCCGAGAAGGGCGGCGGCGCCATGGACGTCTCGACCATCGCGGCGGCGGGCCTCACCGCCGTGACGCTCTACCTCCTCGGCGTGATGCTGCACCACGTCATCGGCCTGCCGGCGCCGGTCGCGATGCTGTTCCTGGCGGTGCTCGCCAAGCTCACCAGCGCGGTCTCGCCCCACCTCCAGGCCGGCGGCTTCGTGGTCTACAAGTTCGTGCAGACCGGCATGACCTACCCGCTGCTCTTCGCCATCGGCGTCTCGCTCACCCCCTGGGACAAGCTGATGTCGGCCTTCACGGTGCCGAACCTGATCACCATCATCGCGACGGTGTTCACCCTGATGGTCACCGGCGCCTTCGTCGGCCGCCGCCTCGGCATGTACCCGATCGAGGCCGCGATCGTGAATGCTTGCCACTCGGGCCAGGGCGGCACCGGCGACGTTGCCATCCTCACCGCCGCCAACCGCATGCAGCTGATGCCCTTCGCCCAGATCGCGACCCGCATCGGCGGCGCCGTCACCGTCACGGTGGTGCTGGTGGTGATGCGGTGGATCGCCTGACAGGCGGGGCTGAAAGGTAATTCCATGAGGACGCGCCGCATCGTTCACGGTGCGGCGCGTTCCGTTGCCGAACTCTCTCGTCACGAGAAGAGGCGCGGATCTCTCCTCTCCCCGCCCGCGGGGAGAGGAGAGATTCCAGCGCCAAAGTCTATGTCTGGACAGCTCCGCCGCCCGCCCAGAGAAGCCTACCGGGAGACGCCGCATGACCGACCCGCGAATCTCCGCCGACGCCCTGCTCTCCTTCGTCACCGCGATCTATACCGCCTCCGGCCTGAGCCCCGACGACGCGCAAATCTGCGCCGACAGCCTCGTCCAGGCCGATCTCTTGGGCCACCAGTCGCACGGCGTGATGCGCCTGCCCTGGTACGCCGCCCGCCTGGCGTCGGGCGCCTGCGATCCGCGCGCGATCCCGGAGGTCGTGGTCGATGCCGGCGGGCTCGCGGTGATCGACGGGCGCGAGGCGATGGGCCAGGTCGTGGCCGCACGCGCCATGGACGAGGCGATCGCTAGAGCGCGCGCCCACGGGATCGGCGCCGTGGCGGTGCGCCACTCCAACCATTTCGGCACCGCCATGTACTTCACCCTGCGGGCGGCGCGGGCCGGGTTCATCGGCTTCCTCTCCACCAATGCCAGCCCCGCCATGGCCCCCTGGGGCGGGCGGGTGAAGGCGCTCGGCAACAACCCGTGGTCCTGGGCCGCCCCGGCGGGCCGGCACGCGCCGCTCGTCCTCGATATCGCCAACACGGCGGTGGCCCGCGGCAAGGTCTACCTCGCCCGCCAGCGCGGCGAGGCGATCCCGCTCGGCTGGGCCATGGACGCGGAGGGCCGGCCGACCACCGACCCGCAGGCGGCGATCGACGGGCTGATCGCCCCGATGGCCGGGCACAAGGGCTACGCGATCTCGGCTGTGATGGACGTACTCTCGGGCGTCCTGACCGGCAGTGCCTTCGGGGCGGGCGTCGCCGGCCCCTACCAGGCCGAGCGCCGCAGCGGCGCCGGGCACCTGGCGCTCGCCATCGACATCGCGCGGCTCCAGCCGCTGGCCGAGTTCGAATCCCGCATGGAACGCTTCATCGCCGAGATGAAGGCGGTGCCGCTCGCGGCAGGGGCCGAGGCGGTGTTCTACCCCGGCGAGATCGAGGCCCGGGCCGATGCCGCGAACCGGCGCGACGGCCTGCTCCTGCCCGAGGACACCCGCGCCGACCTGCACCGGCTGGCGGAGGCCCATGGCCTCGATCCTGCGTCGCTCGCGCCCATGCCCTGACGCACAGTCAGACTCACCCTTCCATGCCCTCCCCGCGACCGAGCCGCCGATGACCGACCCCTCGTCCGCCCCTTGCGCCCCCGATGCCGGCTGGGGACCGCCGGTGATCCGCACCATCGCCATGCCGGCCGACACCAACCCGGCCGGCGACATCTTCGGCGGCTGGCTGATGGCGCAGATGGACCTCGCCGCCGGCAACGTGGCGGCGCGGCGCGCCCGGGGCCGCTGCGCCACCATCGCGGTCGAGGGCATGACCTTCCTGCAGCCGGTGGTGGTCGGCGACGAGGTCAGCCTCTACGCCCACATCGTCTCGGTCGGCCGCTCCTCGATCCGCATCCAGATCGAGGCCTGGCGCCGCGCCCGGGAGAGCGAGGAGACCATCAAGGTCACCCAGGCGCTGTTCACCTTCGTGGCGATCGACGAGAACCGCCGCCCGCGGCCGGTGCCGGCGGACGCGACGGGCGCCGGCCCGGCCTGAGCCCAAAGGCCTGCCGTCCCCGGTCTTTTCCCGCCCGCCGATCGCGCGCAGAATGGGACAAAAGATCGGGGAGGACGCGATGCGCTCTGCCGTGATGGCGCATATCGACGAGCTCGTGCGGGCCGCGAGCGACGGCGGCGGCGCGCGCGATCCGCTGATCGACCAGTCCTGGCGGCGCTGCATGGCCGAGTACCGCCTCGACCCCGCCGCCCCCCGGCGCGCCTACATCCACAGCCAGGCCCGCCTGCGCGAGCACCGCGACGCCCTCGACGACCTGATCCGGGTGGCGCGCTTCGGCGTCGAGGCGCTGTACCGGCAGGTCTCGGGCCTCGGCTACGTGCTGATCCTGGCCGACGCAAGCGGCGTCGCCGTCGACTTCATCGGGGACCCGAGCCGCGACGGCGATCTGCGCCGCGCCGGCCTCTATCGCGGCTCGGACTGGAACGAGCACCTCGCCGGCACCTGCGCGGTCGGCACCTGCATCGCCACCGGCGAGGCGCTGTCGGTCCATCTCGACGACCATTTCGCCGGCGACCATATCGGGCTCACCTGCACGGCCGCTCCCGTCTACGCCGCCGACGGGACGCTGGCGGCCGTCCTCGACATCTCGGCGCTGCAGGCGCCGGCGCCGAAGGCGAGCCAGCACCTCGCGCTCCAGCTCGTCACCTCCTTCGCCCACCGCATCGAGACCGCGAGCCTGCATAACGGCTTCCGGCGCGAGTGGATTCTCCACCTGTCGCGCTCGCCCGAATTCGCCGACATCGAGCCCGAGCTGGCGCTCGCGGTCGATGCGGGTGGGCGCATCCTCGGCTTCAACAGCCGGGCGCGGGCGCTGATCGACCGCGCGCTGCACCGCCCGCGCGGCCCTTCCGATCTCCGCCACGCCGGCTTAGGCCTGCGCCTCGATGCCCTGTTCGAGGCCTCGGTCGACGACCTGCCGCTGTTCACCCGGGCGGTGCCGGTCGAGCGGCGGGTGCTGCGCCTGCGCGGCGGCGAGCGTTTCTACGCCCTGGCGCTGGAACCGGCAGAGGCTCCGGCTCGGACGCCCGCCCGCAGCAAGCGGCCGGCCCGGCCGCCCGTCCTCGCGGATGATGCGACGCTCGGTCCGATGGCGCGGCAGGCCGCGCGGCTGTTCGAGGCGGGTGTGGGCCTGCTCGTCGGCGGCGAGACCGGCACCGGCAAGGAGTTCTTCGCCAAATCGCTGCACCGGGCGTCCTCCCGTGCCGCAAAACCTTTCGTCGCGGTCAATTGCGCGGCTTTGCCCGAGACCCTGATCGAATCCGAGCTGTTCGGCCACGAACCGGGCGCCTTCACGGGCGCGGCGGCCAAGGGCCGGACCGGGCTGGTGCAGCAGGCCGAGGGCGGCACCCTGTTCCTCGACGAGATCGGCGACATGCCGCTCTCGGCCCAGACCCGCCTCCTGCGCGTGCTCGCCGAGCGCGAGGTGACGCCGGTCGGCGCCGCGACGCCGCAGGCGGTGGACATCCGGGTGATCGCCGCGACGCATCGCGACCTCGCCGCCCTGGTGCGGGAGGGCCGGTTTCGCGAGGACCTGCTGTACCGTCTCGCCGGCGCCCGCTTCGTCCTGCCGCCCCTGCGCGAGCGCGGCGACCTGACCGCGCTCACGGCGCGGCTGCTGGCGGGACGGCCGGGCTCCCCGCGCCTCTCCGCCGAGGCTGCCGCGGCCCTCGCGCACCATGCCTGGCCCGGCAACGTGCGGGAACTCGTCAGCGCGCTCGACTATGCCTGCGCGCTCGCCGAGGGGCCGGAGATCGGCCTGTCCGACCTGCCGCCCACGGTGCTGCCCGGCGATGCCGGGGCCTCCCCGCCCGCGGCGGCCCCGACCGGTGACGACGCGCTGGACGCGGCCCTGCGCCGGCGCGCCTGGAACGTCTCGGCGGTCGCTCGCGACCTCGGGCTCGACCGCTCCACCGTGCACCGGCGCATGCGCCGGCTCGGGCTCGTCTCGCCGAATCACGGAGGATGAGGGGGATGCGTCACCTGTGGCGGGGCTGGTCCCATGCAACAGGTGGGGCGCCACAGGTGGGGCGGCGGATCATGGCCGTCGGACCTGTTCGAGCCGCCGGCTGCATCGACTCCCGCGCCTTTTTTTGACGATCCCTGCACCCACGCTCGCAATCATACCCTCCCCTTTCCCGGACGACTGAAGCGTCAGCGAAAGGAGATCCGGGATCCAGCTCAGGACGTGCCGCGAAGCGGCTCCATATTGGCACTGGTGCAGACAGAAGGACGCTTCGCGACTTCTTGTGCTGGATCCCGAAGCTGCTTTCACGTCGTTGCCGTCGTGCAGGCCCGTTCCGGGCCCGGAAAGGGGACCGGGATTGAAACAGAACGTCCGTTGATCTGGATCGGCAATGCATCGCTGCCGTCTGCCGGGCTCCGCGCGAACGAACTCCGCCCGCTGCCTGGAACGACAATTCCGTCCCCCCGCTCCCTGGCACACCGCTTGCGCAACCCTCCCCGCATAACACAAGGAGGAAACCCCATGGACGCCATGGTTCGGGACGTCGAGCGCCTGTCGCCCACGGACGCGCGGGTGATCGCCTGGCTCGACCGGTTCGAGGCCGCCCTCAAGGCGGGCGACGCCGGGGGAGCCGCGGAGCTGTTCGCCGAGACCTGCTTCTGGCGCGACCTCGTCGCCTTCACCTGGAACATCACCACGATGGAGGGCCGCGGGGCGATCCGCGACATGCTGGAGGCGCAGCTCGGCGCCGTCTCGCCCGGGGGTTTCACCCTGGAGGAGGCGGCGAGCGAGGCGGACGGCGTCACCGAGGCCTGGATCGCCTTCGAGACCGCGACCTTGCGCGGGCGCGGCTACCTGCGCCTGAAGGGCGACGAGGCCTGGACGCTGCTCACCGCGGCGCGGGAACTCAAGGGACACGAGGAGCCGGGCGGGACGCGGCGCGAGCGCGGGGTGCATCACGGGGTCGAGCCCGGGCGGCGCTCGTGGTCGGAGCGGCGGCGCGACGAGGAGGCCGAGCTCGGCCGCACCCGCCAGCCCTACGCGCTCGTGGTCGGCGGCGGCCAGGGCGGCATCGCCCTCGGGGCGCGGCTGAAGCGCCTCGGCGTGCCGGCCCTGATCGTCGACAAGCACGACAGGCCGGGCGACCAGTGGCGCAGCCGGTACAAGTCGCTGCACCTGCACGACCCGGTCTGGTACGACCACCTGCCCTACCTGCCCTTCCCCGATCACTGGCCGGTCTTCGCCGCCAAGGACAAGGTCGGCGACTGGCTGGAGATGTACACGAAGGTCATGGAGCTGAATTACTGGTCGAAGACGGAAGTCCATTCCGCCCGCTACGACGAGGCCGCGGGGGAATGGGAGGTCGCGCTGACCCGCGACGGCGAGCGGCTGACGCTGCGGCCCAAGCAGCTCGTGCTCGCCACCGGCATGTCGGGCGTGCCGAACCTGCCGACCTATCCGGGCATGGAGCGCTTCCGGGGCGAGAGCCACCATTCGAGCCGCCACCCGGGCGGCGAGGCCTATCGCGGCAAGCGCGCGGTCGTGATCGGCTCGAACAACTCGGCCCACGACATCTGCGCCGATTTCTACGAGAACGGCGCCGACGTCACCATGGTGCAGCGCTCCTCGACCCACATCGTCAAGTCGGACACGCTGATGGAGCTGGCGCTCGGCGGCCTCTACTCGGAGGAGGCGCTCGCCAAGGGCATCACCACCGACAAGGCGGACATGCTCTTCGCCTCGGTGCCCTACCGCATCATGCACGAGTTCCACGTACCGGTGTACGAGGAAGCCAAGAAGCGCGACGCCGACTTCTACGGACGGCTCGCGAAGGCCGGGTTCAAGCTCGATTTCGGCGACGACGAGTCCGGCCTGTTCATGAAGTACCTGCGGCGCGGCTCCGGCTACTACATCGACGTCGGCGCGTCCGACCTGATCGCCGACGGCCAAATCAAGCTCGCGCAGGGCAAGGTGCGCGAGATCACCGAGGACGCGGTTCTGCTGGAGAACGGGACGCGGCTGCCCGCCGACGTGATCGTCTACGCCACCGGCTACGGCTCGATGAACGGCTGGGCGGCCAGGCTCATCAGCCAGGAGGTCGCCGACAAGGTCGGCAAGTGCTGGGGCCTCGGTTCGGACACCACCAAGGATCCGGGACCCTGGGAGGGCGAGTTGCGCAACATGTGGAAGCCGACCCGGCAGGAGGCTTTGTGGTTCCACGGCGGCAACCTGCACCAGTCGCGCCACTACTCGCTCTACCTCGCCCTGCAGCTGAAGGCCCGGATGGAGGGGCTGGACACGCCGGTCTACGCGCTCGCCAAGACGCACCACACGGCCTGACCGGCGGCTCCCGCGCGGTGCGCCCCGCGGGAGCCGATCCCGCACGTGGAGCGGCGTCTCGTACGATCTCCGCTTGATCCGGTCAGATAAGGATTGAGCGGAGACCGTCTCAGAAGCGCGCCTCCGTCAGGTGCGCGAGCTGGGCGCCCACCTCGTAGGCGGCCTCCTTCAGCCGCCGTCGCGGCGCCGCCACCGGATCGGTGACCGGAAGCGGCAGGTCGCCCTCGCCGATCTCTCCCTGGACGAGACGGGCGAGGCAGCGGCCGAAGACCGTGCCGGGCGCGATGCCGCGGCCGTTATAACCGCTGAACGCGATCACGTTGCGCCCCAGGCGGTGGAAGCGCGGCAGGTTGTTGGCGGTCATGCCGATCTGGCCGTACCACTCGGTCTCGAACGGCACGCCCGCGAGTTGCGGAAACAGCCGCGCGAGCGCCCGCCGGCCCCAGCCGCGGTGGATCGCCAGGCCCGGACCGCGCAGGGCCCCGACGCTGCCGAAGACGAGCCGGCCCCGGCGGTCGAACCGGAACGAGCTGAGCACGCTCCTGGTGTCCCAGGCGCCCTGGCGCTCGGGCAGGATCGAGCGGCGCAGGTTGTCGCTCAAGGGGGCGGTCGCCATGTTGAAGTACGGCAGGTGGACGAGCTCGGCCCGGATCTCCGGCCAGACCGCGCTGGTATAGGCGTTGGTCGCCACGATGACGTGGGCCGCCTCGACGCTGCCTTGCGGCGTGTCGAGGCGCCAGCCCATGCCGTCGTCGGCTGCGGCGACGACGGGGCTTGCCGTGTGGATCCGGGCCCCGGCTGCGATCGCGGCGCCCGCGAGCCCCCGGGCATAGGCGAGCGGCTGGATCGTGCCGGCCCGGGCGTCGAGGAGCGCGCCCGCATAGGCCCGGGTCCCGACCATCCGGGCGGTCTCCTCCGCGTCGAGGAGCCGGACGGGCGCGCCTTGCGCCTGCCACTGGCGGGCGCGTTCCTTGACCTCGGCGAGGCCCGCCGGGCCGACGGCGCAGTGCAGCGTGCCCTGCCGCTCGGGCTCGCAGGCGATCCCGTGCCGCTCGACGAGCGCGAAGACGTCCGCCGGCGCGCCCCCGAGGAGGTCGAGGAGGCGCGCGCCGTAGAGCGGCCCGAGCGCGCCCGGCAAGTCGTCGGGCATGACCCACATCCCGGCATTGACGAGGCCGACATTCCGGCCCGAGCCGCCGAACCCGATCTCGACCCCTTCGAGGACGGCGACGCGGGCGCCGCCCTGCGCGAGGTGGAGCGCGGCGGACAGGCCGGTGAAGCCGGCGCCAACGATCGCCACGTCGACTGCGCTCCGCCCGTCGAGGGGCGTCGTCGGCGGGGCCGGGGGCGCCGAGCGCTCCCAGAGGCCATGGCTGCGCGGATCGTCGTTCATGGTTCGCCACTCTCGGGACGGGACGCTCCGGGGATCGCGGCGGACCACCCGGCGGGACAGGCATAGCCGATCTCAGGATCATGTTCGCTGGGCTTTGGTCCCCGGCGGCGTACAATGGTGGGCGCGATCACTGCTGGAAGGACTCCGGTCATGGACGGCACCTGGTCCCTGCTCTTCGCCCCGCCCCCGGTCGCCGTGTTCGCGGCCCGGCTCGGATCCCGCGCGATCGAGCGCGGCGCCGCGCAGATCGACCGGGGTCGGCAAGTCCTGCGTTTGCAAGTCCTGCGTCGGCAAGTCCTGCGTCGGCAAGTCCTGCGTAAGGCTCGCCCCATGAACCAGGATTGGGGGACGGTGCGCGAGCCCATGAGGGGGTGAGATCCTTGAGGGTGAAGTCCCCGGGACGGTCAAATGCCGGATCCGGGCCGGCACCGGCTCGGGCGTCCACGGGTCGCGACATCCCGGACATCGGCGCGTGACGACGAGGCGGCACAGAACCCGCCGAGAACGAGCGTCGAGGTCTGGCGCATACGAGGCCGACATGGCGCTCTACGCCGCCACGCGCGCCGGGCGGGCGGTGGTGCATCCGGTGTGACGGCGCCGACGAGGTCCCGTGGGATCGGTCGCCGCGCCTGTTGCCCCCCGACGCATAGGGCGCAATACTCGCCGGGGATACCAACAAGAAACCGATGCTGCGGAGGACGCCGAATGCGAGTCTTGAATGTGCTGCGGACCGCGAGCGCGGCCGCGGCCCTGTCGTTCTTCGCACTCACGGCGCTCGCCGCCGATTACCCCGCGCCCCGGGAGGGCGACTGGACGATCAAGGACTTCAAGTTCCACACCGGCGACGTGCTGCCTGAGCTGCGCCTGCACTACACCACGGTCGGCGATCCGAAGGGCGAGCCGGTGGTCGTCCTGCACGGCACCACCGGTTCGGCGGCGAGCATGCTGACGCCCGGATTCGCCGGCGAGCTGTTCGGTCCCGGCCAGCCGCTCGACGCGGCCAAGCACTACATCATCCTCCCGGACGCGATCGGCCACGGCCGATCCTCCAAGCCCTCCGACGGGATGAAGGCGAAGTTCCCGCGCTACAATTACGACGACATGGCCGAGGCGCAGTACCGGCTGATCACGGAGCATCTCGGCCTCAAGCACGTCCGGCTGATCATCGGCAACTCGATGGGCGGCATGCATGCCTGGATCCTCGGCGTGAAGCATCCCGGGTTCATGGACGCCCTCGTGCCGATGGCCTCGCAGCCGAGCGAGATGGGCAGCCGCAACTGGATGCTGCGCCGGCTCCTGACCGAGACGATCCGGCGCGACCCGACCTACGCGAACGGCGAGTACACGGCCCAGCCGCCCGCCCTGCGGGTCGCCAACGTGTTCTTCGCGCTCGCCACCAGCGGCGGCACGCTGGCGCTGCAGAAGCAGGGGCCGACCGGGGACCTCGCCGACAAGCTCGTCGATGCCCGCCTGGCGGCGCCGTTCAACGCCGACGCCAACGACTACATCTACCAGTGGGATTCGTCGCGCGGCTACAATCCCTCCCCGGGCCTCGGGGCGATCGAGGCGCCGGTGCTCGCCATCAACTCGGCGGACGACGAGCGCAACCCGCCCGAGACGGGAATCATGGAGCGCGAGGTGAAGCGCCTGAAGAACGGGCGCCTGTACCTGATCCCGGCCAGCACCGAGACCAGCGGCCACGGCACCACGGGCTTCGCCAAATTCTACAAGCAGCAGCTCCAGGACTTCCTGCAAGCCGCGCCGAAGCGGGCGATGTAGGCCGTCCGCGAACCGGCACGGAGGCGGCGGCGGCCCGAGCGGGCGCCGCCGGAGCGAGACGGGAGGCCGCGATGCACGGGACCCTGGACCCTGTCGGCGCCACCGGCGGGAGCAACCTGGAAAGGACCCTGCGCGGCGCCGTCTCGGGCGAGGTGCTGACCGGCCGGTTCGACCGCGGCCGCTACGCCGCGGATGCCTCGATCTACCAGATCTTTCCCCGCGCCGTGGTCCTGCCGCGGAATCCTGAGGACGTCGCGGCCGTGCTCGCGGTTGCCGCGAGCCAGGGCGTGCCGGTGATCCTGCGCGGCGGCGGCACCTCGCAGAACGGGCAGCCGATCGGCGACGGCATCGTGGTCGATTGTGCGCGCCACCTCGACCGCGTGCTCGCCTACGATGCGGAGGCCGGCACGGTGACGGTCGAGCCCGGCATGGTGCTGGAGCGCCTGAACGCGCGGCTCAGGGCCGACGGCTGCTTCTTCCCGGTCGAGCCCTCGACGGCGAGCCGCTGCACGATCGGCGGCATGGCCGGCAACAATGCCTGCGGCGCCCGCTCGCTGCTCTACGGCAAGATGGTCGACAACGTGCTCGGCCTCGACGGGCTGCTGGCCGACGGCACCCCGTTCCGGCTCTCCGCGCAGGCGGTGTCGGGGATCGAGGAGCTGTCCCGCCGCATGCTGGCGCTGGCGGAGTCCGAGCGCGACGAGATCGTCCGGATGTTCCCGCAGGTGCAGCGCCGGGTCGGCGGCTACAACCTCGACGCGCTGCTCGGGGATCGCCCGAACCTCGCCCACCTCCTCGTCGGCTCGGAGGGGACGCTCGCGGCGACCACCGCCGTGACCTTGAGGCTCGCGCGCCTGCCCGCCCACCGGGCGATGGGGGTGTGCCACTTCCCCTCCTTCCGCGCGGCGATGGAGACGGTGCCGGCCCTCGTGGCGCTCGGGCCCGCGGCGGTCGAGCTCGTCGACAACAACGTGCTGGTGCTCGGCGCCGACATCCCGCTCTTCCGCGCGACGCTGGCCGACATCACCCGCGGCCATCCCGACTGCCTGCTACTCGTCGAGTTCGCGGGCGAGGAATCCGCGGCGCTGGCGGCGTGCTTGCGCCGCCTCGATGCCTGCATGGCCGATCACGGCTTTCCCGATTCCGTGGTGGAGGTGCGCGAGGCCGCCCGCCAGCGGACGGTCTGGGAGATGCGCGAGGCCTGCCTCAACATCATGATGTCGATGCGCGGCGACGCGAAGCCGGTGTCGTTCATCGAGGATTGCGCCGTCCCGCTCGAACACCTCGCCGACTACACCGATGCGGTCACGGCGTGCTTTGCCCGCCACGGCACCACCGGCACCTGGTACGCCCATGCCTCGGTCGGCTGCCTGCACGTGCGCCCGATCCTCGACCTGAAGCGCGCCGGCGACGTCGCCAAAATGCGGGCGATCGCCGAGGAGACGGCGGAGCTGGTGCGCCGCTTCAAGGGCTCGTACTCGGGCGAGCACGGCGACGGCATCTCGCGCTCGGAATTCGTCGAGCCGCTGTTCGGCCCCCGCCTCGCCCGCGCCTTCGAGGCGGTGAAGGACGCCTTCGATCCCCACAACCGGCTCAATCCCGGCAAGATCGTCCGGCCGCTGCGGATGGACGACCGCAGCCTGATGCGCTTCTCCGAGACTTATCGCGTCACGGCGCCGGCTCCCGCCCTCGACTGGTCGGACTGGGGCGGGCTCGGCGGCGCGGTCGAGATGTGCAACAACAACGGCACCTGCCGGAAGCTCGCCGGCGGGGCGATGTGCCCGTCCTACCGGGTCACCCGGGACGAGGAGCACCTGACGCGGGGCCGCGCCAACACCCTGCGCCTCGCCCTCTCGGGCCAGCTCGGGCCCGACGCCCTCACCGCGCCGGAGACCAAGCGCGCGCTCGATCTCTGCGTCTCCTGCAAGGCCTGCCGCCGCGAATGCCCGACCGGCGTCGACATGGCGCGGATGAAGATCGAGGTGCTGCACCACTACCACGCCCGGCACGGGCGCCCGCTGGCTGAGCAGGCGCTCGCCCATCTGCCGGCCTATGCGGGCGCGGCGGCCGCCATCGCCCCCCTCCTCAACCTGCGCGACCGGGTGCCGGCGCTCGCGCGCCTGTCGGAGCGGGTGCTGGGGCTCTCCGCCGCGCGCACCTTGCCGCGCTGGCGCCGGCCCTGGCGCGAGACGGGCCGGATCGCGCGCACCGCCGACGTCGCCGGCGACGGCCTCGACCTCGTCCTGTTCGGCGACACCTTCAACCGCGCCTTCGAGCGCGAGACGCTGGAGGCGGCGGAAGTCGTGCTGCGCGCGGCCGGCTACCGGCTCCACCGGGTCGGAACCGGCGGAGCGCGGCCGCTCTGCTGCGGGCGCACCTACCTGGCGACCGGCGACACCGACCGCGCCCGGGCCGAGGCCCGCCGCACCCGCGACGCGCTCCTGCCCTTCGTGCGGGAAGGTGCCCGGATCGTCGGGCTCGAACCGGCCTGCCTCCTGACCTTCCGCGACGAGTTCGCGGCGCTCCTGCCGGACGGGGAGACCCGGGCGCTCGCCGGGGCGGCCCTGCTGTTCGAGGAGGTCCTGGCCGCCGACCTCGCGGGAGGCCGCGTCGCCCTGCCCCTCACGGATCAGGGCGGGCGGGTCGCGCACCTGCATGGCCATTGCCACCAGAAGGCGTTCGGGGCGATGGGCGCGGTCGAAGCCGTTTTGCGCGCCGTGCAGGGGCTCGATGTGCGGGTGATCGACTCGGGCTGCTGCGGCATGGCCGGCGCCTTCGGCTACCGGGCCGACACGCAGGACGTGTCCCGCGCCATGGCCGAGCTCGCGCTGTTCCCGGCCCTGCGTGCCGCCGGCCCCGACGACCTCGTCGTCGCCGACGGAACGAGCTGCCGCCACCAGATCCGCGACGGGCTCGGCCGCGAGGCGGTCCACGTCGCCCGGGTGCTCGCGGGAGCGATGCGGTCCGATCGGGGCCAGGACCGCGACGGTCCGCGGCGCCAGGACCGGCCGTCACACCTCATCGGGCGTAGCGGGTGAAGACGAAGTCGCGCGCCTTCACCCGCGCCTCGTGGCAGGCAAAGCAGGTCTCGTGCTGCCCCTCGTCGACCGGCCTGCCGTCGATGAAGCGGCCGAAGCCCCAGCCGCCCGTGGCGGGGTAGCGCGCCGCGTCCTTGACCATGACCTGCACGGTCGTGGCGGGGCCCGGCACCGTCGCCGTGTCGAAGTCGGGCGAGCGCGTGCGATGCCAGGCGAGCTTCACCAGGACGGCGCCGTCCGGGAACGGCAGCGTGCCATCGCGAAAAGCCTTCACCGCGAGGTCGTTGCCGACGACGGCCCGCAGCTCGTCGAGCGGCGCGTCCTCGAGCGCGGGCGCGATCAGGCGCCAGTCGCGATAGCCGTCCGGGACGGTGACGCCGTAGATCGGCGAGGCCGGCTTCGCCGCGTCGTCGGCCGCCGCGCCCAGGCCGAGGCCGGCGGCGGCCAGGAGCGGAACGGCCAGGAGCGGCATCGCCAGGAGGTGGGAGGGCCGGTCAGACGCCATCGACGTCCACCACGGCCTGCGCGAAGGCCTGCGGCGCCTCCTGCGGCAGGTTGTGCCCGATGCCGCCCGTGAGCGTGCGGTGCGCGTAGCGCCCGGAGAACTTCTTGGCGTAGGCGGCGGGGTCGGGATGGGGCGCGCCGTTCGCGTCGCCCTCCAGGGTGATCGTCGGGATCGCGATGGTCGGGAAGGCGGCGAGCTTGCGCTCGGTCTCGTCGAACCGCGCCTCGCCCTGCGCCAGGCCGAGGCGCCAGCGGTAATTGTGGATCGAGACCGCGACGTGGTCGGGATTGTCGAAGGCCGGGGCCGAGCGGGCGAAGGTGGCGTCGTCGAACCGCCATCGCGGCGAGGCGAGCTCCCAGATCAGCCGGGCGAAGTCGCGGGTGTAGCGGGCGTAGCCCTCGCGTCCCCGTTCGGTCGCGAAGTAGAACTGGTACCACCATTGCAGCTCGGCCTTCGGCGGCAGCGGCATCGCGTTCGCCTGCTGGCTGCCGATGAGGTAGCCGCTCACCGAAACGAGGGCCCGGCACCGCGCCGGCCACAGGGCCGCAAGGATGCAGGCGGTGCGCGCCCCCCAATCGTAGCCCGCCACGAGCGTCCGCTCGACCCCGAGCGCATCGAGGAAGGCGACCGCGTCGTGGGCGAGGGCCGCCTGTTGGCCGTTGCGCGGCGTCGCCTCGGAGAGGAAGCGGGTCGCGCCGTAGCCCCTCAGGTAGGGGATCAGCACCCTGTAGCCCGCCCGCGCCAGCACCGGCGCGACCTCGGCATAGGAGTGGATGTCGTAGGGCCAGCCGTGCAGGAGCAGGACCGGCCTGCCCTCCACCGGGCCCGCCTCGGCGTAGGCGACGTCGAGGTCGCCGGCCCGGATCCGCTTCAGTGGGCCGAACGCCGCGGCGGGGTCCGGGGAGGCGACGCCCTGCGCCGCGGCCGGCAAGATCCCGGCGACCGTGCCGGCGGCGAGCGCCGCACCGAGTTGTCCGAGGAGCCGGCGGCGTGCCGGTTCGACTGCGTGATCCATGTGACGACCCCGGTTCAGGACGCGAACGATCCGGTCGTCTTCCCGACGAATCCCGGGCGACGGTCGTTGCCGCGTCGACGCCGGCACTAAGTCGCCGGATGTTGTGCCGCATGTGTGCGCGAAGGTCGATTTTGTAAGCGCATGTATGGTGCGTGGGTGGCCCTTGGGTGTGGCGGGCCATCCGGTCCCGCCTCAACCGAGGGTGACCGTGGCATCGAGCCCGCCGCCGTCGCGGTTGCGCAGGGTGAGCCGGCCGCCGATCGCGGCGGCGAGCTGCTCGGCGATGGCGAGGCCGAGGCCGGTGCCGCCGGTGTCGCGGCTGCGCGATTCCTCCAGCCGCCAGAAGGGCAGGAGCACCGCCGCGAGCTGGTCCGCCGGGATGCCGGGACCGCGGTCGAGAACCGCGATGGCGATTCCACCCTCGCGCGCCGCAACCGCGATCTCCGCCGCGCCGGCGTAGCGCAACGCGTTGTCGATCAGGTTGACGAGGATGCGCCGCAGGGCCTGCGGACGCGTGGTCACCGTGGCGTCCGTCAGGGCGGTGATGCTGACATCCCGCCCGCCATCCTGGTAGTCGAAGACGAGGCTCTCGACGAAGGCGCGCAGGTCCAGGCGGGCCGAGGGCTCGACGTCGCCGTGCACGCTGCGGGCATAGGCGATGCCCTCGCGCACCAGCGCCTCGATCACGGTGAGGTCGTGGAGCAGCCGGTCCTGGTCGGGTCCCTCGGCGCCGGTCTCGACCCGCAGCCGCATCCGGGTGATCGGCGTCTGGAGGTCGTGGGAGATCGCCGCCAGGATGCGCACGCGCTCGTCGAGGTGGCGAGCGATGCGAGCCTGGAGCGCGTTGAAGGCTTTTCCCGCGCGCGCGACCTCGTCGGGCCCGTCTTCCGCGAAGCGGGTCGCCGGCCGTCCGGGCTCGAGCCGGTCGGCGGCCTCGGCGAACCGGGTCAGCGGGCGCACCGCCAGCCGGACGGCGAGCCAGACGCAGGCCGCCAGAACGAGGAGCTGCACCGCCAGCGCGACCGGCAGCCACGACGCGACCGTGCGCCGTGCCGGCCGCACGTCGAGGGTCAGCACCGCGCCGTCGGCGAGCACGACGTGCCCCTGCAGCCGCTCGACCGGCCCCGGCACAGCGTCGAACCGCACGGAGAAGCGCGGCTCCAGGGCGGCGCGGATCTCGTCCGCGATCATCAGCGCCCGCGCCGGGAGGGCGGCGTCGCCCGGCGCGCCGGGGCCGAGCGCGTAGCGATAGGTCGGCCGGTCGAGGAGCGGCAGCCACCCGGCCCGCTCGGGGTCGGGAAGCCGGTCGAGCAGGGCGACCGCGACGGCGACGTCGCGCTGGAGCGTCGTCAGCATCACCGCCCGCGCCGACTGGTCCCGCTCCAAGAGCATGATCGCGAAGGCGAGCCCCTGCCCGCATAGCAGCCCGGCGAGCAGGATCAGGAAGAGCCGGCTGCGCAGGCTGCCGGGCCATCGCGCCTTCATCCTTCGCGCGCCTGCGCGATGACGACCGGCATCGCCAGGACGTAGCCCTCGCTGCGCACGGTCTTGATGTAGGCCGGCTCGCGGGCGTCGTCCCGTAGGCGTTGGCGCAGGCGGCTGACGAGGAGGTCGATCGAGCGGTCGAACAGCTCGGCCTCGCGGCCCTGCGTCAGGTTGAGGAGCTGGTCGCGCGAGAGCACCCGCTGGGGGTGGTCGAGCAGCACGCGCAGCAGCCGGTACTCGGCGCCGCTCAAGGGCACCACCGTCCCGGCCGCGTCGATCAGGTGGCGGGCGGTGGTGTCGAGCCGCCAATCCCCGAAGGCGACGAGCCGGCCGGCCTCCGTCACCTGGAGGTTGGGCGGCAGCATCCGGGTGCGGCGCAGGACGGCCTTGATCCGGGCGAGCAGCTCGCGGGCCGAGAACGGCTTCACCAGGTAGTCGTCCGCACCCATCTCCAGGCCGACGATCCGGTCGGTCTCGTCGCTGCGCGCCGTCAGCATCAGGACCGGCGTCGTCCTGTGCCGGCCCACCCGCAGCTCCCGGCACAGGACGAGGCCGTCGTCGCCCGGCATCATGATGTCGAGCACGATGAGATCGACCCGGTCCGCGTCGAGGAAGGCGCGCATCTGCCGACCGTCGGCGGCGAGGCTCACCCGCAGGCCGTTCTTCCGGAGATAGCCCGAGACCATCTCGCGGATGTCGCGGTCGTCGTCGACGACCAGCACGTGATCGATGTGCTCCAACGCCCCCTCCCACGCCCTTCCCCCGGGATAGCCGGGTCGCGCCCCTCCGGCGAGCCGGTTCCGGTAACACCCTGTAGCGGACCGGGCCTCGTCCCGAGGCGGCGGCTCCGCGCCCGCTACAGACCGATACAAGGATGCGGCGCGCCGCACACGGGCGGGACATGCGGGACTGGTGAGAGGGCATCCAGACCAAGCCGGAGCTTACCCGTGACCCTCGCCCTCGCCGCCTATCTCGCGGGCGTGCTGACCATCCTCAGCCCCTGCATCGTCCCGGTGCTGCCCTTCGTCCTCGCACGGGCCGACCGACCTTTCCACGCCGGCACGCTGCCGTTCCTCGTCGGCCTCGGCGCGGCCTTCGTCGCGGCGGCGGGGCTCGCCGCCATCGGGGGCACCGCCGTGGCGCGGTTCGGTACCGCCGGCCGTGTCCTGGCCTTCGGCCTGCTCGCGCTCTTCGCAATCTCGCTCCTGTCGCGGCGCGCCGCGGCGTGGCTGCACCGGCCGCTGGTGCGCCTCGGCGAGGTCCTGTCGCGGCGCGCGGCCATCCCGGGCGGGGCTTTGGGCTCCATCGGCCTCGGCGCCGCCACCGGCCTCCTGTGGACGCCCTGCGCCGGGCCGATCCTCGGCCTCGTCCTCACCGGCGCGGCCCTGAACGGGCCGGGCTGGCAGACGACGGCGCTGCTCGCCGCCTACGCGTCGGGCGCCGCCACGACGCTCGCCGCCGCGGCCCGGCTCGGCACTGCGCTCGCCGCCCGGCTCCGCCCGCATCTCGGGCTCGGCGAGGGGCTGCGCCGGATCGCCGGGGCCGCCATGCTGGCGGGGCTCGCCGCGGCCGCCCTCGGGGCCGACGCGGAGTGGCTGGCGCGCTATCCCGGAGCGGGCACGATCGCCGCGGAGGATGCGCTCCTGGCGACGCTGCGGGTCGAGCCCGCGCGGGCCGATCCGGCCGCGGACCCCGCGCGCAGCGGATGGCCGGTCGAGGGCCGCCTGCCGAGCCTGTCGGGCGCCACGCACTGGCTCAACGGGGAGCCGCAATCGGTCGAGGGCCTGCGGGGCCGGGTGGTGCTGGTCCATGTCTGGACCTCATCCTGCATCAACTGCATCCGCACCCTCCCCTATCTGCGCGACTGGGCCGAACGGTACCGGGCGCAGGGTCTCGCGGTGATCGGCGTCCACGCGCCGGAATTCGCCTTCGAGCACGACGTCGACACCGTCGCCGCGGCGATCCGGCGTTTCGCGCTGCCCTATCCGGTGGCGGTCGACAACGGGTTCCGGATCTGGCGCGGCCTGCGCAACGCCTACTGGCCGGCCCTGTACGTGGTCGACGCGGAAGGCCGCATCCGCCACCACCAGTACGGCGAGGGTGGCTACGACCGGTCCGAGGCCGCGATCCGCGACCTCCTGGCCGAGGCCGCGGGCCGGCGGGCCGCCGACGAACCCATGACGCGGCCGCGCGCCGCCGGCATCGAGGCCGCGCCCGATCTCGCCCATCTCGGATCCGCCGAGACCTATCTCGGCTCGGACAAGACCGAGAACTTCGCCTCGCCGGAAGGAGTCTCGCCCGGTCCGCGCCCCTACACCGCCGGCCGGCCGGGGCTGAACGCGTGGTCGCTGTCCGGCACCTGGGCCGTCGAACCCGAATACGCCCGCCTCGCCGCACCGGACGGAAGCGTGACCTACCGCTTCCGGGCCCGCGACCTCCACCTCGTCGCCGGGCCCGGACCGGACGGGCGGCCCGTCGGCTTCGACGTGACCCTCGACGGTGAGCCGCCCGGGGCGGATCACGGCGTCGATGCCGGATCGGACGGCGCCGGCACCGTGTCGGCGACGCGGCTGTACCAGCTCGTCCGCCAGTCCGGCCCGGTGCGCGAGCGCAGCTTCGCGATCCGCTTCCACCGTCCCGGCGTCAGGGTCTACGCCTTCACCTTCGGCTGAGCCGGCCCGGAAGCACGCAAAAGATCATTTGCGAGAGATTTCTCGTAGAGATCCCCTTTCCCGGACGACTGAAGCGATAGCGGAAGGAGATCCGGGAAAGGGATGGCTTGCGAGGGACCGATATCCGCGTCCTCGCTCGCGCCGAGCGGTCGCCGGCCGCGCCCGCATCACGCCGCAGGACTTCCCTCCACGGGCCGCCGCGTCGGCCCGGTCCAGCGGCCGGCGAAGTCGTTGGCCTCGAAATCGGCGGCCACGAAGGCGATGAACGACCGGACCTTGGCCGAGAGATGCTTGCGCGTCGGATAGGCGAAGTTGATCCGCAGCCGCGGCAGGTCCCAGTCGTCGAGCACCGGTACGAGGCGTCCGGCCATGACGTCGTCGTGCACGATGTAGGTCGGCTGCACCAGGATGCCGTGGCCGTTCAGGGCGGCCGCGCGCAGGATCTGGCCGTCGTTCGATTCGAGCAGGCCGTGGGCCGGTACCCGCACCGTCTCGGCCCCGCGGGTGAAGCCGAGCTCGTTCGGGTTGTTGGCGTAGACGTAGAGCAGCAGGGCGTGGCGCGCGAGGTCTTGCGGATGGAGCGGCGCGCCGGTCCGCGCCAGATAGGACGGGGCGGCCGTGAGGATGCGGCGGGTCTCGGCGAGGCGCCGGATGGTGATGGCGCGGTCGGGCTCGAACTCGCGGGTGCGGATCGCGACGTCGATCCCGGCATCGATCAGGTCGACGTAGCGGTTCGAGACTTCGACGTGGACGCGCACGTTCGGGTAGAGCGCGTGGTAGGCCGGCAGCCGCGGCGCGATGTGCAGGAGCGCGAAGGAGAGCGAGGCGCTGACCCGGAGCAGGCCGCTCGGATCGAGCGCCGCCCCGGTCAGCTCGGCCTCGCTGTCGGCCACCTCCGCCAGGATGCTGCGGGCGCGCACCAGGAGCTTGCCGCCCTCGTCGGTGAGCGAGAGGGTGCGGGTGCTGCGCCGCACCAGCAGCACGCCCAGGCGCTCCTCCAGGGCGGCGAGCGTGCGGCTCGCCGCGGCGATCGACAGGCCGCGGGCCTGCGCCGCCCCGCTGATGCTGCCGGTCTCGGCGACGGCCACGAACAGGTCGAGCTGGCCGAGGCGGTCCATCTTTCCGGATCCTGCAAAACTGATTCACGCGCAGACCATCTTATGCCCCGACAGCGGAAAACCTAACAATCGGGAAACGGGGCTGCGGCGGATCGGGACGAGCCGGATGATCAAGCACATCGTGATGTGGCGGATGGCCGGGTCCTCGCCGGCCGAGAAGGCGGGCAATGCCGAGCGGGTGCGCGCCGCCTTCGAGGGCCTGCGCGGCCGGATCCCCGGGCTCCTCCATCTGGAGGTCGGCCTCGACGAGAGCCGGATCGACTACGCCTGCGACGTCGTCCTCTACACCGAGTTCGACAGCCAGGCGGCCCTCGACGCCTACCGCGACCATCCCGAGCACGGCCGGGTGCGGGCGGAGCTGGAGGGCCTGCGGATCGGCCGGCACCAGGTCGACTACGCAGTGGGGGCCTGACGATGGAGGCGTTCCGCTTCCCCGGCCTGCCGACCCGCGTGGTGTTCGGCCACGGCACCCTCGCGGAGGTGCCGCGCGAGATGGAGGCCCTCGGCCGCTCCCGCGCGGTGGTGCTCGCGACGCCCGGGCAGCGGGGCCAGGCCGAGGCGCTCGCCGGCCTTCTGGGGGACCGCGCCGTCGGGGTGATCGCCGAGGCGGTGATGCACACGCCGGTCGCCGTGACCGAGGCGGCGGTGGCGCGGGTGCGGGCGCTGGACGCCGATTGCGTGATCGCCGTCGGGGGCGGCTCGACGACGGGGCTCGGCAAGGCGATCGCGCTGCGCACCGACCTCGACCAGATCGTGGTACCGACGACCTATGCCGGCTCGGAGATGACGCCGATCCTCGGCGAGACCCGCGACGGGGCGGAGCCGGGCCAGCGGGCCAAGACGACGCAGAAATCCCAGAAGATCCTGCCGGAGGTGGTGGTCTACGACGTCGACCTCACCCTCGGCCTGCCCGCGGGCCTCTCGGCGACCTCGGGCCTCAACGCCATCGCGCACGCGGTCGAGGCGCTCTACGCGCAGGACCGCAACCCGATCGTCTCGCTGATGGCCGAGGAGGCGATCCGGGCGCTCGCCCGGGCGCTCCCGATCATCGCGGCGGCACCGCAGGACCGGGCGGCGCGGGCCGACGCGCTCTACGGGGCGTGGCTCGCCGGGGCCTGCCTCGGCACGGTCGGCATGGCGCTGCACCACAAGCTCTGCCACGTGCTCGGCGGCGCCTTCGATCTGCCCCACGCCGAAACCCACACGGTCGTGCTGCCCCACGCCGCGGCCTACAACGCCCCGGCCGCGCCCGAGGCCATGGCCCAGGTCGCCCGCGCGCTCGGCGCGGCGGACGGTCCCCGCGGCCTCTACGACCTCGCCGCCTCGCTCGGCACGCCGACCTCGCTTGCGGCGATCGGCATGCCGGAGGCGGGGCTCGACCGGGCGGCCGAGGCGGCTGTGGCGAACCCGTACTGGAACCCGCGGGCGCTGGACCGCGAGGCGATCCGCCGGCTGCTCGACGACGCCTTCCACGGGCGGAGTCCGGATTGCGGCGTGTAAGATCTGGGGCATTCTCCGACGGAGTGGATACCGGTTCGTCGCAGAAAATGCGGCAAAATCAATGACCTGGAGCACTGTCCGATTGCAGCGCGATCCGACGGTGCTCCAGGGGCGGGCGCCGCACGAGCGCCCGAGCGGGAAACGCCCAGGACGGGAGAGGCGCCGATGCGCGACTTCAACGAGCACACCATCACTCAGGCCGTGGTCGACCGCTTCGCCGAGACGCCGGATCCGCGCCTGAAGGCGGTCCTGACGAGCCTCGTGCGCCACCTGCACGACTTCGTCCGCGACGTCGACCTGACCTTCGAGGAGTGGCAGGCCGGCATCGCCTTCCTGACCCGTACCGGGCAGCTCTGCGACCAGCATCGGCAGGAATTTATCCTCCTGTCCGACACGCTCGGCGTCTCGATGCTGGTCGACGCGATCAACCACCGCATGCCCGAGGGCGCGACCGAGACCACGGTGCTCGGCCCCTTCTACGTCGAGGAGGCGCCCGAGCGCCCGAACGGCGCGGACATCGCCGGCCCGCTCGAAGGCACGCCGCTCCTCGTCACCGGCTCGGTCGCGTCCGCGGACGGACGGCCGCTCGCCGGCGCCACCGTCGATGTCTGGCACGCCGACGACGACGGATCTTACGACGTGCAGCAGCTCGATGCGCTCGGCGGGCTCGCCGGCCGCGCGCAGTTCCGCACCGACGCGCAAGGCCGCTTCCACTTCTGGTCCGTCATGCCGGCCTGGTACCCGATCCCCGCCGACGGGCCGGTCGGCGAGATGCTGAACGCCACCAGCCGCCACCCGAACCGCCCGGCGCACGTGCACTTCATGATCGCGGCACCCGGCTACGAGACGCTGATCACCCACGTCTTCGCCTCCGACAGCCCGTGGCTCGAATCGGACGCGGTGTTCGGGGTCAAGACCTCGCTGATCGCGGACTTCGCCGAGCATCCGGCGGGGCCGGCGCCGGACGGGCGGGCGATGGAGCGGCCCTTCCGGCACCTGTCCTACGATTTCGGCCTGAAGGCCGCCTGACCGCTTCGACCTTACGGGGCCGAGACCCGGACGAAGACCCCGGCGAACGGGGCCGTCGCCACCATCCACCAGGGAGGACACCACCATGAGCGAGGCAACGACCGGCGCCGTCGGCGCCGTCCCGGCCGAGGGCCGGGGAAGCTGGATCTCGGAACTCGGGCCGAAGGAGAAGCGGACGCTCGGCGCCTGCGTCGGCGGCTGGGCGCTCGACGCGATGGACGTCCAGCTCTACAGCTTCGTGATCCCGACGCTGATCGCCACCTGGGGGGTGACCCGGGCCGAGGCCGGGGCGCTCGGCACCGCGGCGCTCCTCACCTCCGCGATCGGCGGCTGGCTCGCGGGCTTCCTCGCCGACCGCTGGGGGCGGGTGCGCACGCTGCAGATCGCGATCCTGTGGTTTGCCGGCTTCACCTTCCTGTCGGGCCTCGCCCAGAGCTTCGAGCAGCTCTTCGTCGCCCGCGCGCTGATGGGCCTCGGCTTCGGCGGCGAGTGGGCGGCGGGCGCGGTTCTGCTCGGCGAGACCATCCGGCCCGAGCACCGCGGCAAGGCGCTCGGCACCATGCAGTCGGGCTGGGCGCTCGGCTGGGGCGCGGCGGCCCTGCTCTACACCCTGTTCTTCTCGCTCCTGCCGCCCGAGACGGCGTGGCGCGCCCTGTTCTTCGTCGGCATCGCGCCGGCGATCCTGGTGTTCTTCCTGCGCCGCTACATCGAGGAGCCGGAGGTCTACCGGGAGTCGCAGGCGCGGATCGCCGAGACCGGCGACAAGCCCTCCTTCTTCGAGATCTTCCGGCCGCCGCTCCTGCGCATCACCTTCCTCGGCGCGCTGATGAGCACGGGCGCGCAGGGCGGCTACTTCGCGGTGACGACCTGGCTGCCGACCTTCCTGCGCACCGAGCGCGGCCTGTCGGTGATGAATTCCGGCGGCTACCTCGCGGTGCTGATCGTCGGCTCGTTCTTCGGCTACCTCGCGGGCGCCTACCTCGCCGACCGGATCGGCCGGCGCGCCACCTTCCTGGTCTTCGCGATCGGGGCGGGCGTGGTGGTGACGACCTACACGATGGTGCCCTTCGGCGACGCCGCGATGCTGGTGCTCGGCTTCCCCCTCGGCTTCTTCGCGTCCGGCGTGTTCAGCGCCATGGGGGCCTTCTTCACCGAGCAGTTCCCGACCCGGGTGCGCGGCGTCGGCCAGGGCTTCGCCTACAATTTCGGCCGCGCGATCGGGGCGGTGTTCCCGACGCTGGTCGGGGTGATGTCGGCCTCGATGCCGCTCGGCCAGGCGATCGGGCTGTTCGCGGCCGCCGCCTACGCCACCATGGCGGTCGCGGCGTTCCTCCTGCCCGAGACCAAGGGCAAGGCCCTGACGGCGTGACGAGGAGAGACCACATGCAGACCGGCTGGATCGGCCTCGGCAAACTCGGCGCGCCCATGGCAGGCCACTTGGCGCGCCACCTCGTGGCGGCGGGGCAGCCCCTCCTCGCCCTCGACCGCGATCCCGGCCGGCTCGCCGCCGTGCCGGGGGCCGAGGCCGCCACCCTCGACCGGATTGCAGATTGCAGCCTCGTGATCACGAGCCTGCCCGACGACGCGAGCCTGCGCGCCGTCGCCCTCGGGGCGGAGGGGTTGCTCGCCCGGATGAGGCGGGACGCCGTGCTCGTCGAGACCAGCACCGTCTCGCCGGAGACGAGCGCGGTGCTGCGGCGGGCGGCCGAGGCGCGGGGCGTCCTCACCCTCGCGGCCCCCGTCTCGGGCTCGACCGCGACCGCGGAGGCCGCCGCCCTGACCCTGTTCTGCTCCGGGCCGGAGGCGGCCCTGGAGCGGGTCCGCCCGCTGCTCTCGACCTTCGCCCGCACCATCCACGTGGTCGGCGCGGGCGAGGAGGCGCGCTACCTCAAGCTCGCGATCAACCACTTCGTCGGCTCGACGGCGCAGATCGCCGCCGAGGCGCTGACCCTCGCCCGCAAGGGCGGGGTCGCCTGGGAGACGATCCTGGCGGTGCTGGGATCCTCCGTCGCCGCCTCGCCGCTCGTCGCCTACAAGCTCGATCCCCTGCGGCGGCGCGACTTCGCCCCCGCCTTTTCGATCGCCCAGATGCTCAAGGACATGAGCCTCGCGGTGGCGGCCGGCGAGGCGTCCGGCGTCGCGATGCCGGTGGCGGCCCTGGTGCGCGACCTCTACGCCGAGCAGACCGGCACCGACCTGCGCGACCTCGACTTCTTCGCCGCCCTCCTCGCCGCCGAGCGCCGCGCCGGCCTCGGCGAGCCCGCGTGACCGGGAGACACAGGATGCCCCACTACGCCCTCCACGCCCTCGACCATGACGGCGCGCTCGACCGGCGGCTCGCCCATTACGAGGCGCACAAGGCCTATCTCGGCGGGCCGCTCCCGGTGCGGATCGTGGTGTCGGGTCCGCTCCTCGCCGGGGACGGCGAGACGATGATCGGCAGCCTGTTCATCGTCGAGGCGCCCGACCGGGCCGCGGTCGACGCCTTCCACGCCGCCGACCCGTTCAAGGCGGCGGGGATCTGGGCCCGGGTCGAGATCACGGCGTTCCGGATGCGCCAGGTCGCACTGGCGCAGGACTAGGATGCTTGGCGCCGGCGGCGCCGATCGAACACGCTCCCGAGGAACCGCAAAGATGTCCCTGGTTCTCCATACCGTCGTCTGCAGCACGCGCCCGGGCCGGGTCGGCCTGCCCGTCGCCCGGTGGTTCGACGAGGTCGCGCGGCAGAACGGCCGGTTCGACGCCCGCCTCGTCGATCTGGCCGAGTTCGCCCTGCCGATCTACGACGAACCGAAGCACCCCGTGCTCCAGCAATACGCGCACGATCACACCAGGCGCTGGAGCGCGAGCGTCGATGCGGCGGACGCGTTCGTCTTCGTCATGCCGGAATACAATTACGGCCCGCCGCCGTCGCTGCTGAATGCCTTGAACTACGTCTACAAGGAGTGGAACTACAAGCCCGCCGCCTTCGTCAGCTATGGCGGCGTCTCGGGCGGCTTGCGCGCCGTCCAGCTCGCCAAGCAGACCCTGACGACGCTCAAGATGGTTCCGATCGTCGAGGCGGTCGCGGTCCAGATGGTCGCCCAGCACGTGAAGGACGGGCAGTTCTCGCCGCTCGAGGTCCACCAGACCTCCGCGACGGCCATGCTGAACGAATTGAATCGCTGGGCCGAGGCGCTCACGAGCCTGCGCCGGCCGGCGGCGTAAGGGCGCTTGGCACGAAGCGGGGAGCCGAAGCCCTGACGTCCACCGGGCAATGATACCGGTCGGGCAGCCGCAGGGCTGGCCTGGGGGATGGAGAGGCGCGCCCCTCCCCGCTTCCTGCGAAGGCAGGGCTATCCGGGGAAAAGAATGGTGTGGGAACCCTCCTCTCCCCGCGGGCTACGGCCTTGACGGAAATGGTTCGGCGTCTGTGAGTTGGGCGTCTTTGCGGTTCAGCGAGGACAACCGATGCGAGGCTTTGGATCGGGCGACGTACGCACCGAGGCCCGGGGGGCGTGGCTGTTTGAGCGGATCGTCACCACCGGCAGCGTGGTGCTGAGCACGGTGGGCGGCAGCGAAGCCGGTACGGCGGCCGCCCATCGCTACCTTTCCTCGCCCTGCGCTGACTGGCAGGGCATCCTGCAGGCTTTTGCAGCCCGCACGGCCCAGGCCTGCGCCGGGCGTCCGATCGTGGCCGTCCAGGACACGAGCGAGATCAACTTCACCCCAGCTGCTGCTGGCCGCCATGGCCTGGGGCCGGCCGGCAACGGCCGCAATCCCGGCTTCTTCCTGCACCCGGTCATCGCCGTCGATGCCGAGGACGAGGCGGTGCTGGGCTTGGTCGACGCCCAGCTCTGGACCCGCGCCGCCCGCCAGACGGCGCCACGTCACCGGCGGCCAGTCGAGGACAAGGAGAGCCAGCGCTGGATCACCGGAGCGGCCGCTGCCGCGACGGCTTTGGCCGACACGGCCCGGAGCTTGATCGTGGTCGCCGACCAGGAGGGCGACATCTACAGCCACTTCGCCCGTCGGCCCGCGGGCAGCGATCTTCTGGTGCGGGCACGCCATGACCGGCCACTGGTTGAAGGGGGCAGCCTTCAGGACAAGGCGTCATGGCCCGTCGCGACAACCGGCACCGTGGAGGTGCCGGCTCGCCCTGGGGTGCCGGCCCGCATCGCCAAGGTGAGGCTGCAGGCCGGACCGGTCGAGGTGGTCCGTCCCTCCGGCCCAGGCGCCCGCGAGCCGGCCAGCCTGAGGCTGCATGGCGTCTGCGTGCAGGAACTCGAGCCGCCTGTGGGCGTGACGCCCTTGTGCTGGCGGCTTCTGACGACGCGGGCGGTGCCGGATGCCGCCGCCGCGCAGGACATGGTGCGGCTGTACCGGTTGAGGTGGCGGATCGAGGAGGTGTTCCGCGCTCTCAAGCGCGACGGGCTCGGCCTGGACGAGACACAGGTGCGGGTGCCAGACAAGCTGTTCCGGCTGAGTGCCTTGGCGCTGGGAGCCGCCGTGCGGATCCTGCAGTTGGTCGATGCCCGCGACGGCAGCCGACGACCGATGCAGGACGTTCTGGATAAGGCGGCTCTGCCAGTGGTCGCGGAACTGGGGCGGGCCTGCGAGGGCAGCACGGACCGCCTGCGCAACCCTCACCCCGTCGGCAACCTGAGCTGGTTAGAGTGGATCGTGGCCCGCCACGGCGGCTGGAACGCTCCCAACTCGCCACCCGGTCCCAAGGTCGTCGCGCGCGGATGGGAGCGCTTCTCGGCCATGCTCGCCGGTGCCCTCCTCGCGAGAGACTCACTTCCGTCAAGGCCGTAGCCCCGCGGGCGGGGAGAGGCCTTCACCCGCCTTGTCGTGGGTGAAGGGAGCCCGCAGGGCGAGGGTGAGGGGGTCTCGACGGGTAAAGCTCCTCCGGACACACCCCCTCACCCTCGCTCCGGCTTTGCCGCCGCTTGCTGCGTCTCCTGAACGGAGACACAGCCCTCTCCCCGCCCGCGGGGAGAGGGGAAAGCCCGCGCCTTCTCCGTTCCCCGGACAGCCCTGCATCCGCGGGGAGAGGAGACGTCCCGCGCCTGTTCCTGTCCCCCGACCACCCTGCCGCCAGCCCCTTGGCGGCCGGGCCTCCGGCTTGCGATTCCCGTCTCATGCCCACGATGGCAGCGATCGAGCCGGGACCAGACCTGAGCTTCCGCCTCGCGCTCCGCACCCGTCGCCGCACCGTGTGCAGACCCGGGAGGTACGGCTCCGCGGCCGCGTCACGCGGACTGGCGTGCTTCGAGCCAGCCGCATTGCGAGCGTCCAACGCCCCTCCCCACCCGCATCGTTAACCAACCTTTAAAGAACGGATCCAAATCGGCAGAATTTGCCGCCCCCGGCCCCGTCGCTGTCATGACGAATGCGTACACCGATGTTAGGAATTTAGTAACGATCCAGGGGCCGCCGCCATGACCATGCATCTCGTCAACAACCAGGACGCCGTCGATCTCGCCCAGATCATCAACGATGCATGGGCGCATCCCGAGCAGCTGTATATCGGCATGGAAGGGCCGGTCCGCGCGGCGGTGACCGAGGCGATGGCCCGGCTCGACGACGGCACCCTGCGCGTCGCCGAGAAGGTCGACGGCACCTGGCGCGTCAACGAGTGGCTGATCAACGCCCTGATGGTCGCATCCCATATCGGCGACTACTCGCTCGTCGAGGGCGGCCCCGGGGCGGCCTGCTGGTGGGACAAGGAGCACTCGAAGTTCGCCGGCTGGGGCGAGGCGCAGTTCCGGGCCGCCGCCTTCCGGGCCCTGCCGGGCTGCTTCGTGCGCTACAGCGCGCACGTCGCCCGCAAGGTCGTGCTGCTGCCGAGCTTCGTCAGCTGGGGGGCGCGCGTCGACGAGGGCACGATGATCGACTCCTGGGCCACCGTCGGCTCCTGCGCCCAGGTCGGCCGCAACGTCCACATCTCGGCCGGCGTCGTCCTCGGCGGGGTGATCGAGCCGCGCCAGGTGCGCCCGGTCGTCATCGAGGACGATTGCTTCGTCGGCGCGCAGTGCAGCGTCGTCGAGGGGATGATCGTCGGCGAGGGCTCGGTGATCGGCGCCGGCACCATCCTGTCCGCCTCGACCAAGATCATCGACCGGGCGACCGGCGAGGTGTTTCGCGGCGCGGTGCCGCCCTATTCCGTGGTGGTGCCGGGCTCGCTGCCGGGCCAGCCGCTGGCCGACGGCTCGCCGGGCCCGCTCCTGCACTGCGCCGTGATCGTCAAGCGCGTCGACGCCAAGACCCGCGCCAAGGCCTGCGTGAACGACCTGTTCCGGGCGTGATCGCGGCGACCGGGCCCCGGCACCGGGGTCCGGTCGCGATGCCGGGCCCCGTCGCCGGGGCCCGGCCGCGATGATCGGATCCGCAGCCCTGCGGGTCCTCTTCGAGGACGGGGCTCTCGCATGCCGGCTCAGACGATCCACCCCCTTCGCCTCGCCGTGGGAGGGCTCATCGCCCTCGCGGTCGCGATGGGGATCGGCCGCTTCTCCTACACGCCGATCCTGCCGGCGATGGCCGCCGACCTCGCGCTGACCAAGGCGCAAGGGGGCCTCCTGGCCTCGGCGAACCTGCTCGGCTACCTCGTCGGCGCGCTCGGGGCGGCGCTGCCGGCCTTACGCGGCTCGCCGCGGCGCTGGTTCGTCGCGTCCCTGGCGGCGAGCGCCGTGAGCACGATCCTGATGGCGGCCGCAGGCGACGTTCCGACCTTCCTGGCGCTCCGGTTCGCCGGCGGCGTGGCGAGCGCCTTCGTGCTCGTCTTCGCCTCGACGGTGATCCTCGACCGGCTCGCCGCGATGGGGCGGTCCGGGCTGTCCTCGCTGCATTTCGCCGGGATCGGGGCCGGCATCGTCCTCTCGGCGCTCCTGGTGAACGCGGCCGGGGCGCTCGGCGCCGACTGGCGCGGCGCCTGGCTGGCGGTCGGGCTGACCGCCCTCCTCGCCACCCCGGTGGTCGGCGCGCTCGTGCCGCCGGATGCCCGCGCCGCCGCCCCGGCCGCGGAGCGGGGCGGGCTCGCCCTCGACCGGCCGCTCGCCGCGCTCCTCGCCTCCTACTTCCTCTTCGGCCTCGGCTACGTCACCACCGCGACCTTCCTGGTCACGATCGTCCGGGGCATGCCCGACCTCCGCCCCTTCGAATCGGTGATCTGGCTCGTCGTCGGCGTGTCGGCGGTTCCCTCGGTGGCGTCGTGGACCTGGCTGAGCCGCCGGATCGGCGTGGTGCCGACGCTGAGCCTCGCGCTCGCCGCCGAGGCCGTCGGCGTCGTCGGCAGCGTCGTGGCGACCGGCGTCGGCGGCGCGGTCGTGGCGGCGGCGCTCCTCGGCGGGACCTTCGTGCCGATCACGGCGCTCGGGATCATGGCCGCCCGGTCCCTCGCCGGGGCCCGCCGGCGCCAGGTCGTCGCGGTCATGACCGCCTCGTTCGGCCTCGGCTCGATCATCGCGCCGACGATCGCCGGAGCGCTGGCCGATCTCACGGGCAGCTTCGTGCTGCCGAGCTTCCTCGCCGCCGGAGCGCTCGCGCTCGCAGGCCTCCTCGCCCTCGCGGCCGAGCCGCGCCGGGCCGCCGGCCCGGGCGCCCTGCCCCAGGCGAGCGGTGCCTGAGATCATGTTTGATTGGTCTCTAAAGACATATCATCCTCCGCGTCATTCCGGGGCCGCGTAGCGGAGCCCGGAATCCAGAACCGCCGATGGATGAGAAAAAGGCGGGATGCGTGCCGCTCTATCCGATCCCACCTGAGCGTCTGGATTCCGGGCTCCGCTGCGCGGCCCCGGAATGACATGCAGGGTGGCAACTCCGCGGTCTGCCATCAACCGTGCCCCGGGACAGCGGGGTTTCAGCTCGCGGCCCGGATACCCGCCACTGGGCCGGAGGCCGAGTTCCCCGAGATCCCGGACGCCGCCACGGCCTCCAGCACCCGCAGGATCGGCTGGGGCCGTCCTAGCAGGTAGCCCTGGACCTGCGTGCAGCCGGCCTCGCGCACCAGGGCGAGCTGTCGGGCGGTCTCGACGCCCTCCGCCGTGGTGCACATACCGAGCTCGGTCGCGAGGCCGGCCAGCGCCTTGACGATCGCCGCGCTGTCGGCCCGCTCGGGCATGTCCTGGACGAAGGAGCGGTCGATCTTGATCTTGTCGAGCGGGAAATGGTGCAGGTGGCTCAGCGACGAGTAGCCGGTGCCGAAATCGTCGAGCACGATCCGCACCCCGAGCGCGCGCAGCCCCTCGAGCGATTTCTTGTTCTCGTATCCCTTGGTGAACAGGGCCGTCTCGGTGATCTCGAGCTCCAGCCGCTGCGGGTCGAGGCCGGTCTCGGCGAGGATGCCGGTGACGTCGGCGACGATGGTGGCGCTGGCGAGCTGCAGCGGCGAGAGGTTGACGGCGATTCTCAGACCCCGGGGCAGCACGGCGAAATCGGCGCAGGCCCGGCGCAGGACCCAGGCGCCGATCTCGACGATCAGCCCGGTCTCCTCGGCGATCGGCACGAACAAGGCCGGGCTCACCGCCCCGCGCTCCGGATGGTGCCAGCGCAGCAGCGCCTCGTAGCCGCACAGGGCATCCGCCGCGATGTCGTAGATCGGCTGGTAGGCCAGTTCGAGCTGGTGGCTCGCGAGCGCAACCCGCAGGTCGGCCTCGATCTCGAGCCGCTCGCGCAGCCGCGCGCCCATATCCTCCGCGAAGAGGCAGGCGGTGCCGCGGCCGGCGGCCTTCGCCTGGTAGAGCGCGAGATCGGCGTGCTTGAGCAGCGTGTCGCCATCGAGGTCGCCCGCGGCCGCGACCGCGATGCCGACGCTCGCGCCGGTGACGACCGCGTGGCCGAACACGTCGAAGGGCCGGCGCATCTCGGCGATGAGGTGCCGGCTCAGCGCCTCCGCCTCGGCCGGCAGGTCGGGCGAGGCGCAGATCAGCGCGAACTCGTCGCCGCCGAGCCGGGCCACGATCCTGCGGTGGCCGGTGCAGGCCCGCAGGCGCTCCGCCACCAGGCGCAGGAGCTCGTCGCCGGCCGGGTGTCCCAGCGTGTCGTTGACGTCCTTGAAGCGGTCGAGGTCGAGGTACAGGACCGCGACGCCGTCCGCCCCCGAGGCCGGCCGCAGGGCCGCCTCGAGCTCGCTGCGGAACAGCACGCGGTTCGGCAGCCGGGTCAGGGGATCGTGGTGGGCCAGGAAGCGGATCCGGCTCTCGCGCTCGCTCAGGATCGCGTTCTGCCGCATCGCCTCCTCGGCGGCCTCGTTGGCGCGCTGGTTGGCGGCGGCGAGGTCGGCGAGGGCGTGCCGCATCGCCGTGATGTCGGTGCGGATGCCGACGGTGCAGCCGTCGGCGGTGCGGCGCTCGGTGATCAGCAGCCACTGCCCGCCGGGGAGCTGGCGCTCGACCGTGCCGCTGCAGGCGCGGTGCCAGGCCACCGTCTCGCGCACGAACTCGTCGATGCGCCCCTCCGCCTGCGGGTACTGCCCGACCTCGGCACCCCGGCGGATGACGTCCTCGAAGCGCGCGCCCTTGACGATGAAGGGCGCGCTCGGGGCGTAGAGGTCGCAGTAGCGCTGGTTCCACGTCACGAGGCGGTCGTTCTCGTCCCACATGACGAAGCCGTCCGACATCGCCTCGATCGCGTTCGTCAGGACCATGCTGGCGCGGGTGCGCTCGGCGTCGAGGCGCTCGCGCCCGCGCAAGGCGACGAGGAGCGCCACCGCGAAGGCGGTGATCAGGACCGCCCCGGCGCCCGTCGTGGCCAGCAGCCGCACGCTGTCGCGGCGCCCGTCCGCCAGGGCGACGTCCTGCGGGACGGTGAGCCCGACGAAGATGGTGCCGTACAAGGTCGGCCGGACGACCGCGAAGGACGGGTCGGATCCGCCGGTTCCGGGCAGGTCGAAGGTGCGCCCGTCGGCCCGCAGGCCGTCGAGGCTCAGGGCCTGCACCCGGCCCATATTCACCTCGTCGTGGGGCAGGCTGGCGATCAGCTGGCCGCCCCGGCGCTGCAGCGCCACGCGGAAGCCCGGCTGGAGACCGGTCTCGGCGAGGCCCCGGGTGAGGACCGGCAGCGGCACCTCCGCGACGGCGAGGATCTCGCCGGCCTGCGGCAGCTCGGTCAGGCGCCCGACATAGAGCGACCAGTCGCCCGTGACCGGGTTGCGCACCGGGCCGAAGATCGCGCTCGATCCGGTCGTCCGGGTCTGGTTGAACTCGGCCATGCCGAACGGGAGCGGCCGGCCGGCCCCCCGCTGCCGGGTCGCCGCCCAGACCGTCCCGTCGGCCCGGACGAGGTAGAGGTCGCGGAACGCGAGGGTCTGGAAGTTCAGGCCGCGCAGGAGCTGGGCCGCGGCAGCCGGCGTGATCGCGGCGCCGGGGCCCAGGCCGGCGAAGAGGGCGGGCAGGCTGGCAAGCGCCCCGTCGACCTGCAGCACCTGGCGGTTGAACGCCGCCTCGACCGCCTGGGCCGCGCGCTCGAGGCCGGCCCGCGCCGCCTGCCGGGCGGTCCGGTCGGCATTGTGCAGCAGCAGTGCGGTGCCGGCCGCCAGCAGCAGCAGGATGAGGCTCGTTCCGGCGGCGATCGCCAGCTTGATTCTGCGCCACATCATCAGTCGCCAACCGCCGTCCGAACCACCGCCCTACTCCGCCTTCGCCGTGACCCCGAGCGCGGGCTTCAGCGTCTCGTTCCAGATGCCGACGCAGGCCTCGCCGCAGCGCTCGATCCAGCGCGGCAGCACCGTCTCGGTGAGGAGGCGCTGGCGGCGCTCGGCGTCGCGCGGGGAGAGCGGCACGAGCGTCATCGCCTTGCGCGGCGCCCCCGGGCAGGCCGTCTGGGTGGCGCAGGCCAGGCCGCGCGCGGTGTCGTCCTCCGCCTGCTTCCAGATGCGCTGCTCCAGGTCGGCCACGCCCCGGCGCACCTCGTCGCGCAGGTCCGCCGGGAGCGCCCGCCACGCCGCGATGTTGGCGCCGAAGAACGACATGCCCCAGCTGATCGCCATGGCGTGGACGTGGGTCGCGACGCCCGAGAGGCCGATCTCGTAGCCGCTCAGCGTCCCGGTGATCGCGCAATCGGCGACGCCGTCGCGGAGCGCCGCCACCGTCTCGGCGAACGGGATGATGACCGGCATCGCGCCGAGGGCGGCCATCAGCTCGGACTGGCCCACCGACGAGGTCCGGATGCGCCGGCCCGCCAGGTCGGCGAGACCCTCGAACTTGCGGGTGCAGAACAGGACCTGCGCCGGATAGGCGTAGATGCCGAGGAGCTCGATGCCGTAGCGCTCGCGCAGCACCGCGCGCAGGTGCTCGCGGTAATGCCCGACATTCTGCCGCAGGGCCGTCATGTCGGGGTTGAGCGCCGGCAGGTCGACGGCGTTGAGCTCGGGCTCGTCGCCGGCCGCCACGGCGAGGAGCGCCGTGCCGAACGGCACGACGCCGAGCCGCATCAGCTGGAGCATGTCCTCGCCGCGCAGGCCGCTCTCGTTGAACGGGCGGATGCTCACCGTCAGGCGGCCGCCCGTGCGCTCGCCGATCTCGGTCTGCCAGAACGGCTGCTCGAGCTGCCGGTACTGGCTGACGCCGGCAAGGCCCCCGACCACCGTCAGCCGCACCGGCTCGCCGGCCAGGGCCCCGGACGCGGGCAGGCCCAGGATCAGTCCCAGGATCAGGCCCATGACCGGCGCCGCGGCCAGGGCCGTCAGGCACGCCGCCACCCGTCCCCGCCGCCGGGACCGGTGGCCGGTCGGGCGCGTCGATCCCGCGCGCCTCGTGATGGGTGGCTCGGCCATGAGCTGGGCTCCAAGCTGGGCTCCTGCCCCGCGGCATCGTTCATTGTTCCAGTATCGCCGCGACATGTTATGATTTCGCTAACTGACCGCCTCCACCTGAACTTTCATCGGCTCTCGATGTGCGTGCGGTCGCGCATCGAGGTGAGTAAAATTGTTATGGCTTGCGGGCTGCGCCGGCCTCGGCTCCTGAGGTGCCGCACCAGATCGTCGAGAGTTGGAGCGCAAGGATCTGGTATCATCGCGGACGATGTGCTGGCGACGCCGGGGCGTTGATCTTCGCCGCCGCGCGGCGACCGCCCTGCCCTGGTCGCTCCTCGTCTCAGGCTCGACGCTGACGGCGCTGCCTCGTCATGTCGAGGCGGACGGCGCGGGACCGATCGGGCCCGCCAGGCGAGGCGGTGTCCGCCTGGATCCGGACGCCGGGGCCCGGGATCGCCGGGCCCCGACGCCCGCTCATGGATAGCGCACCGGCGGCGGATCCTCGGGCAGGGGGATGAACTCGGCGTCGTTCGGCACCGTGTCGAACCGGCCCTGGCGCCAATCCTCCTTGGCCTGGGCGATCCGCTCGGGCCGCGAGGAGACGAAGTTCCACCACAGGTGCCGCGGTCCGTCCATCGGCTCGCCGCCCAGCACCATGAAGCGCGAATCCTCGGTCGCCCGCACGCTGATCCGGTCGCCGGGGCGGAAGACCAGGAGCTGGCCGGGACCGAAGCCGTCACCGGCGATCTCGATCGCCCCCGACACCGTGTAGATCGCCCGCTCGTCGTAATCGGGATCGAGGGGCAGGACGGCGCCGGCCTGGAGCGCCACGTCGGCATAGACCATCGGTGTCGAGGTCCGCACGGGTGAGCGCGCGCCGTAGGCCTCGCCGGCGATCAGCCGGACGGTCTTGCCCTCAGCTGAGACGATCGGCAGCGCGGCGGCGTCGTAATGCTCGAAGGCCGGGGCGGTCTCCTCGTCCCGCGCCGACAGGGCGACCCAGCTCTGGAGGCCGAACAGCCGCGAGCCGGTCTGCCGCAGGGCGCTGCCGGTGCGCTCCGAATGGGTGATGCCGCGCCCCGCCGTCATCCAGTTCAGCTCGCCCGGCCGGATCGGCAGCTCGGTGCCGAGGCTGTCGCGGTGCATGATCTCGCCGTCGAACAGGTAGGTGACGGTGGACAGCCCGATATGCGGGTGGGGCCGCACGTCCATGCCCTGGCCGAGCAGGAACTCCGACGGGCCCATCTGGTCGAAGAAGATGAAGGGCCCGACCATCCGGCACTGGGTCGAGGGCAAAGCCCGCCGCACCGCGAACGAGCCGAGATCGCGCGAGCGCGGCACGATCAGGGTCTGGATCGCGTCGCAGCTGAAGCGGTCGCCCGGGACCGGGTCGTCGGCACTGTGCCAGCTCATCGTCATCCTCCTCGAACCGGGGGCGCCGTATCGATGCGGGCGCGTCCGAACGGCTGCATCTTGCGGCCCGGCCGGCCGCTTGAAAACGGAAACGATCGAAACGCATCGTTTCGCCTTGCGCGATGACGGGGCGCGGCCGTTCTGACGCCGCGGCATGCAAGCCCCGCGCAACCCCGCGGATGCACCCTCCGGCGCTCCCGACAGGAGGTACCCGAGCCATGGGCGGAGACGCGCGGACGGAGGAGCAGGCGGCCGAGCGCCTGGCGCATCATCTCCTCCGGGAAGCCTATGGCGATCTCGCCGCGGTGCTCCTGAGCGCCAATGCCAAGGCGGCCGAGAGCCTGTTCTACGCCATCGAGAAGCGCAGCGCGGACGCGCTCCGGACGTTCGTCGCGGAGAAGAGCGAAGGGGCCGCCTCGACCCGCATCGCCCGCGCCGCCGGCGGCGAGCTCGACGCGCTGTTTCAGGCCGCGCACGGCCGCACCGGCATTCCGGCCTCGCGGCGGGTGGCCTGAACGGCCTGGGAGAGGTGTCGGCGCGTCTCTCGCCGGCTCCCGCCCCCTGCCCCGACGCCTGCGACGGGCCGGCCCCGACGGGGGAGCCTCCCGACGGCTCTCGGCTCGCAAGCCCGGCCTCTCGGGTCGAAACTCATCAGCGTGACCGCGAGAAAGGCCGGCGGGGGTGGGTAGCGGCCGTTCGCAGCGTGAGAGCCTTGCGTCTGACGGGCGGACCCAAGCGGACGATCCGGCCATCCTGGCGAGGTCCCTCCGGCGGGTCGGACTTGCAGTCCGCGCGTCAGGCCGCGAGTTGCTGGACTGCGTCCCGGGCTGAGGCGAGCGCCTTCGCCTTGTTGTGGTCGCCTCCTGCAAGCCCCTCGGCTAAGATGAATTCCGGCTGCGTGATGCCCATGAAGCCGAAGACAGACCGCAGATAGCTCTCGGCATGCTCGGCCGACGCCGCCGCGCTTTCAGGACCATAGAAGCCACCCCGAGCCACGGCAACGATCACGCGCTTGCCACCGGCCAAGCCCTCCGGCCCGTTCGCGCCGTAGTGGAAGGTCTTGCCCGGCACGGCGAGGCGATCAATCCACGCCTTGAGCTGAGACGGGATGGTGAAGTTGTACATAGGCGCGCCAATGACGACCACATCGGCGGCGAGGAACTCTTCCAGCATCCTGTCGCTGGCGTCGCGGGCAGCCTGCGCGACCGCATCGAGCGGCCCTGCGATGGCGGAGACCGGGTGCGCGCTCGGCAGGGTCGCTGGCGTGAGATGCGGCAGGTTCTCGGCGACGAGATCGCGGTAGGTGACCTCGACCTGAGCAACCTTGGCAAGCCGTTCGACGATGAGGGCGGACAGATCGCGCGAGACCGATCCGCCGGCGAGGATGCTGGCGTCGATGTGCAAGAGTTTCATTGGAGAACCAAGTTCCGTTATGTGACCGGGTCATGATATGGTCCCGGTTGAAGCCCGCAAGACGGCACATGAATGATACCGAGGTAACATGGATGTAACCGCTCCTTACCCGCATTCATCGACCGAATGCATAAAAGCTTCTCACGTTCTTTCGCGTATCGGCGACAAATGGAGCGTACTAGTAATTATGCTTCTGCGCCAGAAATCGTGCCGATTTAGCGAATTGAAGCGAGGCATCAGCGGAATCTCGCAGAGAATGCTGACTTTGACATTAAGAAATCTTGAGAGAGATGGGATTGTGCGCCGAACGGTCACGCCCTCCATCCCTCCCCGGGTGGATTACGAACTCACCCAGATGGGCCACTCCCTCGCTGAGCCGGTCCAAGCGCTCGGCAGCTGGGCTTTCCGACACTTGGCGCAGATCGATGCCGCACAGGCTCGTTACGATGCCCAGGTCGATGCGCACTGAGCGCAGGGTGTGACTGCACAAGAGGGTTGACTGACATCCAGGCCAAGTCGCCCGCCTTCCGGCCGCTTCGGTCATGGCGACGCGCCGGCAGGAGGCTCCGAAAGGGGTCGCACGCAGCCCCCCAAGGTCAAGCCGATAAGGTTTCGACCCCGGCCTGCCGTCATGTCCCGGACCACCCGTGATCGCGCAGTGCTCCGGGCATGGTCCGAAGACGCAAAGGCCGGCGCCGAAAGTCTCAGGCGGATGAAGCTTGGGAGCGTTTGCGCTCGGGTGGGAAGTTTGGCACGACTAGGGGTGCGGATCCGCGCCGGTGCGCGGGCCCGCTCAACAGGGAGGGAGGCCCGCTTCGCGCGGATACGGCCGCTCGCCATCTCGGCCGTCCGACGTCGCGGGAATGCCCGACAATCAAGGACGGTAGAATGACCGCACTCCTGCTCATCATCGTGGGCGGCCTCTGCGCCATTGCCTACGGCATCGTCACCATCAACGACGTCATGCGGCGCGATGCCGGCACGCAGCGCATGCAGGAGATCGCCGGCGCGATCGCCGAGGGCGCCCAGGCTTACCTGCGCCGCCAATACGCGACGATCGGGGTCGTCGGCGTGGTGCTGTTCGGGCTCCTCGCCTGGCTCCTCGGCCTCAAGGTCGCGATCGGCTTCCTGATCGGCGCGGTCCTGTCGGGCGTCGCCGGCTTCATCGGCATGAACGTCTCGGTCCGGGCCAACGTGCGCACCGCCCAGGCCGCGGCGCAGTCGCTCGGCGCCGGCCTCTCGGTGGCGTTCAAGTCGGGCGCCGTCACCGGCATGCTGGTGGCCGGCCTCGCGCTCCTCGGCGTGGCGCTCTACTACACCTATCTCACCCGCTTCGCCGGCCTGAACCCGTCGAGCCGCGAGGTGATCGACGCCCTCGTGGCCCTCGGCTTCGGCGCCTCCCTGATCTCGATCTTCGCCCGCCTCGGCGGCGGCATCTTCACCAAGGGCGCCGATGTCGGCGGCGACCTCGTCGGCAAGGTCGAGGCCGGCATTCCCGAGGACGATCCGCGCAATCCCGCCACCATCGCGGACAATGTCGGCGACAATGTCGGCGACTGCGCCGGCATGGCGGCCGACCTGTTCGAGACCTACGCGGTGACCCTCGTCGCCACGATGGTGCTGGCGGCGATCTTCTTCTCGGGCCAAGTCGATGTCGGCGGGCGCAACGTGCTCGAGACGATGCTGCTCTACCCGATGGCGATCGGGGCGGCCTGCATCGTGACCTCGATCATCGGCACGTTCTTCGTGCGGCTCGGCTCGAACCAGTCCATCATGGGAGCGCTCTACAAGGGGCTGATCGGCGCCGGCGCGCTCTCGATCGTGGCGATCGCCGGCCTCAACCTCGTGCTGTTCGGCGGCTTCTCGACCCGCTTCACCACCACCGGCGGCGACAGCTTCACCTCTCTCAGCCTGTTCCTGTGCGCGGTGGCCGGCCTCGTCATCACGGCGCTGATCGTCGTCATCACCGAGTACTACACCGGCACCCGCTACCGGCCGGTCAAGTCGATCGCCCATTCCTCGGTCACCGGCCACGGCACCAACGTGATCCAGGGCCTGGCGATCTCCCTCGAATCCACCGCCCTCCCGGCGATCGTGATCGTCGCCGGCATCATCGTCACCTACTCCCTCGCCGGCCTGTTCGGCATCGCCATCGCGGTCACCGCCATGCTGGCGCTCGCCGGCGTCGTCGTCGCCCTCGACGCCTTCGGGCCGGTCACCGACAATGCCGGCGGCATCGCCGAGATGGCGGGGCTGCCCAAGGAGGTGCGCAAGTCCACCGACGCGCTCGACGCCGTCGGCAACACCACCAAGGCGGTCACCAAGGGCTACGCCATCGGCTCGGCGGGCCTCGGCGCCCTGGTGCTCTTCGCCGCCTACACCTCGGACCTGAACTACTTCATCAAGAACGCCTCGGCGACCCAGTACCGGTTCTTCCAGGGAGTCACGGTCGATTTCTCGCTGCAGAACCCCTACGTGGTCGTCGGCCTGCTGCTCGGCGGCCTAATCCCGTACCTGTTCGGCGGCATCGCCATGACGGCGGTGGGCCGCGCCGCCGGGGCGGTGGTCGAGGAGGTCCGCCGCCAGTTCCGCGAGAAGCCCGGCATCATGCAGGGGACCGAGCGGCCCGATTACGGCCGCGCCGTCGACATGCTGACCCGGGCGGCGATCAAGGAGATGGTGGTGCCCTCGCTGCTGCCGGTGCTGTCGCCGGTGGTGCTGTTCTTCGTGATCCAGGCCATCGCCGGCAAGGGCCAGGCCTTCGCGGCGGTGGGTGCGATGCTCCTCGGCGTGATCCTCACAGGCCTCTACGTCGCGGTCTCGATGACGTCGGGCGGCGGCGCCTGGGACAACGCCAAGAAGTACATCGAGGACGGCCACCACGGCGGCAAGGGCTCCGACGCCCACAAGGCCGCGGTGACCGGCGACACCGTCGGCGATCCCTACAAGGACACCGCCGGCCCGGCGGTGAACCCGGCGATCAAGATCACCAACATCATCGCCCTGCTGCTGCTGGCGATTTTGGCGCATAGCTGACGGGAGGCGGCCGGGGGAATGCCCCCGGTCGCACCCGTCTTTGTTGGTTCATGAGCAACCCGATACGATAGGGCGCTCAGCGGGACACACCCGACCACGTTGCAGGCCGTCTTCGCCGATCCGGTGCGTGCCGACATCGTATGGCAGGATATCGAGGCGATGAGTCTCGCCCGCGGCGCTGAGGTGCAGGAAGGCCGCGGCTCGCGAGTTCGGGTTGCATTGTCGGGAGTCCACGCCGTGTTTCATCGTCCGCATCCGCAGAAGGAAACGGATCGCGGTGCCGTGAAATCCGTTCGCCGTTTCCTGATCGAAGCGGGTATCGCACCATGACCGTCATGCACCATGGCCCCTACCAAGCGATCGTCGAGTACGACGACGGGGCTGGGCTCTTTCATGGCGAAGTCGTCAATCTGCGCGACGTGATCACCTTCCAGGGAAGATCCGTCGACGAATTGAAACAAGCGCTCTCCGAGAGCATCGACGATTACATCGAATTCTGCCGCGCCCGGGGAGAAGAACCGGAGGAGCCGTTCTCCGGGCATCTCGTGGTGCGCGTCGATCCCAAAACCCACAAGGCGGCGGCCGATGCGGCGCAGCGTGCCGGGATCAGCTTGGAGACCTGGGTGGCGCGCGCACTCGATGCGGCAACGGCGTAAGTGACGTCTCAAGGCCGCCCGGCGAACCGAACGGCCCCGCCCCTGTCCGCGCCGCGGGCGATCACACCTGCGCCTGCCCGCCATCCACGAACAGCTCGATCCCGTTGACGAAGCTCGCATCGTCCGAGGCCAGGAACAGGGCTGCCTTGGCGATCTCGTCCGGCTCGCCGACCCGGCCCATGGGGATCTGCGCGGCGAGGTGATCCAGCAGGCCCTGCTGCTGGGCCGCATCCGGCCCGGCGAGGTCGACGAGGCCGGGCGTGCGGGTCGCGCCGGGGCTGAGCGTGTTCACCCGGATGGCGCGCCCCTTGAGGTCGAGGATCCAGTTGCGGGCGAGCGCCCGCACCGCCGCCTTCGAGGCGGCGTAGACGCTGAAGGCCTGCGTGCCTTCCGTGCCCGCCGTCGAGCCGGTGAGGATCACCGAGGCGCCGGGCGCGAGCAGCGGCAGCGCCTTCTGCACCGTGAACAGCACGCCCTTCACGTTGCGGCCGAACGTGTCGTCGAACTGCGCCTCCGTGATCTCCCCGAGCGGCAGCATCGAGCCGCCGCCGGCATTGGCGAACAGCACGTCGATGCGGCCGGCCTCCGCCCGCACCTGCGCGTAGAGCCGGTCGAGGTCGGCGAGCTTCGAGGCGTCGGCCTGCACGCCGGTGGCCGCGGGGCCGATCGCCGCGACGGCCGCGTCGAGCTCCGCCCGGCGCCGGCCGGCGACGAAGACCCGTGCGCCCTCCTGCGCGAACAGCCGGGCGGTCGCCAGACCGATGCCGCTGGTGCCGCCGGTCACCACGGCGACCTTGTCGGTGAGCTTGCCTGTCATGACCCTGTACTCCCGTTCGGGTGCGTGGGCAGGACCATGGACCGACGTTAGCTCTTGCGATACGGCAACACGCGCAAACCATCGTTGCAGATCTGTCGATGTCGAAGCTGCCGGATTTCGAGGGGCTCGCCCTCTTCGCCAAGGTCGCGGAGGAGCGCTCCTTCGCGGGCGCCGCCCGGGAAGCGGGCGTGTCGGTCGCCACCGTGTCCCGGGCCATCGGCCGGCTGGAGGCGCGCCTGGGCGGGCGGCTCGTCAACCGCAGCTCGCGCCGGCTGGCGCTGACCGCGCTGGGCGAGCAGGTGGTCGCGGGCGCCGCCCGGTCCTTCCGCGAGGCGCAAGACGCGGAGGATGCGGCGCGCGACCTGTCGCGCCGGCCGCGCGGCACGGTGCGGCTCGCGGTGCCGATGTCGTTCGGCCTGCGCTGGGTCGCGCCGCTGCTGCCGGACCTGCTGCGCCGCTACCCGGAGCTCGTCGTCGACCTGCACCTCTCGGACGCGACGGTCGACCTCATCGGCGAGGGGTTCGATGCAGGCTTGCGGATCGCGGCCCTGCCGGATTCGAGCCTCGTGGCGCGGCGGCTCCGGCCCGTCTCGGCCCTCGTCGTGGCGGCGCCCGCCTATCTGGCGCGCCACGGCCGGCCGGAGCATCCGAAGGACCTGAGGCCGGATCACTGCCTCGGCTACGCCTATCGCGCCCGGCAGGGCATCTGGCACTTCACCGGGCCGGAGGGCGCGCAGGCGAGCGTCGTTCCCGCCGGCCCCCTGCGGGTGACGAATGCCGACGCCCTGCTGCCGGTGCTGCTCGACGGGCTCGGCGTGGCCGAACTCCCGGACTTCATCGCCGCCGAATACCTCGCCGACGGGCGCCTGGAGACGTTGCTTCCGGGCTGGCACCTGCCGGGCGGCGCGCTCTCCTTCGTCACGCCGAGCGCGCAGGCGCGGCCAGCGAAGGTCGAGGCCCTGGCAGAGTTCTTCGCCGCGCGGCTCTCCGGCACGGGCTCAGGCGCATGAGGCAGGCGGCGGTCAGCCCAGTCCGACCGCGGCCCGTGCCTCCGTCAGCCGGGCCGCGTAGCGGGCGATCAGGTCGACCTCGAGGTTGAGCCTGTCCCCGACGCGGCGCTCGCCCCAGGTGGTGACGGCGAGGGTGTGGGGGATCAGCAGCACCGTGAAGGTGTCGCCCTCGACGCCGTTGACGGTGAGCGAGGTGCCGTCGAGGCAGACCGAGCCCTTCTCGGCGATGAACCGCGACAGGGCGGGCGGCGCCCGCAGCACGAAGCGCTCGCTCGGCGCCCAGACATCGCCGGCTTGGCCCGTCACCGGCTCGCGGGCGACGATCTCGGCCAGCCCGTCGACGTGGCCGGTGACGAGGTGGCCGCCGAGCTCGTCGCCGATCTTCAGCGAGCGCTCCAGGTTCACCCGGGTGCCGGGGGCCCACGTCCCGACCGTGGTGCGGGCCAGGGTCTCGGCGGCGGCATCGACCTCGAAGGTGCAGCCGCCCGCGCGCGGCGTCACCGTCACGGCGGTGAGGCAGGGGCCCGCGCAGGCGATCGAGGCGCCGATCAGGATGCCAGCGGGATCGTAGGCACAGTCGATGGCGATGCGCTTGAGCTTGGAATCGCCGGAGACCGCGGCGACGCGGCCGACATCCGAGACGAGGCCGGTGAACATCTACGGGCTCCGTACGTGGCAGGTGAAGAGATCGGTGCCGATCCGGACCTCCTCCGCAATCCTGAACTCTGCGGAGGCGAGGCGGGCGGCGAGGTGCGGGCCGACCGCCGGCAGGCCGGGCTGGCCGAGGACGCCGTCGCCGGTGACGAGCAGGCACTCGTCGACGAGGTCGTCGCGGGCGAGCGCGTCGGCGAGCGTCGGTCCGCCCTCCGAGCAGACCCGGGTCAGGCCGCGGGCGCCGAGGAAGCGCAGGGCGGCGGCCAGGTCGATGCGCCCGTCCGCCGTGACCGGCACCCGCTGCACCTCGGCGCCGGCAGCGCTCAAGGCGTCCGCTGCCTTGTCGGAGCCGTGCGGGCCGGCGAGGATCAGCGTCGGGACGGTGGCGCTGGTGCGCACCAGGCCGGCATTCGGCGGCGTACGCAGGCAGGGATCGAGGACGATCCGCAGCGGCGAGCGCGCCGCCATCCCGGGCAGGCGCACGGTGAGCTGGGGATCGTCGGCCAGCACCGTGCCGACGCCGACCATGATCGCGTCGCAATGCGCCCGCTGCAGGTGGATCTCGGCATTGGCCCGGGGCCCGCTGATCATCAGCCGCCCCTCCCCGCCCGCGGCGAAGCCGTCGGCGGTGCGGGCGAGCTTGAGGAAGACGGCCGGCCGCCCGCGGGTGATCCGGCTCACGTGCCCGCGCTGGTCGCGCGCGGCCTCCGCGCCGAGGAGCCCGACCGAGACGGCGATGCCGGCATCAGTCAGCCGCGCATGGCCGCGCCCGGCGACCCGCGGATCGGGATCGTCCATCGCGCTCACCACCCGGGCGACGCCGGACGCGATGGTGGCGTCGGCGCAAGGGCTGGTGCGGCCGTGATGCGAGCAGGGTTCGAGGGTCACGTAGAGGGTGGCGCCGCGGGCGGCCTCGCCGGCCGCCGCCAGGGCCACCCGCTCGGCATGCGGCCGGCCGCCGGGTTGGGTCACGCCCTGGGCCAGGATGCGCTCGGCGCCCGGCGGACCGCCGACCAGCACCGCGCCGACGGACGGGTTGGGCCAGGCCTGGCCGAGATGGCGCCGGCCGAGCGCCAGGGCGAGGCGCATGTAGCGCCGGTCGACCTCGTCCTGGGTGAAATCCCGGGCGCTCACGACGCGCGGCTCCGCGGCCGCCGGGCCGGCGACGTCTCCTCCGGCGGGGCGGCCTCGTCGGCCGCCGCCTGGGCCGCGCCGGCGGCGAGGTGGCCGAGAAGCTCCTCGAAGTCGCGGGCCTCGCGGAAATTCTTGTAGACCGAGGCGAAGCGCACGTAGGCGACGTCGTCCAGGCCTTTCAGCCCCTCCATCACCGCCTCGCCGATCGCCTCGCTCGTCACCTCGGCCTCGCCGGTGCTCTCGAGCCGGCGGGTGATGCCGCTGACCAGCCGCTCGATCCGCTCCGCCTCGACCGGGCGCTTGCGCAAAGCGGTCTCGACCGAGCGCTGGAGCTTGTCGCGGTCGAACGGCACCTTGCGGCCCGAGCGCTTGACGACGACGAGCTCGCGCAGCTGCACCCGCTCGAAGGTGGTGAAGCGGCCGCCGCAATCCGAGCACGTGCGCCGGCGACGGATCGCCGAGCTGTCGTCGCTCGGCCGGGAATCCTTCACCTGCGTATCGAGGCCGCCGCAATAGGGGCACCGCATCGGCCGCCCGTTCCTCTGTATACGAAAAAGGGCCGGTCCCGTGCGGGACCGGCCCCGGAAGGGGCGTGTTCTAGAGTGCTCCCGGCGGATAGGAAAGCCGGGAGAGCGCCGGATCAGCCGTAGATCGGGAAGCGATCGGTGAGGGCATGCACCTCGCGCTTGGCAGCCTCCTCGGCGCCCGCATCCCCCGCCTCGCCAGCGCGGTGCAGGCCGTCGAGCACTTGCACGATCAGCTCGCCGACCTTCTTGAACTCGGCGACGCCGAAGCCGCGGGAGGTCGCGGCCGGGGTGCCGAGCCGGATGCCCGAGGTGATGGTCGGCTTCTGGGGATCGAACGGCACGCCGTTCTTGTTGCAGGTGATGCCGGCACGGGAGAGCGCGGCTTCCGCCGCCTTGCCGGTCAGCTCCTTGGCGCGCAGGTCCACCAGCATCAGGTGGTTGTCGGTGCCGCCGGACGTGATGTCGTAGCCGCCCGAGATGATGGTGTCGGCGAGCGCGCGGGCGTTCTCGACCACCTGGCGGGCATAGACCTTGAACTCCGGCCGCAGGGCCTCGCCGAAGGCCACCGCCTTGCCGGCGATGACGTGCATCAGCGGCCCGCCCTGGAGGCCGGGGAAGATCGCCGAGTTGAGCTTCTTCGCCAGCGCCTCGTCGTTGGTCAGGATCATGCCGCCGCGCGGGCCGCGCAGGGTCTTGTGGGTCGTGGTGGTGACGACGTGGGCGTGCGGGAACGGAGACGGGTGCGCGCCGCCCGCCACCAGGCCGGCGAAGTGCGCCATGTCGACGAAGAACACCGCGCCGACGCTGTCGGCGATCTCGCGGAACTTGGCGAAGTCCCAGTGGCGCGGATAGCCGGAGCCGCCCGCGATGATGACCTTCGGCCTGTGCTCCTGGGCCAGGCGCTCGACCTGCTCCATGTCGATGCGCTGGTCCTCGCGGCGCACGGTGTAGGAGACCGGCTTGAACCACTTGCCCGAGACGTTCGGGGGCGCGCCGTGGGTGAGATGGCCGCCCGCCGCGAGGTCGAGGCCGAGGAAGGTGTCGCCCGGCTGCATGGTGGCCATGAACACGGCCTGGTTCGCCTGCGAGCCGGAATTCGGCTGCACGTTGGCGAAGTCGCAGCCGAAGAGGCGCTTGGCGCGCTCGATGGCGAGGTTCTCGGCGATGTCGACGAACTCGCAGCCGCCGTAGTAGCGCCGGCCCGGATAGCCCTCGGCGTACTTGTTGGTCAGCACCGAGCCCTGCGCCTCGAGCACCGCGCGCGAGACGATGTTCTCCGAGGCGATCAGCTCGATCTCGTGCTGCTGGCGACCGAGTTCCTTGGCGACGGCGACGGCGAGTTCCGGATCGGCATCTTCCAGCGACGCGGAGAAGAACGAGTTGGACCGGGAAGTGGCGGCGGTGCCCACGCTCATGATGGCCTCGGGGTTCGTCGGGAGCCGCCCGGCCGGAGCGCCGGAGCGGAAGTCAATGATCGGGATCGGCCGGCTTCTACACGCGGGCGGCGCGAGAGTCCAAGCAGGAGTCCCGGGCCGGGACCCGGACCTTCCGTCGCGTCCGCATCCAGGCCCCGGACCTCGCATCGGGCCGATCGATGCCGGTGACCGGTCCCTCGGGGCCGATCCGCGCCCAGAGTGAATTTGAAATGCCCGGATGGAAACTCAAAAATATTGAAGACGCCCCCGATGAAAATTCACGCCCGGCCGGACGCCTCCCTGGCCCGATCCGGGACATGCCGTGCCGGTTCGGCCGATGGTCGTCGCGGGATCAGTCGCGCAGATCAGCGCCGGCGTCTCCGAACCGAGAACAGTCACTTCCAACAAGATCTGCGTTTTAATCCGCATTCACGGAAATTTTATCGACAGTCTTTCCCGTACGAAAATCCGTGTCGATCAGGACACTCGGCACGAGAAACGGAAGCGATACGAGTCATAAGCACGGCGGAAACACGGCACCGTGTCCCGGCGGTCCTTGGCAGCGCAAAGACGTGGCCGCACAGATCGTCCGCGTTTTGATCGCACGAGAGGGGAAACCGGGTTTCATGCTCAAGTCTTTGCTCACCGCCGGCACCGCCGTCGCCCTGTCCGTCGGCGCCGCGTCCGCCGCCGACCTTCCCCGGCGCGCCGCGCCGCCGCCGGTCTTCACGCCGGTGCCGGTCTTCACCTGGACCGGGGCCTATTTCGGCATCAACGCCGGCTACGCCTACACCGAGGCCGACCGGGTGAGCACCGTCGGCATCGGGGCGCTCCAGTCCAACGTCAATAACGGTCTGCGCCGGGCCAGCGTCCCCCTGGCGCAGGACGGCTTCACCGCCGGCGGCCAGGTCGGCTACAACTACCAGTTCACGCCCGGCTCCGGCATCGTCGTCGGCCTCGAGGCCGACGCCGCCTACACCGACCTGAACCGCCGCCGCACCGAATCGATCTTCCTGCCGGCGTTCAACCCGAACCAGCTGACCAACACCTACCGGGCCGATCTCAGCTTCCTCGGCACGGTGCGGGGCCGGATCGGCTACGCCTTCGACCGGTTCCTGGTCTACGGCACCGGCGGCTTCGCCTACGGCGACGTGACCCAGACGGTCGCCTTCCGGACCGGTGTGCCGCAGACGTATTTCGGCAGCCGCTCGCGGATCGAGACCGGCTACGCGTATGGCGGCGGCGTCGAGTACGCCATGCCGACCGACTCGTTCCTGAACTTCTTCAAGTCGAACGCCGTGACGGTGAAGGTCGAATACCTGCGCTACGACCTCGGCAGCCGCAATTTGCTGGTCGCCTCGACCGGCGGCCCGGGCGTCGGCTACCTCTCCCGCTTCCGCACCGAGGGCAGCCTGGTGCGCGCCGGCCTGAACTTCAAGTTCGGCACGTTCTGATCTCCGGACCGCCCCGGGCTCCACGGCCCGGGGCCATCGTGGTCAGTAATGCGGCGGCGGCGGCTCGTCGCCGGCCTCCGCCGGGCGCTCGGCCATCTCGCGCACCCGCTCGCGCAGGGCGGCGACGTGCCGCGTCAGGGCGTCGATGGCGCTCCACTGCTCGGTGACGATGCGGTTCAGATCCTCGATCGTGGCGTCCTGGTGGGCGATGCGGGCCTCCAGCGCGTCGAGGCGGGCTTCGGGATCGGGGGTCATGGCGGGGGTCCACTCACGCGAAAACGGCCCGGGCGCGAGGCCCGGGCCGTCGTCAGGTCGATGCGTCGGCGCGGCGATCAGTTGGTCTGGTCGTCGTCGGCGTCGGGGTTGAAGTTGCGCGGGCCGGCGGCGGCGGCGGCCATCGAGGCGGTCGGGGCGCCGGCGCCGTCGCGCTTGTAGATGTCGTCGCGGAACTGCACGAGGCCGTCCGGGGTCGACCACGCGGTGATGTAGGTCCAGTAGACCGGGATCGGCGCCAGCGGCCGGGCATCGACCCGCTGGCCGCCCTGGATGATCGCCTCGATCGTGTCCGGGTTGGCGTTCGGGGTGCCCTGCAGGATCCAGGACACGTAGTCGCGCACGTTCTGCACGCGCACGCAGCCCGACGAGACGAAGCGGAAATCGTCGCCGAAGATGCCCTTGGCCGGCGTGTCGTGCATGTACACGCCGTGCGGGTTCGGGATGTTGATCCGCACGAAGCCCATCGAGTTCAGGTCGACGCCCGGATCCTGGCGGAAGCGGTAGCGGGTCGCCTCGTCGGAATGCCAGTTGACCTGGGCCGGCGGGATCTCGCGGTCGCCGTTGAAGATGCGGATCTTGTTGTCCGTCAGGTAGGACGGATCCTTCTGCATCTTCGGGATCAGGTCCTTCTTGATGATCGAGGCCGGCACGGTCCAGTAGGGGTTGAAGTTCACCTCCTGGATCTTGGCGTTCATGATCGGCGACTGGCGGTCGATCTTGCCGACGCCGGCGGCGTGGCGGGTCGCGACGTGGTCGCCCTCGACCGTCTCGACGAGGGCCGCCGGGATGTTGACGATGACGTAGCGCTCGCCGAGGCTGCCCGAATAGGAGCGCAGCCGCACCGCGTTCAGCTCGAGCTGGCGCAGGCGCACGTCGGCCGGGACGTTCATCGCCTGCACGGTGGTGACGTTCATCGAACCGGTCTGGTTCAGGCCGTGGCGGGCCTGGAACCGGCGCACCCCGGCCTCGACGTAGGAATCATAGACCGGCGAGGAGCCGGCGGCCGGATCGAGGTCGCCCGACGCGATCAGGCGCTGGCGCAGGGACGTCACCGCCGGGCTCTTCGAGCCGACGCGCAGGCGCTCGGCGCCCGACACCGACTGCCAGCCGCCGCGGGCCACGATGTCGCGGTAGCGCTCGACCATCTGCTCGGTCGCCGCCAGGGTCTGGGGCGAGAGGATCGGCGTGTTGGAGCGCTGCACCCGCATCGTCGCGGCGGAATCGTAGTTCTGCGCCCACTCGGCCTGGGCCAGCGACCCGCCCCGGTCCTGCGCCACGGCCGGAAGGGCGGCCGCGGCCAGGAGAGCCAGGCCGAGCGAACCGGTGAGGGAAACGCGTGTCAGCATGGGAAATCTGCTCTCGAACCTGTGACGCGGGACGCTTGACGGCGGCAGACTTTCTGGCTGCCGTGTTGCGCCCCATTCTATGGCCCGTGACGGTGCCGGGATGCGGTTAAGACACTATGAGGAGCGGGCCAGATTGTGGCACCGGGCGGGCGCTGCTGTGGAGCCGCGAGCTGGGCTGTGGACTGCGGTAATTGTGCAACGCGCCGTGCAGGCCGCCGTAGGGGTATCGCGGGCGTGGCGAAGCCGGAGCGCCTCGGCTATGTCTGGCGGATGAGCGGAATCGGGCAGGCACCGGGCGGGACGTGGGCGCGCTGGCGCGGGGTCGCCGCCGTGCTGTCGCTGTACGGGCTGGTGCTGCAGGCCTTCCTTGCCGGCCTTGCCCCGGCCCCGGTCACGGCGGGCGCCGGCCTCCTCTGCCAGTCCCACCGGGCCCCGGCGGACCAGATTCCATCGGGCAAGGCGCCGCTCGTCCATGCCCATGCCTGCTGCACGGTCGCCTGCCAGGCTTACCCGGCCCCGCCGGCCCCGGCGATGGCGGCGGCCTGGCCGCCCCGGATGGCCGTCGTCCTGTTCTGGTCGGTCGCGGCGGCGGACCCGGCCCGCGCTGCGCCGGCCCGGCCGGCCTCCGCCCGCGGTCCGCCCGCGGCGTGACGATCCGGCGTCGCGCCGATCCTCCCTGACGTCACGCTCCTCCCCTACGCTTCACCCGGACCCGACATCATGACCTTTCCGCTTCGCGCCGGCCTCGCCGCCGCCCTCTCCCTGGCTGCCGCCCCGGCACTCGCCCACGCGGTCCTCGCCGTGACCCAGGCGAGCCCGAACCAGACCTATCGCGGCGTGGTCCAGATCGGCCACGGCTGCGACGGCAAGGCGACCACCGGCCTCACCGTCACGATCCCCGACGGGGTGATCGCGGCGAAGCCCATGCCGAAGGCCGGCTGGGAGCTCAGCACCGAGAAGGGCGCTTACGCCCGCGCCTATCCGTCCTATCACGGCACGGTCTCGGAGGGCGTGAAGACGATCACCTGGAAGGGCGGCTCCCTGCCCGACGACTTCTACGACGAGTTCGTGTTCCAGGCCCGCCTCACCGACGCGGTCGCGCCCGGCGGCACGGTCTACTTCCCGGTGCGCCAGGATTGCGACGGCACGGTCGTCGACTGGCGCGAGGTGCCCGCCGCCGGCCAGTCGGCCCGCGACCTGAAGACTCCGGCCCCGGGTGTGCGCATCGTGGCGGCGGCCGCCGCCGCGCCGGCCGCGCCGGCCTCCGTCAAGGCCGGCGATCTCACCATCGAGGCGCCGTGGATCCGCGCCACGCCCGGCGGCGCCAAGGTGGCGGGCGGCTACCTGCAGGTCACCAATACCGGCAAGGAGCCCGACCGGCTGGTCGCGGCCTCGATCCCGCTCGCGGGCCGGGGCGAGGTGCACCAGATGGCGATGGACAAGGGCGTGGCGAAGATGGCCCCGGTGGAAGCCGGCCTCGTCATCAAGCCCGGCGAGACCGTGGTGCTCAAGCCCGGCGGCTACCACCTGATGTTCATGGACCTGACCGGCCCGGTGAAGGCGGGCGAGCCGATCGAGGGCACCCTCACCTTCGCCCGCGCCGGTACCGTGGCGGTGCGCTTCGCCGTCGGCGCCATCGGCGCGTCGGCGCCGGAGGCCGGGGGCGGGCACCAGCATCATTGACGGGGCGAGGCGGCGATCGTTCGCGGTCGCCGCCTGCTGTCGCTCGATCGACGTCCGGACGCGTCGAACCAGCAAAGTGGCTCGGTCACGACGTCGTCCGCTCACCCCCGATCCAGCCCCGCAGCGGCGAGCAGCGCCTGGTCGAGGCCGTCGCTGCCGGCCGACAGCGCCTCGCGCAGGTCGGCCTCGCCGGCGTAGATCATCACGTCGCAGACGTCGTGCGCCGGATCGTCCCCGAGATGCAGGCAGGTGCGGATCACGTAGCGGTCGTCCGGGGTGCGGTAGAGCGTCTGCGTGACCGGGACGGGATCGCCGGGCCGGCTCGTCGCCCGGGCGATCGGGACGGCGAACAGGCTCACCGGATCCGGCCCGCCCTCCGGCCCGCCGACGAGGGGACGCGGCTCGGGGTCGTGCCGATCCGGTATGGTCATCCTGCGGCCTCCGTCATCCTGCCGTCATGCGCCTTCGGCAATGGAGTTGAGTAAATTCGACAGCGATACACCCTAGAGTCACCAATCCGGTGACAGAATATCAACTTTTAGTTTCAATTGCGGATGGCTGCGCCCCCGATGAACTCTCGTCGACCGGGCGACGATAGCGGAAGAGCCCGTCCGCCGCCCGTCATTTTTGGGGCGGGCCGGCGCGAGACCCAGACCTTTACAGTAAAGTGTTGGCGACCCGGTCGTCCGGCGAGCGCCGCGGTCACGCCTCGGCTGCCGTCCCGTCGAGGGGGGCGATCGGCTCGTCCTTGATCTGGTCGAGGGCCAGCGCCGTGCGCACCGTGCGCACGTTGGGCAGGCCGGTGAGATGGCCGACGAGCTGCTGGAAGGCGCCGAGATTCGGCGCGACGCATTTGAGCAGGAAGTCGGTCTCGCCCGAGAGTGTCCAGCATTCCCGCACCATCGGCCAGTCGCGCATCTCGGCCGCGAAGGCGGCGAGCTCCGCCTGGCCTTGCGCCGCGAGCTGCACCATGGCGAAGCACACCACCTCGTAGCCCAGCGCCTTCGGCTCCAGCAGGGCGCGGTAGCCGCGGATGATGCCGGCTTCCTCCAGGGCGCGCACCCGGCGCAGGCAGGGCGGCGCCGACAGGCCGACGCGCCGCGCCAGCTCCACGTTGGTGATGGAGCCGTCGGCCTGCAACTCCCGGAGGATCGCCCAGTCGATGGCGTCGAGGCGAGCGGGCAAGGCGGCGGGGGATCCTGGCGGGCGAGGGGTCGGTCCCGGTGAGTAGCCGCCCGCCGGGGCCGGCACAAGGTGACGCGACGGCGGTTGCCCGCGGCCGGCCCGTCTCTTATGGGGGGCTGTCCCGCGTGACTGGCGAGGTTCAAGGTGGTCCAACCACCGGGGAGCGCGGGACGACAGCCGCCGCTCGCCTGGGCACCCTCCCCGCACCGACCGACGGGTGACCCATGACGCCGACGTCCTCCGACCTCTCTCTTCCCGCTGTCCTCGACCGCCTCGACCGCCTGACCGACTGGGAGAAGCGGCCCCGGGGCGGGATGCGGGTCGGGCTCGATCCGATGCGCGACCTGCTGGCCCGGCTCGGCGCGCCGCACGAGCGCCTGCGGGTGGTCCATGTCGGCGGCACCAAGGGCAAGGGCTCGGTCTGCGCGCTGATCGAGGCCGGGCTGATGCGGGCGGGCCTGCGGGTCGGGCGCTACGCCTCGCCCCACGTCGAATCGGTCACCGAGCGGGTCTGCCTCCAGGGCCGGCCGGTGGAGGAGGCGCGCCTCGCCCGGGCGCTCGCCCGCGCGCTCGACGCCCACGAGGCGGCGCGCCGCGACGACACGGCGGGCCGGGACGCGACCTGGTTCGACGTGCTCACCGCCGCGGCGCTGGCGATCTTCGGCGAGGCGGAACTCGACTGGGCGGTGATCGAGGTCGGGCTCGGCGGGCGCCTCGATTCGACCAACGCGGTGGCGAGCGAGGTCGCGGTCGTCACCAACGTGGCGCTGGAGCATACCGAGATTCTGGGCACCACCCGCGCGGCCATCGCCGCCGAGAAGGTCGGCATCCTCAAGCCCGGCACGATGCTCGTCACCACGCTGCCCGCCGACGACGAGGCCGGGGCGGTCGCCGCCACCCGCGCCGCCGCCCTCGGCTGCCCGGTGCTGCGGCCGATGATTCCCGCCGGCGCCTCGATCGAGGAGGAGAACGCCGCGCTCGCCGGCCTCGTCCTCGACCATCTCGGCGGAAACGGGTCGCGCAGCCGCGACGGCGCTCCGTTGCGCGCGAGCCTCCTGGACGCCGAGGCCCGCGCGGGCGCCCGCCTGCCGGGGCGGCTCGAGCGCCGGCACATGTCGACTGCGGCCGGGGCGGTACCGGTAGTGCTCGACGGGGCGCACGTGCCGTTCAACCTCGCGGCGGTGCTGCGCGACCTCGCCCGCGCCTCGGATCTCTCCGGGCCCTGCATCGCCCTGGTGGCTCTCGCCGGCGACAAGGACGCGGCGGGTTTCCTCGCGGTGCTGGCACGGCACGGGGCGAGCGTGGTCGCGACCGAGATGCCCGAGCGGCGCGGGCACCCGGCCGCCACGCTCCGGGCGCTCGCCGCGGCGGAAGGGATGGAGGCCGAGGCGGTGGCCGAACCGGGCGCCGCGCTCACCCGGGCCGCGGACCTCGCCGCGCGGCGCGGCGGCTGGCTGCTGGTGACCGGCTCGCTCCACCTCGTCGGGGCGTTGCGGGCGGCGACGGGGGCGGTTGCGCAGGCCTGAAAGACCGTCAGGCCGTCGAGTCGCACAAGTGCCCGACAACGGTCGCGACCCGCAGGGTCATCCCGGGGCCGCGCAGCGGAGCCCGTGATGACGATGGAGGGTCAATCCTTCGCCGGCCGGTTCGACGGATCCTACCGCAGCACCGCCAGTGCCAGCGGCACCAGCACCGCCGTCAGGAAGGCGTTGAGCCCCATGGCGATGCCCGCGAAGGTGCCGGCGACCTCGCTGACCTGGAAGGCGCGGGCGGTGCCGATGCCGTGGGCGGCCAGCCCCGCCGCGAAGCCGCGGGCGCGGTAATCCTTCATGCCGAGGCGGTCGAGGAGCGGCGTCACCACGATGGCGCCGAGGATGCCGGTGAGGATCACCAGCACGGCGGTCAGCGTCGGGTCGCCGCCGAGCGCCGAGGTGATGCCCATGGCGACGCTCGCGGTGACGGATTTCGGCGCCAGCGCGATCAGGATCGCGTCCGGCACGCCGAGGAGCTTGGCCGTGCCGATGCCGGTGACGAGGGCGACCGTGGAGCCGACGACGAGGGCGGCCAGCATCGGCACCAGCACCCGGGTCACGGTCTTGCGGTGCTCGTAGAGCGGGATCGCCAGTGCCACCGTGGCGGGGCCGAGCAGGAAGTGCACGAATTGCGCGCCCTCGAAATACACCGCGTAGGGCGTGCGGGTGACGATCAGCACCAGGCCGACCATCCAGATCGCGTGCAGCACGGGGTTGGCCAGCGGGTGGCGGCCGGTGGCGGCGGAGACCCGGTCGGCGACGACGTAGGCGGTGAGCGTCACGGTGAGCCACAGGAGCGGCGTGCGCGACAGGAACACCCAGAGGGCGAACTCGCCCGTCACCGCCCGGTCCGCCGCGCGACATAGGCGAAGGTGTAGACCGTGGCGACCAGCGCCAGCACCGTCGAGACCACCAGCGCCGCCGCGAGCGCGAGGCCGTGGGCGGCCAGCACGTCGAGCCGGCCGATCACCCCGGCGCCCGCCGGCACGAACAACAGCGAGAGATGGGCGAGCAGCCCCTTGCCGGTGCGCTCCAGCGTGCCGTCGGTGAGCGGCGCCGGCAGCCCGCCGGGGCGCCGGTCGCGCAAGGTCAGCACCCCGAGGAGCAGCGCCATGCCGAGGACCGGGCCCGGGACCGGCAGCGCGAAGGTGCGGGCGAGGATCTCGCCGACGAGCTGGCAGAGCAGCAGCAGGGTCAGGCTGAGGATCATGAAGCGGCGATCATGACGCGGTCTGCGCGGCGGCCTGCACGCCCGCCCCGGCGAGCCAGTGGTCGAGGAACGCGTCGAGCCAGGCCACCACGCGGCCGTCATGCATCAGCCGGCCCTCGATCTGCCGCGCCCGGTCCTGCGCGCCGGGCAGGCACAGGCGCTCGGCGGCCCGCACGGTCCAGCGGCAGATCATCGCGTGGGTGACCTCGGGATGGAACTGGAGGCCGAAGGCCGCCGGCCCGACCCGGATCGCCTGGGTCGGAAAGTCGTCGCCGGTGGCGAGCGTGTCGGCGCCCGCCGGGCAGGTGAAGCCCTCCCGGTGCCAGTGATAGACGTGGGACGGCCAGGGCTGGCCGATCTCGCCTTCCAAGTCGCGCCCCGCCGCCGTCGGCAGGAGCGGATAGTAGCCGATCTCGGCCTTGCCGTCGGGATGGGCGCAGACCGTGGCGCCGAGGCACTTCGCCAGCATCTGCGCGCCGAGGCACAGGCCGAGGAAGGGGCGCTCCTCGCGCAACGGCACCTGGATCCAGTCGATCTCCCGGCGCACGAAGTCGTCGCCGTCATTGGCGCTCATCGGCCCGCCGAAGATCACCGCGCCGGCATGGTCCCGCATCGTCTCCGGCAAGGGATCGCCGAAGCGGGGGCGGCGGATGTCGAGGGAGTGGCCGCGCTCCTGGAGCAGCCGGCCGAGGCGGCCGGGGGTCGATTGCTCCTGGTGCAGGACCAGCAGCACGGGCTTTCGCCCGGATGGCGGCATCACGAAGGGGCTGACCATCGCCGGCTACCGGACCGGGACCTGCGGCAGCGGCAGGCCCGCCAGGGCGACCGCCCGGGTGGCGGTGATCGCGGCGTCGTCGAAGCCGAGGAGCTGGCCGACGCGCCAGACGAGATCGTCCTCGAATTCGTGCACCTGCCCGTCGGCGGCGGCGACCGCCCAGGCGAGGCCGAGGAGCCCGCGCCGCTCCTCCTCCGGCACGTCGCGGCCGATCATCTCGACGAGTTCGGCCACGTCGCGGGTCTCGTCGTCGAAGCCGATGGCCCGCTCGATCAACGCCCGCGCCCGCGCCTCGTCGGGGGCGAAGCGGTGGGTGAGGAGGCGCGCGAGCCGGTCGCGCTCCACCGCGGCCAGCGTGCCGTCGACCCGGGCCACGTGGACGAGCAGGGCGACGGCGGCGAGGTGCTGCTCCGCCTCCGGGTCGGGCGGCGTGGCGGGCGCGCCGAACATCTCGGCGGCGTAGGCGCGAAGGCGGGCGATCAGGGGCATCGGGGAGATGTGGGCGGGGATTTTCGATCGTGCAACGCCATGGTCCGGAATCGCCGGCCCAGCGTCAAGCGCTCCGCGCGCCGGGGCGCCGCCCCGAGCCCTGCATCCGCTTTCTGCACAGGCCCGTGCTGGTGCATGTGGGTCAGGCGGTCGCCCGCACGGTGCGGCCGAACATGCGGGACCACAGGCCGCTGGCGATCGCCGACTTGTCGAGCTCGTGGATGTCCTGCGAGTACTGCCCGGTATAGAGCTTCACGATCATCCGGTCGCGGCACTCGCCCTCCAGGGTGTAGCGGACCTTCATGGCGAAGCCGCCCCCCGCCAGGCGGGACACCGCTTCGACGGTGCCGCGCAGGTGCGGGAACCGCTCCATCTCGACGATCACCGAGTCTCCGGCCCGCAGAGCCGGCTCTCCGTCGAACTCGACGATGCCGCCGTCGAGCGAGAGGCTGGTGATCCGGCCGGCGAAGGCCGCGTCCTCGTGCTCGATCCGGGCCGGCTCGTTCGTCGCGAAGCTGTCGAGGAGCGGCCTCGGCTTCTCGAAGCAGATCAGGGACGCCACCATCAGCACCGCGATGTTGACGACCGCCCACCAGGCCGAAACGACCGAGAACTCCCCCTCCCCGATCCGCGACCATTCGGGCACGATGTTGACGACGAGGCCGAGGGCCGTGACGGCGATCCAGAACGCGATCGAGAAGAAGGTGTAGGCGTCGAACGCCGATTCCTCGTTGCCCGAGCCCTTGGGCGTCACCCGGAACGGCACGCCGAAGGGCTTCACCAGGCTGGAGATCACCACCGGCAGCATGCGGAAGGTCGCGAAGGCGCCGACCGCCGAGGAGACCAGCGGCAGGTAGCGGGTCGGCGTCAGCCAGCCCATCAGCAGGAAATAGGCCGCCAGCACCGGCAGCTGGTACCAGACGATGTCCTGCGTGCCGGTGAAGTAGAGCGGCGCGGCGCCGGTCCAGAGATAGACCGCCGGCACCACCAGGATCACGAAGCGGACGGTGTACTGGACGAGCCAGGACAGCGGCAGGAACATGAAGCGCTGGAACAGGGTGAGGCCGGGGCCGCGCAACGGGCCGTTATGCAGGTAGATCGTCTGGATGCCGCCGCGGCACCAGCGGCCGCGCTGGACGAAGTAGCCCTTCAAGTTCTCGGCGGCGAGCCCCATCGACAGGCGCTCGTTGAGGTAGCGGGTCTTGTAGCCGCGGTTGAGCAGCGCCAGGGTGGTGAGCAGGTCCTCGGTGATCGAATCGTGCGGGAAGCCGCCGATCTCGTCGAGGGCCGAGCGGCGGGCGATGGAGCACGAGCCGCAGCAGAAGCTGACGTCCCAGGCGTCGCGGCTCGCCGCCATCTCGTCGAAGAACAGGCGCTGCTCGTCCGGCCACACCTTCTCCAGGCTGAGGTTGGACTGGACCGGGTCCTTGTTGAAGAAGTGCTGCGGCGTCTGGACGATGCCGATCGTCGGATCCGCGAAGAACGGCACCGTGCGGCGCAGGAAGTTGCGGTAGGGCACGAAATCAGCGTCGAAGATGGCGATGAACTCGCCCGACGAGACCGTGAGGCCGTTGTTCATGTTGCCGGCCTTGGCGTGGGAATTGTCGGGCCGGGTGACGTGGATCGCGCCCTTGCTCTCGCAATACTCCCGCAGCCAGTCGCGGCGCTTGTCGTCGAGGACGTAGACCGTGAGCTTGTCGCGGGGATACTCGAGGGCGAGCGCCCCGACGATGGTGCGCTCCAGGACGTCGATCGGCTCGTTGTAGGTCGGGATGAACACGTCGACGGTCGGCAGCTCGGCGGCGTCGCGGGCAAAGAAGTCCCGTTCGCGCCGGTCGGCCTCGGCGCTGCGGTCGACGGTGCGGCTCATCGCGACCAGGAACAGCAGGATGTCGGCGAAGGCGCCGAGCTCGACCAGGAAGACGAACCACGTCCAGACGAAGCCGAAGCTCCAGTCCACGGGGTAGGGCAGCACCGTCGCGGTGAAGCGCCAGACGAGGTAGCGCAGGGCGATTCCCAGCACGACGAGGCAGGTGATCGCCCGCGACCACGTCGCGTTGCGCGGCCAGTTCAGGCTGAACAGGAAGAAGAACGCGACGACGAAGAGCGTCGGGGCGAGGTCTACGAGATACTGAACCACAGGCTCTTCAACCCATTCAGGAACTGATACTTCTTGGTGGCGCGGGCGATCCGGACCTGCACCGAGCGGCCGACCTGGCAGAAATTCGCGAAGTCGCGCTGCATCGGGCTCTGCGCGAGGGCGACGCGGATGCGGGCGCTCTTGCCGCGGCTCTCCGGCTGGACGGCGGCGAGCACGGTCTCCTCGACCGCCGCGCTCGACCCGCGCACCGAGAGCACCGTGCCGGGGATGATCTGGCTGCTGCCCAGCAGCCGCACCTCCGCGGCCGCGCCGGGATGGATGTCGTCGTAGTCGATCTCGTTGACCAGGATGTCGACGAACAGGTCGCGGCAATCGAGCAGCCGTGTCAGCTCGTTGCCGACGACGACGTTGGACCCGGCGACGACGTTGTTGCGCCAGATCACGCCGTCGAAGGGCACGCGCACCACCGCGGTCGAGAGCCGGTCGTTGCGGTCGCGCTCGAGTTCGATCTGGCGCTCGAGCTGCTGGATGCGGGCGCGCTCGGCCCGGGCCTGCATCTGCACGTTGGCGAGCTGGATCGCCACCTCGTCCTGGCGCTGCTGCGAGTAGGGCACGTCGTTGCGGCCTTCGCCGACGAAGGTGCCCTTTCGGAGCGCCTCCAGCTGGCGCGAGAGGCGCTCCAGGTCGGCCCGGGCGATCGCCTGCTCGCTGGTGGCCGCGACCGAGGCGGCGCGCGCCTGCTCGACGGAGCTGCCGGCCACCACACCGGTGGCGCCGAGCGTCGTCTTGCGCACCAGGTCGGCCTGCGCGGAGACCTGCTGCGCCTGCGCCGCCGTGATCCGCTGCTGGCGGATGACGATCTCCTGCTGCACGCTGGTGATGCTGGCCTGCTGGTACTCCCTCAGCCGGGCGGCGAGGTCGGTCTTGATGGCGGAGAGCGAGCCGATCTGCCCTTCGAGGGCGCGCAGGCGCTCGCGCGTCGCGCCGAGATCGGCCTCCAGCTGCGCCTCCGCCGTGCGGGCGATGCGCTCGTTCCGGATCCGGAACAGCTGCGTGCTCTCGGGAACGGCGGTCCCGACCTTCGGGGGCGTGTCGGACACCACGCCCTCGATCGGCGCGGCGATCACGGTGAAGCGGGCATTCACCGTCCCGTCGAGGCTGGTATAGCCGGTCAGCGCCGGCAGCACCGCGAGCACCGCCGCCCCAAGCAGCAGCGCACCGATGAGGATGCGCATCGCCCGGCTATTCCACAGCATTCCCGAAGCCCCGTTCTGTTTCGTATCGCCACTATCAACGATCGAGCGGGAATTCGGTTCATTTGTTAAAGGTTAAAATTTTCATATAATTGATATATACATCATGACTGGAATCAAGTCCGACAACACGATCAGACGCGGTTGCTCACCAAAGGTTTATCGGGCCTTGCGCCAAGGTCGATCCATCTCGAAAAGATGACGAGAAGACCGATCGGCGAAAGCTGCGCTCGATCCGCTTTTTCAACCGAAGATTGTGAATTCTGGATCGTGCGGGCGCGCTGCCGACCGCTCGCGCGGTACTATCGATCTTGGACAAGCCGCTTGTCGCCCGGACCAGCCATGCGCGGACGACTGGCGTGTACACATGAGACGGAGCAGGCATTCACGTCAGAAGCGGATACAAAGAATGACCGAACTATCGACAATTCTCCACGTCATCCCGGGGCTCGACGAAGTCGAGAACCCGGGATCCGCCGACGGAGCAGGATGAGGCGGAACGTCGGCTGCTTCGTTCGGCCTCGTCGTCAGATATGGATCCCGGGTTCGGCTCTCGCGGTCCCGGGGCGACGATGGAGGATGTCGCCTCAGCCGGTGAGTCAAACAGGCATTCGACCCACGCAATTCTGCGCCGAAAGCCTCCTCCGGGAGGACCGGGACCGTCGCCGAACTGTCCCGCAGCCCATCCGTCACGACAAACGACGCCGATCGTCCGTCCCCGGACGCGAACCCCTACGGGAACATCGCGTCGACGGCGTCCTGCGAGACGGCGGCATCGCCTGGAAGGGCGGGACCGTTGAGGAGGGAATCCTCGCCCTGGCGCCGCTCCGCGGCCGATTGCGACGGCGAGGTGGAACCGGACCAGAGCCGCATCATCTCGGCGACCCGCTCCTCGACGAGGACGATGGTCCGCACGACCTTCGCGATCCGCTGCCCGGTCAGGTCCTGAAAGTTGCAGGCCTCGAAGATCGTCTGCATCTGGGCCTGGATCGCCAGGGCGTCGTCCCGGGTCGCGTCGTCTCCGGCTCGCCGGGCGATCCCGCCGGCCAGCGCATCGACCGTCTCCGAGGCCGTCAGAATCGTGTCGGTGGCCTGCTCGGTGCCGCGCACGACGGCGTTGAGCTCGTCGCGGGTGCGCCCGGCATCCTGCTCCTCCCGGATCTCGGCGATCTCCTGCCGCGTCCGGGCGATCGCCTCGGAGATCGCCAATACGTGGCTCTGCAGGAGTGCGGTGCTGTCTTCGAGCGATCCGAGTTTCGCCGTGCCGCTGTTCATGATTCCGGGACGCTATACGCTATGATGACGCCGCCCACGGTAGCCGGCCGGGATTAAACCTTTACGAATATCGAGGATGCGCACCGCGCAGCGCTTGGGCGACGACGACCGCTAAGGGTGATCCGGCGGATCGGCCGGGAGCGGACGGGGCGATGCCCGCAGGCACGCCCGGCCGGTGCGGCGGTGGTCAGATCAGGTAGACGGTGCCGTGCAGCCCGAACACCTTCGGGCAGTTGGTCGCGTCGGCCAGGGCCTGGGCGGTCGCGAGGTCGATGTTGCGCTCGGCCGCCAGCTCGGCCACGGTCTTCCAGATCGGCATTGCGCTCTCCATCAGGGATGTCATCCGGGACAAGCGCGCCATCCCGCCGTTGGTTGCACGCGGCGCGACCGCCGGGCGCCCTCGCCTCACGGAGGGACCGGCTGACCGTCCCAGGCGAAGACCCCGCCGGAATCGCCGATCTGCAGTCCGTCGAGGACCCGCACGAGATGGGCGGCGCTCTCCTCCGGCGCGAACAGGCCGGGCCCCGGATCCGGGCGGAACGGCCGGGACAGGGCCGTCTGCACCGTCCCGGGATGGAGGCCCGCCACGATCAGCTCCGGATGGGTGCGCGCGGTCTCGACGGCGAGGGTGCGCAGGACCTGGTTCAGCGCCGCCTTCGAGGCGCGGTAGGCGTACCATCCGCCGAGACGGTTGTCGCCGATCGAGCCGACCCGCGCCGAGAGGGCGGCGAAGACGCTGCGCCCCTTGCGCGGCATCAGCGGCAGGAGGTGCTTGGCCACCAGCGCCGGGCCGATCGCGTTGACGGCCATCACGGCGGCCATCGCGGCCGGATCGAGGGCCCGGATCGCCTTCTCGGGGGAGACGCCCGGCCCGTGCAGGATGCCGCTCGCGACGATGACGAGGCCGACCGGCCCGGCCTCGCCGATTGTCCGCGCCGCTGCCGCGACGGATTCCTCGTCGGTGACGTCGACGGGCACGGACCGCACGGGATCCGGCTGCGGCGCGGGCGTGCGCGACAGGGCGAACACCGCCTCGTGCGCCCCGCTTGCGGCGAGCGCCGCCACGAGGGCTCCCCCGATCCCGCCCGAGGCCCCGACGACGACCGCACTGCTCATGCGACACCTTCCTGCAGGGGGACGAGGCACCCGCGCGGCGCCCCGCCGGATCCGGGCCTCACGCCGAATTCCGGAGAACGCCGCTGCGGCTCAAGCCGCGCGCCAGGCACGGCCGCAGCGGGAGGAACAGGCGGTAGGCCGCCTCCGCGAGGAGCAGCACGGGACGACAACCCAGCACCCGGACCTCGACGAGCCGGCCGAGCCAGCGCCAGGCCGGCAGACGGCGCCACAGGCGGGCGAAGGCGGCCGCGCCGGACACCAGGCGCCCATCCGCCTCGCGCACGTGGAACCGCGCCTGCGCGGCGGCCCGGTCGAGCCCCGGGCCGAGGGACGCGTCGTCATGCAAGGTCGCGAGATCGACGAAGCGCACCCGCTCGGCTCCGGCACAGCCCCGGTAATGCCCGATCTCGGTCCGGCAGAGCGGGCAGGCCCCATCGTAGTAGACGGTCAGATCGTCCGGCACGCTCACCCTCTCGCCGCTGCCGCAAGGTCCACCTCGATCGAGATGGGCGCGCGGGGACGTTCGTCAGGGTGGACCGGACGCGCGATAAGGTCGCGCCAGGTTCTTCATCGGCCGGGCTTCCGAGAAAATACCCGGCGACGAGACCGGCGCGGGCGTTCCCCTCTCCCCGCGGGCGGGGAGAGGGTCGCTTGCAGCTTGTCGTGCAAGCGACGAGCGGAGGCGAAGCCGAAGTGAGGGTGAGGGGGTATCGACGCGTGAGGCTCCTCCGGAAACACCCCCTCACCCTCGCGGCGAACCTGCGGTTCGCTGCGCGGGCTCCCTGAGCCCCTCCGGAGCTCAGGCCTCTCCCCGCCCGCGGGGAGAGGAGGAAACCCGCGCTTCTTCCGCTGCCGGACAGTCCCGGACATGCCGGCGCCCGCCCCCGACGCTCACGCCGCCCCGGGCAGCCGGTAGTCGCGGAACTGGTCCCGGAGCGTCGTCTTCTGGATCTTGCCGGTGGCGGTGTGGGGGATCGCCTCCACCACCACCACGTCGTCGGGCATCCACCACTTGGCGATGCGCGGCGCCATGAAGGCCAGGATGTCGGCCTTGTCGGGGGTGCGGCCCTCCTTGGGCACCACGATCAGCAGCGGGCGCTCGTCCCATTTCGGGTGCTGCACGCCGATCACCGCCGCCTCCGCCACGTCCGGATGGCCGACCGCCAGGTTCTCGAGGTCGATCGAAGAGATCCACTCGCCGCCGGACTTGATCACGTCCTTCGAGCGGTCGGTGATCGCCATGTAGCCGTTGGAATCGATGGTGGCGACGTCGCCGGTGTCGAAGAAGCCGCGATCGTCGAGGATCGGCTCGTCCGAGCGGAAATAGGCCTTCGCGACCGCGAACCCGGAGACCTTGAGCCGCCCGAAGGTGGTGCCGTCCCAGGGCAGGTCGCGGCCCTCGTCGTCGGTGAGCCGGAAGTCGACGCCGAACGGGGCGTAGCCCTGCTTCATCTTGAGATCGAGGCGCTCCTCGCCTTCCAGATGGGCGACCTCGGGCTTGAGCGAGCAGTACGAGCCGATCGGGCTCATCTCGGTCATGCCCCAGGCGTGGTCGACGGTGACGCCGTATTCGCGCTCGAAGCGCTCGGTCATCGCCCGCGGGCAGGCCGAGCCGCCGATCACCACGCGCTTGAGGTGGGTCAGGCGCTGGCCCGTCGCGTCGAGGTGCTGTAGCAGGCCGAGCCAGACGGTGGGCACCGCCGCCGTCACCGTGACGCCGGTGGTCTCGAGGATGTCGAGCACCGAGGCGCCGTCGAGCTTCGCCCCCGGCATGACGAGCCCGGCGCCGGACATCGGCGCCGCGAAGGCGAAGCCCCAGGCATTGGCGTGGAACATCGGCACCACCGGCATCGCCATGTCGGTGGGCTTCAACGCGATGAAGGCCGGGTTGTTGACCATCAGCCCGAGCAGCACGTTCGAGCGGTGCGAGTAGAGCACGCCCTTCGGCAGGCCGGTGGTGCCCGAGGTGTAGCAGAGGCCGGCGGCGGTGTTCTCCTCGAAGGTCGCCCAGGCGAAGTCGCCGTCGGCCTCGGCCAGCCAGTCCTCGTAGGCGACGGCGTTGCGCAAGGCGGTCTGCGGCATGTGGGCGCCGTCGGTGAGGATCACGAAGCGCTCGACCGTCGGCAGCTTGTCCGCCAGCCGCTCGACCAGGGGCACGAAGGTCAGGTCGAGGAGGAGGATCCGGTCCTCGGCGTGGTTGATGATGTAGGCGATCTGGTCCTCGAACAGCCGCGGGTTGACCGTGTGATAGATCGCCCCGATGCCGGTGATCCCGTACCAGGCCTCCAGGTGGCGCCAGGTGTTCCAGGCGAGCGTCGCGATCCGGTCGCCGAGGCGGATGCCGTCGGCGGAGAGCCGCTTCGACAGGCGCAAGGAGCGCTGGCGGACCTCGGCATAGGTGGTCGTGTGCATCGGTCCCTCGACCGAGCGCGAGATGACCGGGCGGGCGCCGTGCTGGATCGCGGCGTAATCGATGATGCGGTGGATCAGCAGGGGCCAGTCCTGCATCAGGCCGAGCATGGCGTGTCGTCCTTCCCTTGGGCTTCCTCAGGGGAGCCGCGCTCGTCGTCGCGGCCCTCGTCGCCGGGGCTTGTGCGCCCGCGGTCTTGCGGCCGTTAGCTTATGGCAGCGGTGCGGGGGCGGCTAGAGCGGGCCGGAGAGCGGCGGCTCCGGCACAGGATACGACCTTGGACTGAGACCGTGGCCCGGGGCGGCATCCGGGCGGGGAGCGGCGGGCCAGGAGAACAGGATCGTGAGAACGGGATCGTAGGGACGGGAGGGTTCTGGCGCCGGGATGGTTCTGATGTAAACTATCTCGATGACCGCATCCTCGCGCCCCCACCGAGCGGCTGGGGCAGACGCCCCGGCCGAGGCCGACCCGCTGCGGGTCTGGTTCCGCTTCATCCGCCTGCACCGGCGCGTCTCGGCCGCGGTGGCGGCGGAGCTCAAGGCCGTCGGGCTGTCGATCCCGCAATTCGACGTGCTCTCGACCCTGTCCGAGCGCGAGGGCCTGACCCAGCAGGACCTGGCCGAGCGGCTCTACGTGACGAAGGGCAACGTCTCGGGGCTGATCGATCGCCTGGTCGAGGCCGGCCTGGTCGAACGCCGCCCGATCCCCGGCGACCGGCGCTCCCACGCCCTGCACCTGACCGAGGCCGGGCTGGCGCTCGCCCGCACCGGCATCGCGGCCCAGCAATCCTACGTCACCCGGACGCTGGGCCGCCTGCCCCCCGGCGACGTCGCCGAACTGGAGCGGGTGGTGCTGGCCTGGCGCGACGCCGCCCGGGCCGACGGCGGCTGACCCCGCTTCCGGAGCACTTCACGCCACCGTCCGCTTCTCCACCTCGATGACGACACCGTTCGGCGTCATCCGCTCGCGGGAAAACAGCCGGTCGCCGGGCAGGAAGACGCCGAGCGGCTCGTCCCGGTCCGGCAGCACCACGGTGGCGCTGTAATTGACGAAGACCAGCACGTGCCGGCCCTGCGCCAGGGAGGCGGCCGCCCAGCGCTTGAGCTGGCCGTAATAGGGCTCCCTCCGCCAGACGGTCGGCTGGCTCGGATCGACCTGGACGTGCAGGAAGCGCGTCGTCGGGTCGAGGCTTAAGACCATCTTGGCCTTGTCGGGCTTCCATTCCGGGCCGAGCCAGCCCTCGGTCATCCAGAGGCAGAAGAAGGCGCGGCAATGGCCAGGCCGGGTCTCGTGGATGCCGCAGCCGCGGCCGGGCTTGGCGTGGCGGCACCATTCCCCGGCCACGCTCTCCACCGCCGGCACGTCGTAGACCTTGCAGCACAGGGTACAGGCGCCGCAGGCCCGGCCGGGCGCGGGCGTCGAGACGATTTGGGCGGGGTCGAGCATGCGCGTCGGTCTGACCAGGAATGTGCGGGCGGCCCGCGAGAGCGGCCCGGGTTGTGCGTCGGCATCGCGCCGCTAGTGTGACGGCGCAAGCGAATTCTGCTCCGCCGCGACAGGGCTCGGTCCGAGCCCGGATCTGAGGCCGCGCCGGGACCGTCCGGCGCTCCCTCGCGAAAAGGAAAGTGACAGAGACGATGCTCTCGAACCTCGCCACCCGCGACGTCGAAACCCTGATCCACCCCTACACCAACCTCGCGGCCTTCCGGCAGACCGGGCCGCTGGTGCTGGAGCGCGGCCACGGCGTCTGGGTCTACGACACCGACGGACGGCCCTATCTCGAGGGCATGGCGGGCCTGTGGTGCACCGCGCTCGGCTATTCCAACGAGGAGCTGGTCGAGGCCGCCCGCGAGCAGATGTCGCGGCTGCCCTTCACCCACCTGTTCTCCGGCCGCAGCCACGACCCGGCGATCGAGCTCGCCGAGACCCTGAAGGAGCTGGCGCCGATCCCGGTCTCGAAGGTGTTCTTCACCTCCTCGGGCTCGGAGGCCAACGACACCCAGGTCAAGCTGACCTGGTACCTCAACAACGCGCTCGGCCGGCCGCAGAAGAAGAAGATCATCGGCCGGCACAAGGGCTATCACGGCGTCACGGTGGCGTCGGCCTCGCTCACCGGCCTCACCGCCAACCACGCCGACTGGGACCTGCCGCTGCCGGGCTTCCTGCACGCCGCCTGCCCGCACCACTATCGCGGCGCGGAAGCCGGCGAGAGCGAGGAGGCCTACTCGGCGCGCCTGGCGGCCGAGCTCGAGGAGATGATCCTGCGCGAGGGGCCGGAGACCGTGGCGGCCTTCATCGCCGAGCCGGTGATGGGTGCGGGCGGCGCCATCGTGCCGCCGAAGGGCTATTTCGCCGCGATCGAGCCGGTGCTCGCCCGCTACGACGTGCGCCTGATCGCCGACGAGGTGATCTGCGGCTTCGGCCGGCTCGGGACCTGGTTCGGCTCCGAGGCCATGGGCATGAAGCCCCACAGCCTGTCCTTCGCCAAGGCGCTCACCTCGGCCTACATGCCGCTCGGCGGCGTCACCGTCGACGAGACGCTGTATCAGGCGATGCAGGACCAGAGCCGCAAGATCGGCACCTTCGGCCACGGCACCACCTATTCGGGTCACCCGGTGGCGAGCGCGGTGGCGTTGAAGACCATCGAGATCTACCGGCGCGACAAGATCATCGAGGGCGCGGCCGAGAAGGCGCCGCACTTCCAGCGCCGCCTGTCGGCCCTGGAGGAGCACCCGCTCGTCGGCGAGGCGAAGGGCCTCGGCCTGATCGGCGGCCTCGAGATCGTCGCCGACAAGGCGACGAAGCGCCAGTACGACCCGAAGGCGGGCGTGGCCGCCCGCTGCGTCGCCTTCGCGCAGGAGGAGGGCCTGATCGTCCGCTTCCTCACCGGCGACCGCGTCGCGGTCTGCCCGCCCCTGGTGATCCGCCCGGACGAGATCGATACCCTGTTCGACCGGCTCGGCACCGCCCTCGACCGCACCCAGGCCTGGATCCGCGAGCAGGGCCTGACGGCTGTCTGAGCCACCTGGCGAACCGGACGGGCCGGGGGAGACGATCCTTTGGCCCGTCCGGCCTCCCTCCGGCGGGACCGGTCTTCGCTCACGGCAGGCGCAAACGCCGCGTCATGCCGCGCGGCCGCGGGACGGCGCGCGCGACGTTACAGTTAACCACGGCCGGTGGCCCGCCCTACCACGAACCCTGCCGCAGTACCGCCGCACTATGTCGGCGGACCATTTTCCTGAAATGTCCGCGCGTTACGCGCACCGCGCGATGACCGCACAACCGTCGCGCCCGCCGCTAGGAATATATACAAAACTGTCCTTTTAAGGCTAATTTAAGCCTTCCGGTCCAAGTCTTGGATGATTTTCGATCTCAGCCAAGAGTGCGGCATGTTCCGGAAGCAACGTGAGACGGTGTCCGACGCGACGTTGGCCGCATTCGACAAGTCTTTGGCCATCATCGAGTTCGATCTCGACGGCAAGGTCATCCAGGCCAACACCAACTTCCTCAGCCTTCTCGACTATCGGCTCGACGAGATCGTTGGCCAGCATCACCGGATGTTCGTCGATCCGGAGGCCTCCGCCGCGCCGGACTACGCCGAGTTCTGGGCGAAGCTGCGTAGCGGTCAGTTCTTCGCCGACGAGTTCCTGCGCTTCGGCAAGAACCGCAAGCGCATCTGGCTCGAGGCGACCTACAACCCGGTCCTCGACGCCTCCGGCAAGCCGGTCAAGGTGGTGAAGCTCGCCGCCGACATCACCAAGAAGAAGAACGAGATCAGCCGCCTGCTGACGATGATCGAGGGGATGCCGGTCGCGGTGATGACCGCCGATCCGCACAACGAGTTCCGCATCGACTACATGAACGAGGCCTCGCGCCGCACGCTCGGTCCGCTGGGGCAGTACCTGCCGGTCTCGACCGACCTGATGGTCGGCACCTCGATCGACGTGTTCCACAAGGACCCCTCGCACCAGCGCCGGATGCTGAAGGATGCGAGCCGGCTGCCGCACCGGACCAAGATCAAGCTCGGGCCGGAGACGCTCGACCTCCAGGTCTCGGCGATCATGGGGCCGGACGGCACCTATCTCGGGCCGATGCTGACCTGGGCGGTGGTGACCGCGCAGGTGAACATGGCCTCCGACGTGTCGCAGGTGGTGAGCGCGATGGGGGCGGCCGTCGAGGAGATGCAGCGCTCCGCCGCCGGCCTCGGCCACTCGGCCGATGAGGCGCGCGAGCGTGCCGCCACGGTGGCGGCGGGCTCCGAGGAGATGACCGCCTCGATCCAGGAGATCTCGAACCAAGTCGGGCGGGTCTCCGAGCGGGCCCAGCAGATCGCCGCCCAGGCCGAGGCGACCGACGCGACGGTGCGCACCCTCTCGAACAAGGCGCGCGAGGTCGATTCGGTCGTCGGCATGATCTCGACCATCGCCGACCAGACCAACCTGCTGGCGCTCAACGCCACGATCGAGGCGGCCCGCGCCGGAGCGGCGGGGCGCGGCTTCGCGGTCGTCGCGGCGGAGGTCAAGGAGCTGGCCGGCCAGACCGCCAAGGCGACCGGCGAGATCACCCAGCGCATCGGCGACATCCAGGGCGCGACCGGCGAGGCGGTGGCGGCGATCGCCACCATCACCAACGCGGTGGCGGAGCTGTCGCGGCTGACGCTCGCCATCGCCAGCGCCGTCGAGCAGCAGGCGGCCACGACGCAGGAGGTCTCGACCAACATCGTGGCGGTCTCGAACGCGGCGAGCGCCACCGGCCGGATCGCGGAATCCGTCCGCATGGTGTCGGAGAGCCTGGCCGGCCATTCGGGCGGGCTGACCGGCAGCGTCGAGAAGTTCCTGAAGACCGGCTGACGCGGTCGAGGACCACGGCGCGGGGACGAGGGCGGCGGAGCTGGGCTCCGCCGCCCGTCTTCGTCACAGCGGGATGTTGTCGTGCTTCTTCCAGGGCTGCTCGCTCTCCTTGGTGCGGAGCATGGCGAGCGCCCGGGCGATGCGGCGCCGGGTCGAGTGCGGCATGATCACCTCGTCGATGTAGCCGCGCTCGGCGGCCACGAACGGCGACATGAAGCGCTCCTCGTACTCGGCCGTGCGGGCCGCGATCTTGTCCGGATCGCCGAGATCCTGGCGGAAGATGATCTCGACCGCGCCCTTGGCGCCCATCACGGCGATCTGGGCGGTCGGCCAGGCGTAGTTCACGTCGCCGCCGACATGCTTCGACGCCATCACGTCGTAGGCGCCGCCGAAGGCCTTGCGGGTGATGACGGTGACGAGCGGCACCGTCGCCTGGCTGTAGGCGAAGAGGAGCTTGGCGCCGTGCTTGATCAGCCCGCCATATTCCTGCGCGGTGCCCGGCAGGAAGCCCGGCACGTCGACGAAGGTACAGATCGGGATCGAGAAGGCGTCGCAGAAGCGCACGAAGCGGGCGGCCTTGCGCGAGGCGTCCGAGTCGAGGACGCCCGCCAGCACCATCGGCTGGTTGGCGACGAAGCCGACGGTGCGGCCCTCGATGCGGCCGAAGCCCGTGATGATGTTGCGGGCGTAGGCCGATTGGATCTCGAAGAAGTCGCCCTCGTCGACGACCCGCCGGATCAGCTCGCCCATGTCGTAGGGCTTGTTCGGGTTGTCGGGGATCAGGGTGTCGAGGCTGCGGTCGAGGCGGGCGGGATCGTCGAAGCTCTCGATCTCCGGCACGCCGGCCTGGTTGTTCGCCGGCAGGAAGTCCATCAGGCGCCGGATCTGCAGCAGCGCCTCGACGTCGTTCTCGTAGGAGCCGTCGGCGATCGAGGACTTCGAGGTGTGGACCTTGGCGCCGCCGAGCTCTTCCGCCGTCACCACCTCGTTGGTCACGGTCTTGACCACGTCCGGCCCGGTCACGAACATGTAGCTCGTGTCGCGCACCATGAAGATGAAGTCGGTCATCGCCGGCGAGTAGACGTCGCCGCCGGCGCACGGCCCCATGATCACCGAGATCTGCGGGATCACGCCGGACGCCGTGACGTTGCGCTTGAACACCTCGCCGTAGCCGCCGAGCGCCGCGACGCCCTCCTGAATGCGGGCGCCGCCGGCATCGAACAGACCGATGATCGGGGCGCGCATCTTGAGCGCCATGTCCTGGACCTTGATGATCTTCTGGGCGTGCGCCTCGGAGAGCGAGCCGCCGAAGACCGTGAAGTCCTTGGAGAACACGAAGACGGCGCGGCCGTTGATGGTGCCCCAGCCGGTGATGACGCCGTCGCCCGGGATCTTCTGCTTCTCCATCCCGAAATCGATCGAGCGGTGCTGCACGAACATGTCGAACTCCTCGAACGACCCGGAATCGAGGAGGAGCTCGATGCGCTCGCGCGCGGTGAGCTTGCCGCGCTTGTGCTGCGCCGCGACCCGGCTCTCGCCGCCGCCGACCCGCGCCTGCGCGCGCCGCTGGTCGAGCCGATCGAGAATGTCCTTCATGCTGTCGCCCATTCCTGAAGAAGAGTCGCGCGCCCGCCGGAGAGGCTGCCGACGTAGGGACTTGCCCCGCGTCAGACTTGGCAGTGAAGCGGCCTTAGCACGCGCCGGGGTGCGGCGAAAACACGGTCTTTTCGGGCGAGGCACAGGTCTCGGTGGGGCTGGCGCAGGCCCGGAACGGACAAGGCCGCGCCCTCCCCTCGCGGGGGTGGCGCGGCCCTCGACCCGACGATTCGACGTTTCGGTTCAGGAGAGACCCTGGCCCGGCTCCTCCTCGCGGGCGAGGCGCAGCAGGCTCTGGCCGTAGTTGGTCTTGGCGAAGAGCTGACCGCGGGCCACCACCTGCTCGCGGGTGATGAAGCCCTGCAGGTAGGCGATCTCCTCCAGGCAGGCGACCTGCATGCCCTGGCGGTGCTGGATGACGCGCACGAACTCGCCCGCTTCGAGCAGGTTGTCGTGGGTCCCGGTGTCGAGCCAGGCATAGCCGCGCGACATGCATTCGACGTGGAGCTGGCCGCGGTCGAGATAGGCCTGGTTGACGTCGGTGATCTCGAGTTCGCCGCGGGGCGAGGGCTTCACCGCCGCCGCGATGTCGAGCACCTGGTTGTCGTAGAAGTACAGGCCGGTCACCGCCCAGGGCGATTCCGGGTTCTTCGGCTTCTCGACGAGCTTGGTGGCCCGGCCCTGCTTGTCGAGGGTGACGACGCCGTAGGCCTCCGGGTGGTCGACGTGGTAGGCGAACACCGTGGCGCCGGTCTCGCGCTCGCGGGCCTTGGCCAGGAGCTGGCGCATGCCGGCGCCGAAGAACAGGTTGTCGCCGAGCACCAGCGCGACCGAATCGTCGCCGACGAACTCGCGGCCGATGATGAAGGCCTGGGCCAGCCCCTCCGGCTTCGGCTGCAGCGCGTAGGAGATGCGGATCCCGAACTGCTCGCCGGTGCCGAACAGGCGCTTGTAGTTGTCGATGTGCTCCGGCGACGAGATCAGCAGGATGTCACGGATGCCGGCCAGCATCAGCACCGAGACCGGATAGTAGATCATCGGCTTGTCGTAGACCGGCAGCAGCTGCTTGTTGATCGCCAGCGTCGCCGGGTGCAGCCGCGTGCCGGATCCGCCGGCGAGCACGATGCCCTTCATGGTGTGATTCTCCTTCAGGCGCGGTTCGCCGCGGGACCGATCAGCTGGTCCAGGATGTCGTCGAGGGCTTCGCTCCACGGCCGGGGCGTGAGGCCGAAGGCGCGAGTCAGCGTCTCCGTCGAGAGCTCGGAATTGGCCGGCCGGGTAACCGGGGTCTTGAACGCCGTGCTGGGGATCGGCTCGACCGGCACCGCGCGGGCGCCGCGTGCCGCCGCACCGGCCATGATGGCCTTCGCGAAGTCGTACCAGGTCGTCGCCCCGGCATTGACGCAGTGATAGGTGCCGGCGGGCGCCGCCGCGTCCGCGGCGAAGCGCAGGGCGATCGCGCCAAGCGCGGCCGCGAGATCGCCGGCCGAGGTCGGGCAGCCGCGCTGGTCGTCGACCACCGTCAGCTTGTCGCGCTCGGCGCCGAGCCGCAGCATCGTCTTGACGAAGTTCGCCCGGTGCGGGCTCACCACCCAGGCCGTGCGCACCACCGCGTGGCGCGGGTTGCCGGTGCGCACCGCCATCTCGCCGGCGGCCTTGCTGGCGCCGTAGACGCTCACTGGGTTCACGGGGGCGTCGGCGGGGTAGGCGCCTTTGCCCGAGCCGTCGAACACGTAGTCGGTCGAGACGTGGATCAGCGGGATGCCGGCCTTCGCCGTCTCCGCCGCCAGATAGGCGGGAGCGAGCGCGTTCAGCCGCCAGGCCGCCGCCACGTCGCTCTCGGCCTTGTCGACCGCCGTGTAGGCGGCGGTGTTGATCACCGCCGCGTAAGCGCGCTCGGCGACGGCGCGGGCGACCGCCGCCTCGTCGGTGATGTCGAGGGCCTCCCGGGTGGGGGCGTGGATGACCACGTCCGCCCCGAAGGAGTGCCGCTGCAATTCGGTGCCGACCTGGCCGCCGCCGCCGAGGACGAGGATGTCCCGCGCCATGGCGTTACTCCGCGCTCAGGCCGAGACGCTCGCCGGAATAGCGGCCCTCGCGGATCGGACGCCACCAGGACTCGTTGTCGAGGTACCAGCGCACGGTGTCCTCGAGCGCCTGCTCGAAGGTGCGGGAGGGCTTGTAGCCGACCTCGGCCTCGGCCTTGCTCGGGTCGATGGCGTAGCGCCGGTCGTGACCCGGGCGGTCGGTGACGAACTGGATCAGGCGCTCGTGCGGGCCGGCCTCGGGACGCAGCCGGTCGAAGATGGCGCAGAGCGTCTTCACCACGTCGAGGTTGTTGCGCACCGAGCGGCCGCCGAGCAGGTAGGTCTCGCCGATCCGGCCCTTCTCCAGCACCGCGACGAGGCCGCGGGCATGGTCCTCGACGTGGATCCAGTCGCGCTCGTTCTGGCCGTCGCCGTAGACGGGGAGGTTCTTGCCCTCCAGCGCGTTGAGGATCATCAGCGGGATCAGCTTCTCGGGGAAGTGCCGCGGCCCGTAATTGTTCGAGCAGTTGGTCACCAGCACCGGCAGGCCGTAGGTCTCGTGCCAGGCCCGCGCCAGGTGGTCGGAGGCCGCCTTCGAGGCCGAGTAGGGCGAGCGCGGGTCGTAGCGGCTGTCCTCGGTGAAGAAGCCGCCCGGGGGCAGCGAGCCGTAGACCTCGTCGGTCGAGACGTGGAGGAAGCGGAAGACGTCGCGCTCCGCGCCTTCCAGCCTGTTGTAGTAGGCACGGGCCGCCTCCAGCATCACCTGGGTGCCGACGACGTTGGTGCGGATGAAGGCGCCCGGCCCGGTGATCGAGCGGTCGACGTGGCTCTCGGCGGCGAGATGCATCACGGCCTGGGGCCGGAACTCCTCGAAGAGGCCCGCGACCTTCTCGTGGTCGCAGATGTCGGCCTCCGCGAAGCGATGCCGGTTGTCGCCCTTGAGCGGCATCAGGGAGATCGGGTTCGCCGCGTAGGTGAGCGCGTCGAGGGTCAGGACCTCGTGGCCGAGGTCCTGGACGAGGTGCAGGACCAGGGCCGAGCCGATGAAGCCGCAGCCGCCCGTGACGAGGATGCGCATGGGGTGGGTGATCTCCGAGGGAAGGGGGTCGGCCGCGGGGGCGTCAGAACAGCGGGGGCAGGTCGGCGAAGCGGGGCGCGACCTTGTCCTTGGCCGAGAGCTGGGCCTCGGCCTCGCTCACCGGCCAGTCGATGCCGAGATCCGGATCGTTCCAGAGCAGGTTGCCATCGTGCTCGGGGCTGTAGACGCCGCCGGCGACCTTGTAGGCCACCATCGTGTCCGGCTCGAGGGTGCAGAACCCGTGGCCGAAGCCGATCGGCACGTAGAGCTGATGGCCGCTCGCGGCGTCGAGGCGGGCGGCGACGTGCCGGCCGTAGGTGGGCGAATCGCGGCGCAGGTCGACCACGACATCGAGGATCGCGCCCGAGAGCGCCCGGATCAGCTTGGCCTGGGCGAAGGGATGGCGCTGGAAGTGCAGGCCGCGGACGGTGCCCTGTTGCGCCGAGAAGGACTGGTTGTCCTGGATGAAGTGGTCCTCGATCCCGTGCGCCGCCAGGATGTCGGCCCGGTAGGTTTCCGAGAACCAGCCGCGCGCATCGCCGTGCCGCTTCGGGACCACGAGCTTCACCGCCGGGATCGCCTGATCGATGACCTGCATTCCTGCCCACCTTCCGAAATCGCACGGCCTGGCGAATACCGGGGCTCATGCCCCGCAATCATGGCATAACCGCGTCGGCCGGCCCTGCCAGGGGCGTAGTCCCGCAGCCTCTACTTCGACGATGCGAGATGAGCAAGGTCGGCTGATGCCGACCGGGATCAGCCGCAAGAGGCGACACTGCATCACGGCCGGCGCGCCGCGCGCAGGACCGGCTTTCGGCGGAGCGCCATTGCGGGATCACCGCGGCAATATTTGCGATGACGGCGCGAGGCGCTCGTTGAACGGACAGAGATGGCCGCGGCCGGGCGATCCCGCCCGACCACGTCTGCATCTTCCGCGTCGCGCAGGTCCGGCCTGCAGCCTTAGAGCATCACGCGTGACGCCTCGATGTCGACACCGGGCGCCCGCGCGGCATCATCCGTCTCAAGCGGCCGCGAGCGCCGCCGTGATCGCCTCGAGGGCGGCCTCGGCCGCCGCGCCGTCGGGACCGCCGGCCTGGGCCATGTCGCGGCGTCCGCCGCCACCCTTGCCGCCGAGCCGCTCCGATCCCGCCCGCACCAGGGCGATGGCGTCGAAGCGGCCGGTCAGGTCCTCGGTCACCCCGACGACGAGGCCGGCCTTGCCGTCCGGCGCCACGCCGACGATCGCCACGATCCCGGAGCCGAGCCGCTTCTTGCCCTCGTCGGCCAGGCTCTTGAGGTCGCGCATCTCGACCCCCTGCACGACGCGTGCCATCAGCTTGGTGCCGGCGACGTCCTGCACGGCGTCCTCGCCCCCGCTGCCGCCCCCGCCCATGGCGAGCTTGCGGCGCGCGTCGGAGAGTTCGCGCTCCATCCGGCGGCGCTCGTCGAGGAGGGCCGCCAGACGCTCGGGCGCCTCGGCGACCGACACCTTGAGCAGGCCCGCGAGCGCCGCGAGCTGGCGGCTCTCGCCGGCGAGGTGGCGGCGGGCGGCGTCGCCGGTCATCGCCTCGATCCGGCGCACACCGGCGCCGACGGCGCTCTCGGCGAGGATCGTGACGACGCCGATATCGCCGGTGCGCCCGACATGCGTGCCGCCGCAGAGCTCGATCGAGAAGGTCTTGGCCCGGCCGTCGGGGGCATGATCGCGGCCCATCGAGACCACCCGGACCTCCTCGCCGTACTTCTCGCCGAACAGCGCGCGGGCGCCCGACGCGATGGCGTCGTCGACCGCCATCAGCTTCGTCACCACGGGCTCGTTCTGGAGCAGCACGCGGTTGGCGATCTCCTCGACCTGCGCCAGTTCGTCGGGCTCGATCGGCTTCGGGTGGCTGATGTCGAAGCGCAGGCGCTCGGGGGCGACGAGCGAGCCCTTCTGGGCGACGTGGTCGCCGAGCACCTGGCGCAGGGCCTCGTGCAGCAGGTGGGTGGCGGAGTGGTTGGCGCGGATCGCCGAGCGGCGGCCGTGATCCACCTTCAGCTCGACCGGCTGGCCGAGGCTCAGGGCCCCCTCCTCCACCGCGACGTGGTGGACGAAGAGATCGCCGAGCTTCTTCTCGGTCGCCGTGACGCGGGCCTTGAGACCCTGGCCGGTGATCGTGCCGGTATCGCCGACCTGGCCGCCGGACTCGCCGTAGAACGGCGTCTGGGTGACGACGAGGAGGCCCTCCTCGCCGGCCGCGATCCCCTCGACCTCGTCGGCGCCGCGCACCAGCGCGGTGACGACCGCCTCGGCCTCCTCGGTGTCGTAGCCGAGGAACTCGGTGGCGCCGGTGCGCTCGCGAAGGGCGTACCACAGGGTCTCGGTGGCCGCCTCGCCGGAACCCGACCAGGCGGCTCGCGCCGCGGCGCGCTGGCGCTCCATCGCGGCCGAGAAGCCGTCGGTGTCGACGGCGATCCCGCGGGACTTGAGCGCGTCCTGCGTCAGGTCGAGGGGGAAGCCGTAGGTGTCGTAGAGGGTGAAGGCGGTCTCGCCCGACAGGCTCTGCCCCTCCGAGAGGTCGCGGGTCTCGGCGTCGAGGATCGAGAGGCCGCGCTCCAGCGTGCGGCGGAAGCGCGTCTCTTCCAGGCGCAGGGTCTCGGCGATCAGGCTCTCGGCCCGCGCGAGCTCGGGGTAGGCCTGGCCCATCTCGCGCACCAGCGTCGGCACCAGGCGATACATCATCGGATCGCGCGAGCCGAGGAGCTGGGCGTGGCGCATGGCCCGGCGCATGATCCGGCGCAGGACGTAGCCGCGGCCCTCGTTGCTCGGCAGCACCCCGTCCGCGACGAGGAAGGACGAGGCGCGCAGGTGGTCGGCGATGACCCGGTAGGAGGCGGTCTGCTTGCCCTCGGGCGCCCGCCCGACCTGATGCGCCACGGCGTCGATGAGGCTGCGGAACAGGTCGGTGTCGTAGTTGCTCTTCACGCCCTGGAGGATCGCCGCCATGCGCTCGAGGCCCATGCCGGTATCGATCGAGGGCCGCGGCAGGTCGACCCGGTTGCCGGGCTCGATCTGCTCGTACTGCATGAACACCAGGTTCCAGAATTCGAGGAAGCGGTCGCCGTCCTCCTCCGGGCTGCCGGGCGGGCCGCCCCACAGCTCCGGGCCCTGGTCGATGAAGATCTCCGAGCACGGCCCGCAAGGACCGGTATCGCCCATCTGCCAGAAATTGTCGGAGGTGCCGATGCGGATGATGCGGTCGTCGGAGAAACCGGCGATCTTGCGCCACAGGGTGGCGGCGTCCTCGTCGTCGGCGTAGACCGTGACCAGGAGCTTCTCGGGCGAGAGCCCGAATTCCTTCGTGACGAGGTTCCAGGCGAGCTCGATCGCCAGCGGCTTGAAATAGTCGCCGAACGAGAAATTGCCCAGCATCTCGAAGAAGGTGTGGTGGCGCGCCGTGTACCCGACATTGTCGAGATCGTTGTGCTTGCCGCCGGCGCGCACGCATTTCTGAGCCGTGACGGCGCGCTGGTAGGGCCGCTTCTCGACGCCGGTGAAGACGTTCTTGAACTGCACCATGCCGGCGTTGGTGAACATCAACGTCGGATCGTTGCGCGGCACCAGCGGCGAGGACGGCACCGCTTCGTGGCCGTGCTTGGCGAAGTAGTCCAGGAAGGTGGACCGGATCTCGTTGACGCCACTCATGGGAAGAATCGTCTCTGCGGAAGGCGGGCCGGGCGGGCGGGCTCAGGACATCGGCGCATCGCGGGCGGCCCGCGGATGCATCCGCGTGTCTTTAGTCACGCGCTCCCCCCGTGTCGAGGCGGGCCCGGGCCGCTATCTGAGCCTGACGCAAGCGCGGCCGCCGGCCCGCCCGGCAGGACCCGTGCCCCATGACCGACGAAATCCGCCTCCTCGCCTTCTCGGCCGCCCTCGGCTTCGTCCACATCGTGGCGGCCTCCGCCTCCGGCCTCGGCCAGCGTGGCGGGCTGACCTGGGCGGCGGGCAACCGCGAGAGCGAGGGCGAGGTCACCGGGGCCGCGGCGCGCCTCCAGCGCGCGTCGAGGAACTTCTTCGAGACCTTCCCGCTCTTCGCCGCCCTGGTGCTGGCCGCGTCGGTCTCAGGGAGGCAGGGCGGCGCGGTGGCCTGGGGCGCCACGCTCTACTTCTGGGCCCGGCTCCTCTACCTGCCGATCTACGGCTTCGGCATTCCGTGGATCCGCACGCCGGTCTGGGGAGTCGCGATCGTCGGCATCGGCTTCGTGTTCGCCGGGCTGTTCGGCTGGGCCGGGCCGGGCGCTCCGTGACGAAAAAGGGCCGCCGCGCTCGTCGCGCGGCGGCCCCGGATATCGCCGGACCCGATCCGTCGGATCAGGCCGATCCCTCGTCGAGGTCGTCGGCCGTCGGCGTCGCGTTCTCGAGGATCTTGTCGGCGACCAATCCCGAATTCTGCCGGATCGAGGCCTCGATCTTGTTGGCGATGTCGGGATTGTCGCGCAGGAAGCCCTTCGAGTTCTCGCGGCCCTGGCCGAGGCGCTGGCTGTCGTAGGAGAACCAGGCACCCGACTTCTCGACGATGCCGGCCTTGACGCCGAGGTCGATCAGCTCGCCGACCTTCGACACGCCCTCGCCGAACATGATGTCGAACTCGACCTGCTTGAACGGCGGCGCCACCTTGTTCTTGACCACCTTGACCCGGACGCTGTTGCCGATCGGCTGGTCGCGGTCCTTGAGGGTCGAGATGCGGCGGATGTCGAGCCGCACCGAGGCGTAGAACTTCAGCGCGTTGCCGCCCGTCGTGGTCTCGGGGCTGCCGTACATCACGCCGATCTTCATCCGGATCTGGTTGATGAAGATGACCATGCAGTTCGAGCGCGAGATCGAGCCGGTGAGCTTGCGCAGGGCCTGGCTCATCAGGCGGGCCTGGAGGCCCGGCTGCTGGTCGCCCATCTCGCCCTCGATCTCGGCCCGCGGGGTCAGCGCGGCCACCGAATCGACCACCAGCACGTCGATGGCGCCGGAGCGCACCAGGGTGTCGGTGATCTCGAGGGCCTGCTCGCCGGTATCGGGCTGCGAGATCAGGAGGTCGTCGAGGTTGACGCCGAGCTTGCGGGCATAGACCGGGTCGAGGGCGTGCTCGGCATCCACGAAGGCGCAGACGCCGCCCTTCTTCTGGGCCTCGGCGATGGTGTGGAGGGCGAGCGTGGTCTTGCCGGAGGATTCCGGCCCGTAGATCTCGATCACGCGCCCGCGCGGCAGGCCGCCGACGCCGAGCGCGATGTCGAGGCCGAGCGAGCCGGTCGAGACGACCTCGACCTCCTGCACCTTGTCGCCCTTGCCGAGCCGCATGATCGAGCCCTTGCCGAAGGCGCGCTCGATCTGGGCGAGGGCGGCGTCGATCGCCTTCGACTTGTCTTTGTCCATGGTCGGGTTTTCCACCAGTCGCATCTGGGGCTGAGCCATCTCGGCGGGTCCTTATGGCAGGAGGGGCGGCAAGTCTCAATCGCGCGGCTGGGTTTTATGTACTCGTTTTGTTCTCAATCGGCAAGGGCGGATGGGAAAATCGCCGGGGGATTAGGACGCATCGAGGGAGCGCAGCAGGTTGGCGTTCGACCAGGACGGCCAGCCGGTCCCGGCGAAGTCGCGGTCGTGGCTCCAGATGTCGGCATCTAGCAGCCAGGCGCAGGCGAGGAAGTGGGCGTCGCTGGTCGAGCCGTTGCGGAAGGCGACGGCGTGAGAGAGGACGTGCGTGGCCTCGGGCAAAGACTTGGCATAGGCCGCCGCCTCAACGATCGCGAGATCGCGCAGAATCGCTTCTGTCTGCGCCGTCATCGTCTCGCGCACGCCCTTCAGGTCGTGGAGCACGCCTAGGGCCTCTTCGACGGATCGGACCGATGTGACGAGTTCTCTCCGCGCCCGAATGATCTCGAAGGCGGGGCGGGATCGTCGCCCCAGGGCGACGCTCAGGATGATGTTGGTATCGACGACGATGATCGGAGACGGAGGACGGGGCGCTCTCACGGAGACGATCGATCAGATCGTCACTCGGCGCCGCGCTCGGCCAGTAGCCGATCGATCACGGCGTTCTCCTCTGGTGTCCGACGCGCCGCCGCCGCATCGATGTCGGCCAGCACCTTGCGCATGTATTCCGGAGGCACGCGATGAAGCGGTAGCAGGATGCCGACGGTCTGGGTGCCGTTCTTGATCGGCACGGCATGCGGCAGCGCCTGGATGGCGCCAGCCGACATCTTCTGGAGTTCGCGCATGCTGATCGCGCTCTTCATGGCCGCCTCCTCGTTACATACATGGATGTAAGCCCGGAGGGTGGCGGCCACAAGGATGCGGGGCCCTTCACCCCGCCATCGTGGTCTTCACCGTCTCGACGAGCTGCTTGAGGCTGAAGGGCTTGGGCAGGAAATTGAACTCCTCGCCGTCGGGCAGGTTCTTGCGGAACGCGTCCTCGGCGTAGCCGGAGACGAAGATCACCTTCAGGGCCGGGTGGGTCTTGCGGAGTTCGCGCAGCAGGGTCGGGCCGTCCATCTCGGGCATCACCACATCGGAGACGACGAGGTCGACCGGCACGTCGCGCTCCTGCATGATCTGAAGCGCCTCGAGGCCGGAGGCCGCCTCGAGCACGGTGTAACCCTTCGCGGTGAGCGCCCGGCCATTGACGGCGCGGACCGGGTCCTCGTCCTCGACGAGCAGGATCGTGCCGACGCCGGTGAGGTCGCGGGCCGGCGCCTTCGCGGGCTCCGCCGCGGGCGCGGGTGCGGCCGCCGCCGGGGCGGCGCCGGGCGTGGGCGGGGCGATCTCGGGCAGCGTCTCCGGCGCCTCCACCTCCGGCACCGGCACGTGGCGCGGCAGGTAGATGGCGAAGACCGTGCCCTGGCCGACGGTCGAGCGCACGTCGATGTAGCCGCCGGACTGCTTGACGATGCCGAACACCGTCGAGAGGCCGAGGCCCGTGCCCTTGTTGACCTCCTTCGTGGTGAAGAACGGCTCGAAGATCTTCTCCATCACCTCCGGCGTCATGCCGGTGCCGGTGTCGCTGACCTCGATCAGCACGTGGTCGGCGCCCGGCAGGCCGTTGAGGCGCAACGCCCCCACGGCCTCCGCGGTCATGTTGGCGGTGCGGATCAGGAGGCGCCCGCCCTCCGGCATCGCGTCGCGGGCATTGACCGCGAGGTTCACGATCACCTGCTCGAACTGGTTGACGTCGGCCTTGACCGGCCAGAGGTCGCGGCCGTGTTTCAGGTCGAGCTCGACCCGCTCGCCGAGCAGGCGCTTCAGCAGCAGGGTGAGGTCGGAGAGCGCCTCGCCGAGATGGATCACCTCCGGCCGCAGGGTCTGGCGGCGCGAGAAGGCCAGCAGCTGCCGCACCAGGCTCGCGGCCCGGTTGGCGTTCTGCTTGATCTGCATGATGTCCTGGAAGGCCGGGTCGGTCGGCCGGTGGCTCGCCAGCAACAGGTCCGAGTAGCCGATGATCGCCTGCAGCACGTTGTTGAAGTCGTGCGCGATGCCGCCGGCGAGCTGGCCGACCATCTCCATCTTCTGGGCCTGGTTGACCTGCTGCTGGAGCTGGTGCTGGGCCGTGGTGTCGAGGGCGTAGAGGATGACCGCGCCCTCGGCGCCGCCGGCGCTGCCGGCCGGGCTGAGCCAGATCCGGGCCGAGCGGTTGACCGGCGCCGAGACCCCGACCTCGACCGGCGGCACGTCGCCCCGCCCCTCCGCCGCGGCGCGCGCCGCCGCGTCGATCACGTGGCGGTCGCGCTCGACGATGAAATCGCGCACCGGGGGACCGGCCTCGGAGCCGTCGCCGGTGCGCGGCAGGGTGCCGAACAGGCGCGCGAACGAGGCGTTGGCGCGCACCAGCCCCCCGTCGGCGGCGAGCGTGGCGACCGCCACCGGGCTGGTGTTGAAGAACCGGTCGAAGCGCAGCTCGGCCGCCTGCTGGGGATCGTCGCTCTCCTCGCCGGCGGAACGGTTGAGCACGAGGGTGCGCGAATCGCCCGGCCTGCCGTCCTGGCCGTAGGCCACGCGGTGGTAGAGCCGGGCCGAGAGCGGGTGGCCGTTGCGCCGGCGCAGATCGAGGTCGAAGCGGTCGGTGCGGACCTCGCCGGGCTGGCCGTTGCCGCCGATCAGCACCGGCCCGAGGTCGTCGGGCAGGATCTCGGACAGGCGCAGGCCCCCCGAGCCGACCTGCGCCAGGTCGTGGCCGAGCCAGGCGGCGAGCGTCGCGTTCATGTAGACGACCGAGCCCTTGGGATCGACCGCCATGAATCCCGCCGGCGCGTGGTCGAGGTAGTCGATCGCGTGCTGGAGCTCCTGGAAGACGTTCTCCTGGCGCTCGCGCTCGTGGGTGATGTCGGCGACGCTCCACAGGGAGACGGGGCGGCGCGGCAGCGGCAGCGGCCGCACGCCGATGCGGAACCACGCGAAGTCGCGCTCCGCCGCGCCGCCCGGCGGGGGCGCCATGCGGATCTCCTCGGACAGGGAGCGGCCCTCGCGCGCAGCCTGCGCCAGGCGGTAGACCGCCTCCGACACCTCCGGCGAGCCGACGAAGACCCGCTCCACGGGGCGCAGGTTGGTGAAGGTGTCGCTGCCGGCGAGCTTCAGGTAGGCGGCGTTGGCGTAGATCGGCCGGCCGCCCTCCTCCATGGCGATCATGCCGTCGGGGGCGGCGTCGACCACCGCCTTGGTGACGTCGTTGCGGGTGCCCTGGCCGGTGAGCTGGATCGCCCCGATGGCGAAGGCGAACAGGCAGAACACGCCCGCCATGGCGAGCAGCGCGAGCAGGCCGAGGATGATCGGCTGCGCCTGCTCGTTGGCGACGAAGCTCAGGCCCACCGCCGCGCCGACGAGCAGGCCGGCGAGCAACAGGAGCAGGCTGACCCGGCCGGGCCGCTCGGAGCGGTCGAGGGCGGCCTCCGCCGCGGATGAGCTCAACTCCGGCATGTCGCCTCGACACTCCCCACGGGCCGGACTTCGCGTTCGGGCCCCGATCCTGTCACGGCCATCGGCCGGTCTCCCGCGTTCCCTAGCAGGCGCGGCGTTTCCGTGGAATGAACCCGGTTCGTTCCGGGCGCGGATCCGCCGGATCAGTGCCCCGCGCGACACTCCCGCCGCCAGAGCGTTGTCCGACGAAGTGGAGACCGGTTCGTCGTAGAAAACGCGGCAAAGTCAAAGATCTGGAGCGCTCAGTGCCGCCGGCGCAGGCGCAGCACGTAGCCGATCACCTCGGCCACGGCGCGATAATGCTCAGGGGGCACCGCGGCGTCGATCTCGACGGTGGCGTGGAGCGCGCGCGCCAGCGGCGGGTTCTCGACCACCGGCACGCCGTGCTCGCGCGCCACCTCGCGGATGCGCAACGCCAGCGCGTCGACGCCCTTGGCGACGCAGACCGGCGCGGCCATCCCGGCCTCGTAGCGGAGCGCCACCGCGTAGTGGGTCGGGTTGGTGACGATCACGCTCGCGCTCGGCACCGCCGCCATCATGCGCTTCTTGACCCGCTGCATGCGGATCTGGCGCAGGCGGCCCTTCACCTCCGGGTTGCCGTCCTGCTCCTTCAGCTCCTCCTTGAGCTCCTGCTTCGACATCCGCAGGCGCGCCCGCCAGCGGAAGCGCTGGTAGACCGCGTCGCCGAGGGTGACGACGACGTAGGCCGCCAGCACCGCGCCCATCAGCCGCAGGCACAAGGTCAGGGTGGCCTGGAGCACCCCTTGCGGCTCGAGCTGCGCGAAGGCCTCGAGCCGGTCGCGGTCGCCCCACAGGACGAGGCCGGCGGCGACGCCGACGAGCAGGATCTTGACGACGCCCTTGCCGAACTGGAACCACGCCTCCGGGCCGAATAACCGCTTGGCGCCGGCCATTGGCGAGACGCGGGACCATTTCGGTGCGAGCGTCTCGGTGGTCCAGACCAGGGGGTGCTGGAACAGGCCGCCGACGAGGCCCGCCGCCGCCACGGCCCCCATCGGCACCGCGAGGGCGACGAGCCCGGCGACGAGGGCCCGGCGGCCGAAGGCGAGGTAGCCGGCGGGATCGGACGGCACCTCGTGCAGGTGGGCGAGCAGGCCGCGCAGGTCGGCGAGCAGGCCGCGGGCGAGGGGCGCGGCGGCGATCATCAGCACCAGCGTGAAGGCGCCGAACATCAGGAAGGTGTTGACCTCCTGGCTGGTGGCGACGTCGCCGCGCTTGATCGCGTCGTCCAGGCGTCGCTGGGTCGGGTCTTCGGTGCGGTCTTCCTGGTCGGCCTGCTCCGACATCCCCTCACGCCCTCCCGAGATCGGCCAGGAAGCGGCCGAGATCGTCGACGAACACCCCCATGACGACCCCGATCGTGGCCAGGAAGACCAGCATGCCGATCAGGATCGAGGCCGGGGTCGCGACGAAGAACACCTGCATCTGCGGCATCAGGCGCGACAGCACGCCGAGGCCGAGGTTGAACAGGATGCCGAAGGCGATGAACGGCGCCGAGATCTGCACCGCCAGGGTGAAGCCGCGGGTCACCGCCTGGACCGCGAAGGCGGCGGCGTCGCCTGTGGCCGGCATGCCGACCGGCGGCATCAGGGCGTAGGAATCGCGGATGCCGGCGAGCGCCAGGTGGTGCAGGTCGGCGGCGAGCACCAGGGTCAGGCCGAGCAGGCTCAGGAAACTGCCGAGCGTCGCCTGCTGGTTGCCGAGCGACGGATCGACCGTCATCGCGTAGGCGAGGCCGAGCTGCTGGGCGATGATGGTGCCGGCGGTCTGGAGTGCGGCGATCACCGCCCGCACGCTCAGGCCCAGCACCAGCCCGACCGCGATCTCGCCGATCAGCACCCCGATCAGCGCCGTGCCGGCGCCGCCGGGCTCGGGGCCCGCGCCCCCCGGCAGCAGCGGGCGGGCGACCGGAAACAGCACGAGCGAGAGCAGCACCGCGAAGGCGAGGCGCAGGCGCGGGCTGACCATCGCCTCGCCGATGCCCGGCATCAGCATCACCAGCGTGCCGACCCGCGCGAAGGTGAGAAGGTAGGCCGAGGCGAGGCCGGGCAGGAGGAGGTTCACGGCGAGAGGTTCACGGCCGGCGATCCGGGGGTTGGCGATCGGACGTCTTGGCCGGACTTCTTGGCCGGAATCCGCGCCCGCTCAACCCCCCGTGGCGATCCGCGCGGCGATCCGGGTCATGTAGCCGGCGAGCGCGTCGCCCATGAAGGGCAGCATCAGCATCATCGCGGCCAGCACCGCGACGATCTTGGGCACGTAGATCAGGGTCTGCTCCTGGATCTGGGTCAGGGCCTGGAACAGCGACACCGCCAGGCCGACGACCAGGGCGACGACCATCGGGGGGCCGGCGACCTTCAGGAAGGTGACGATGCCGTCGCGCGCGACGTCGAGGATGGCGAGGCCGGTCATCGGCGGAGACGAATCCTTAAATCTGCATCCGCATGATGTCCTCGTAGGCCGAGATCACCCGGTCGCGCACCGCCACCAGGGTCTGGAGCGCGGTCTCGCTCTCGGCCACCGCGGTCACCACGTCGACGACGTTGGCCTTGCCGCCGGCGACCGCGAGCGCCTGCTCGTCGGCGCGCTTGCCGGCCTCCGCCACCCCGTCGAAGGCGGAGGACAGGAGCTGGGTGAAGCCGCCCTCCCCCGCGCCGGCCACGCCGGAGGCGGGCGTGCGGGCCATGTTCTGGATCGCCGCGTAGGCGCCGGCGGCGAAAGCGTTGCTGGTCATGGTCAGGCCTTCAGGATGTCGATGGTGCGCGACACCATCCGGTTGGTGAGCGTGACCATGTTGAGGTTCGCTTCGTAGGAGCGCTGGGCCTCGCGCATGTCGACGGTCTCGACGAGGACGTTGACGTTGGGCATCCGCACCGTGCCGTTGGCGTCGGCGGCGGGGTTGCCCGGGTCCTGCTTGGAGCGGAACGGCCCCTGGTCGCGGCGCACGCGCCCGAGATCCACCACCGAGGCGTCGAGCTCGCGGTCGACGTGGTTGGTGAAGGTCGGGATCTTGCGCCGGTAGGGCTCGGCGGCGGCGCTGGCCGGCGCCGAATCCGCGTTGGCGATGTTCTCCGAGATCACCCGCATCCGGCCCGACTGGACCTTGAGCCCGGAGGCCGCGATGCCGATCGCCTTGTTGAAATCCATGGAACCCACCTCGGGTCGGGCTGACGACGGAAACGGGGGACGGCCGGTCGTGGCGGACCGGCGACGGCGGCGACGGAGGCGGGCGGCTTACTTGCCGACCGCGGTCCGCAGGGTCTGCAGGCTCTTGCGGTAGAGCAGGCTGGCGAGCTGGTAGTCGCCCTGGTTGTCGGCGGCCTTCAGCATCTCGTCCTCGAGGCTCACCGCGTTCCCGCTCGGCATCATCTCGAAGCGCGTGCCGGTCCGCTCCTCGGCCGGCGAGGCCTGGCCGGTGCCGGCGAGGTGCACGAGGCTCGTGCGCTCCAGGCCGACGCCCGGCAGGCCGGCGGCGGCGAGACTGCCGTCGGGACGGAAGCGCGGCGCCTTGAGCTCGCGCGCCCGGAAGCCGGGCGTGTCGGCATTGGCGACGTTCTCCGCCAGGACCTTCTGGCGCGTCTGCTGCCACTGCATCCGGTTGCGCAACATCGCGACGAGGGGGAGATCGGTGACCGACACAGGCGGGCCTTCCGGGTTTCGACCGGCACAATCTGCCTAGCGCATGGTTAAAACCTGGTTAAGACGATGCCTGTCCGCGGGTCCCGCGCGGCTGTTCCGCAACGCCTCTCAAAGCTGTTAACGATATGTAAACGTCCCCTGCGCAGGCCGGCCACAGCCGTGCTAGAAGGCTCCCCATCGTCGGCGTACCCCGCGTGCGCCTCATCTGAGAGACCGCGCTTTGCTCTCCTCGATCCTCGGGACGGACGGTTCGCCCTTGCTCTCCTACCTGATCGTCTTCCTGATCATGGTCGTGCTCCTCAGCCTGTTCGCTTTCGGGGCGAAACGGTTCGCCCGGGGGCGCCTCACCCTGGGAGGCAATGGCGCAACCAGCCGCAGCCGGCAGCCGCGGCTCGGCATCGTCGACATCTACGAGCTGGATCGCCAGCGCCAGCTGATCCTGTTGCGGCGCGACAACACCGAGCACCTGCTGCTGGTCGGCGGTCCCAACGACGTGGTGGTGGAGCGCAACATCGTGCGCGCCGGCGCCGCCCGGGTCTCGGCGGAGCTGGCCGACCGCCCGGAGCCGGAGGCCGAGGCCCCGCTCCCCCTGCCGGCCGGCACCGAGCCGGCGCCGCTGCCCCCGCCCTTCCCCGAGCCGGAGCTGCCGCGGCCGTCCGCGCCGGAGCCGGAGCGGGTCGCCGCCACCTTCGCGCCGGGCCCGCGGCCGGACATCCCGATGCCGGATCCCGGGCCCGAGCCGTCGCGGCCGGCCTCGCGCTTCAACGCCTCGCGCCGGGTCGAGCCGCCGAGCCTGCGTGCCGCCCGCCAGACGCCGCCGCCCCTCGAAGTACCGCCCGCCGAGCCGCCCCCGTTCACGGCACCCGTGCCGCCGGTGGTGCCGGTTCCCCCGCCGATGCCGGAGCCGGCCCTGCCGCCCGAGCCGGCACCCGCCCCGGCCGGCACCCGCGGGGCCGAGCCCCGCAACGTCGACGCGGCGATCCTGAACGACATGGCCCGCCAGCTCGAGGAGGCCCTGCGCCGTCCCTCCTCGGCGGTGGCGCCGGCCCGCCCGGCCGCTCCGGTGGCGAGCCCGCCGCCGGAGCCGGTCGCGGTGCCGCCCGTGCCCGAACCGGCCCTACCGCCGCCTCCGCCGGAGCCAGAACCCGAACCGGAGCCCGCGCCGCCGGAGCCACCGCTTCCGCTGCCCGAGCCGCCGCCCCCGCCGCCCGAGCCCGAACCGGCCCCGCCGCCTCCGCCGGAGCCCGAGCCCATCCCGGAGCCGCCTCCCCCTCCTCCTCCGCCGCCGGAGGAACCGGCCCCGGCCGCGAAGCCGGCCTCGGTCCAGAATCCCTTCTCGGTCGAGGAGATCGAGGCCGAGTTCGCCCGCCTCCTCGGCCGGCCGCTCGACAAGCGCTGACGCCCTGCGTCCGGGCTGTTGCACCGGAACCGCGCCCGCCCGCCCTCGCAGGGGTGCGGCGGGCGCGGCGCTTGCGGGCCGCACCGGCGCGGCCCAGGGTGCGCCGCCATGGCGCCCCCTCGTTCCCGCTCCCTCCCGATTCCCCGTCTCGCGACGCTCTGCCGCGCGGCCCTGGCCCTGCTGCTCCTGTCGGGCGGAACGGCCGTGGCGCAGAGCCTGACCGTCGATCTCGGCCCGAGCGGCGGCGTCACCGAGCGAGCCCTGCAGCTCGTCGCCCTCATCACCGTGCTGGCGCTGGCGCCCTCGGTCCTGGTGATGGCGACCTCGTTCACCCGCATCGTGGTGGTGCTGTCGATCCTGCGCTCGGCGCTCGGCACCCAGACGGCGCCGCCGAACGCGGTGATCGTCAGCCTGTCGCTGTTCCTCACCGCCTTCGTGATGGCGCCGACGGCGCGGGAGGCCTACCGCACCGGCATCGAGCCGCTGCTCGCCGGGCAGATCCAGCAGACCCAGGCCTTCGAGCGGGCGAGCCAGCCGTTCAAGGCGTTCATGCTGCGCAGCGTGCGCGAGAAGGACCTGCGGCTGTTCCTCGACCTCGCCCGGGCCGGCACGCCGGCGACGCCGGAGGCGGTGGGCCTCGAGGTGCTGACTCCCGCCTTCATGATCTCGGAACTGCGCCGGGCCTTCGAGATCGGCTTCCTCTTGTTCATCCCGTTCCTGATCATCGACCTCGTGGTCGCGTCGATCCTGATGTCGGTCGGCATGATGATGCTGCCGCCCGCCACCGTGGCGCTGCCGTTCAAGCTGATCTTCTTCGTGCTGGTCGACGGCTGGACCCTGGTCGCCGGCTCCCTGGTGCAGAGCTACGGCAGCTGATCCGCCGCGATCCGGTCGGCCCGGCCGCCGCGCGGCACGAGCCGCAGGGCTTCGCCGGCGAGGTGGGCCGGCACGCCGCGGCGGATCAGCCGGTCGCGGCGGGCCCGGCGCGCCAGGAAGGCGGCCCGCGCCTCCGCCGCGTCGAGGAGCGGCCGCGCCCAGGCCTCGAACCAGGCGCTCTGCAGCGCGAGGCCAAGGAGGACGACCTCGCAGGCAAGGACCCGGCCGGCCGCCGCGACCCGTCGCGCCTGCTCGTCGAGGGCGGGCACGGGGTGCGGAGCAGCGGGCGGCACGGTCACCGGGACGGCACGGTCACCGCAGGACGGCGTCTGGACCCGCGCCCTCGCGGCCCGGCCGCACGGCCTCGATCACGTGAGGCTCGGGCAGTTGCGCATCGGGACTCTCCTGGGCGGCGGCCACCGCGATCCCCGTTCGCTCCGGAGCGGCGTCCACCGGATTGTATGGCCGGTTGTAGCAACGGCAGATCGCGCGCCAGAACGCCGCACGCTCCTCGGGCGCGAAACGGCGCAAGCAGTCGTCGAGGGCGTTCTGCCCGGCGCGCGCGAGGTGCGCGCGCACATCCTCGTCGAGCCGGTCGGGCTGGGCCGGCGTCGCGAGGTCGATCGGGCGCAGGTCGGGGTCGGGCAGGATCGACGGAGGCGGCGCGAGATCGCGGGCTGGTGCGATCGCATCGGGCACGGACGGCTCGGGCACGGCTCTGCTCCCTGGCGGTATTCCACGAGAACTCTAACGCTGCGATGCCCCGCTTCGATCCAGGGCGATCGTCAGAGCCCGTAGCCTGCAACCGTCGGAGCCTGCTCGTGTTGGCCGGCCGAAATCGAACCCCGTACGTCATCCGGGGTTCTCGCCTTCGGCGATCACCGGGACGACGCGGAGGGATATCGGCGTCCGTGCCGGATCGATCGGGCGGGCTCTCACGGCTCCGGAAAGTACGGCGGCGGGATGTTGTAGATCGGCAGGTTGGTGTTGCGCGGCAGCCAGGCGTGGAAGACCGTGCCGTCTGTCTCGCCGTAGGAGACCGGCTGGACCGGGGCGACGGAGACAAGCGGAGGCCCGGGCCGGCGATGATGCCGGCGGACGTGCCGCACGGCCGGCCGGTGCGGCGCGTCCCTGACGCGCAGCCGGGCATGACCGACGGGCACCGGGCGATACGCCTCGGGCTCGCCATCCGCCGCAGCGGGCGCCAAACCCGCGAGCACCAAGCCCGCGGCGAGCACCGGGATCATCAGGGCGTGGCGCAGCATGCGGGCGGGTCTCCGAGGCGCCGCCAGCCTAAAGCCCCGAATCCCACCAGGGGCTTAACCGCGGCTCGCGATCGCCACACCCACGACCGCCACCACCATGCCGAGGAGCTGGACCGGCGCCAGGGTCTCGCCGAACAACCCGAACGCCATCGCGGCCGAGACCGGCGGGACGAGGTAGAACAGGGCGGCGACGCCCGCCACCGCGCCGCGGCGGATCAGCCCGAGCAGGATCAGGATGCCGCCGACCGACAGGCCGAACACCGCCCAGGCGAGGCCGAGGAGCAGCGGCGCCGAGAAGTCGAATTCTCCCCGCTCGGTCAGGAGCGCCAGCGGCAGGGTGAGCAGCACGGCGCCGACGAACTGCGCCGCGGCGTTGGTGCGCAGGTCGACGGCGGCGGCCGTGCGCTTCTGCCACAGGGTGCCGAGGGTGATGGCGATGGTGCCGCAGAAGCAGACGCCGAGAGCCTCCGGCGGGATGCCGCCGGCGGCCCCGGCCGCTCCGATCCTCGGCGCCAGCACCAGCCCGGCGCCGACGAGGCCGACCGCGATGCCGAGCCAGCGCAGCCCCGAGACCCGCTCGCCGAGGAGCGGCCCGGCCACCGCGGCGGTCAGGAGCGGCTGCAGGCTCGCCACCAGGGCGGCGATGCCGGCCGGCAGTCCGCGATGCACCGCCCAGAACACCGCGTCGAGGTAGAGGCCGTGGATCAGGATGCCGGCCACCATCGCGTCGCGCCAGCCGCGCCAGCCCCGGGGCCATTGGGCACCCACCGCGAGGGCGATCCCCGTCAGGACGATCGCGGTGAGGCCGAAGCGCACGGCCAGGAAGGTCAGCGGCTCCGCATGCGGCGCGATCAGCCGCGCGACGACGAAGCCCGTGGCCCAGATCAGGACGAACAGGCCCGGCGCCAAGCGGGCCGGCCAAGATACCTCGGGGATGGATGCATCGAACAGGGGCAGGAGGCGGCTCATGATGCCTGCGCAACGAGCACGAGCGCGGCCGTTCTGCAACCGGCACCTTGGCCGCATCGCCCCGCCCCCGGCGCGGGCCTCGGGGTGGACGCGGCCGCCGTGCCCGGAAGGACGCGGGGAGCGGATTTCTGGCCGCCCGGCTTTCCAGGACGGGGGAGCGCGCTCTACCTGAGGCAACGAGCCCGCCGGCGACAGTACGCCTGCCGGAGAGGAAGGCCCGCCGGGCGAGCGGTCTGACGGCAATCGCGAGATCCGCCGGAAGCCGGAAGACCGGAGGGCTTCATGACGTCGTCCAGCCCGAGAGCCCGCGCGCCGTGATCCGTCCCCGCACCGCCCTGGAGATCGCCGCGATCGCGGCGCAGCGCTTCGTCGCCCATGACGGCTGGGCGATCGCCAGCCACATCGCGCTCTCGCTCCTGACCTCGCTGTTTCCGTTCCTGATCCTGCTCACGGCCCTCGCCAGCGTGTTCGGCACCAAGTCGCTCGCCGACGAGGCCGGCAACCTCCTGTTCGAGATCTGGCCGAGCGAGGTGGCGGGGCCGATCGCCGGGGAGGTCCACCGGGTGCTGACCGAGCAGCGCGGCGGCCTCCTGACGCTCGGCGCGGTGCTGGCGCTGTACTTCTCGTCGAGCGGGGTCGAGAGCCTGCGGGTCGGGCTCAACCGGGCCTACGGGCTGCGCGAGATGCGGCCGTGGTGGCTGACCCGGCTCGAATCGATCGGCTACGTCATCTGTGCCGCCTTCGCGATGCTGGCCTTCACCTTCCTCGTCGTGCTCGGGCCCCTGGTCTGGCGCGGGCTGGTGCTGGTGGCGCCGGGGCTGGAGCCGCTCGGCCTGACGATCGCGGTCGGGCGGGTGACGGTGACGGTGCTGCTGGTGGCGGGCGTGCTGGTGATCGCCCACAAGTTCATCGCCGCCGGGCGCCGGCCGGTCACGATGGTGCTGCCCGGCATCGCCGTGACCCTGGGGCTGTGGGTGCTGGCGGGCCTCGGCTTCGGGATGTACCTCGACCGGTTCTCGAGCGCCTACGTCTCGACCTACGGGGGCCTGGCGACCGCGATGGTGTTCCTGGTCTTCGTCTACTGGCTCGCCGCGATGTTCCTGTTCGGCGGCGAGATCAACGGCACGGTGATCGCCGCCCGCCGCAGGAGGCTCCAGGCAAGGGCGCAGACCCGGCGGGACACGGTGAAGCTGATGTGAGGCGACGGGGCGGGCTCATGCGCCCGCCCCTCGATCGTGCTCACGCCGCCATCGCGTAATCCGGCTCCGGCGCGGGCGCCATGAACTGGGCCCGGGCGAGCTCGGCGAAGCGGCCGCCCTCGGCCACCAGCTCGTCGAAGGTGCCGCTCTCGACGATCCGCCCCTCGTGGAAGACCAGGATGCGGTCGGCGTCGCGGATCGTCGACAGGCGGTGGGCGATCACGAACGTGGTGCGCCCCTCCATCACGGCTTCAAGCGCGCCCTGGAGCTTGCGCTCGGTGGCGGCGTCGAGGGCGCTCGTCGCCTCGTCGAGGATCAGGACCGGCGGGTTCTTGAGCAGCGCCCGGGCGATCGAGAGCCGCTGGCGCTCGCCGCCGGAGAGCGAGCGGCCGCGCTCGCCGATGACCGTGTCGAGCCCGTCGGGCTGGCGCGCCATGAACTCCGAGGCCTGGGCCCGCTCCAGCGCGTCGAGCATCTCGGCGTCGGTGGCGTCGGGCCGGCCGACCTGGAGGTTCTCGCGGATCGAGCGGGCAAACAGCATCGGCTCCTGGAACACCACGCCGATGTTGTGACGCAAGGACGAGAGGCCGATATCGCGAAGATCCTCGCCGTCGATGCGGATCGTGCCGGAATCGGGGTCGAAGGCGCGGTGCAGGAGCCCCAGCGTCGTCGACTTGCCCGAGCCCGTGGTGCCGACGAGGGCCACGGTCTCGCCGGCCCGCGCCGTGAACGACACCCCGTCGAGGGCCGGGCGGCGGCCGTCATAGGAGAAGCGCACGTCCTCGAAGGAGACGTCGCCGTCGAGCCGCGCCACCGCCCTGGCGCCGGGCCGGTCGTGGACGGCCGGCACGGTGTCCAGGATCTCGAAGAATTCCTGCATCTTCGGCGCCTGCAGGAAGACGCCGTTGACGAAGGCGACGACCTGGTCGAGCCGGGCGACCAGCATGGTGGCGAGGCTCATGAACGAGACCACGTCGCCGACCGTCGCCATCCCGTGGCCGTGCAGCACGATGCCGGTGACGAAGATCGCCGTCATGGTCAGGGTCGCCGAGGCGCGGGTGGCGACGGAGGCCAGCGCCCACCACGACAGGACCGGGATCTGGGCCGCCAGAAGGTCGCGGATGATGCCGTGCATCGCCTCCTTCTCGGCCTTGGCGCGGGTGAAGGACTGGATCACCGCGACGTTGCCGAGCGCGTCCGAGGCATGCGCCGCGAGGCCCGAATGATACGCCTCGACCTTGCCCTGGAGCGACTCGGTGCGGCGCAGCACGAAGGTGGTGAGCGTGGTGAACACCACCATCAGGGCGACCAGGATCGAGCCGAGCTGCCAGTTGAGGAACAGCGTCAGCGGCAGGAGCACGACGAGGGAGACGAGCGCGGCGCAATGGTCGCGGAAGAAGCCGAGCCAGGTGGCGGCCATGCCGCTCGTGCCCTCCAGCATCGCCTTCAGCACCCGGCCGGAATGGTTGGCGGAGTGGAAGGCGAGCGGCAGGTCGAGGACGTGCTCGAAGTAGTTCGCCATCGCCGAGAGCCGGCTGCGATGGGCGAGCCGGTCGGCGTGGAGCGCGATCAGCACGCCGGCGCCGATCGAGAACAGCCCGAACGCCACCCAGGCGCCGACGAGGAGAAGCAGGCTCGACGTGCCGGCGCCGCCGGCCGGCAGGTGGGTGAGGCGGTCAATGATGCGGCCGAACAGCACCGGCTCGGCGAAGGCCGCCACCGCGAGCGCGACGTTCGCGGCGGCCAGAAGCGCCCCGAGGCGCAGATCGGGCCCGAGCTGGCCCATGACCCGAACGTAGAGCCTGATCAACCGCATCGACGGTGAACCCTGATGAGATGCCCTTGTGACGCGGCCCGGACGCTTGCCCGCCGCCTGCCCCGCGCGCGGCCTGTTTGGCGGCCGTTCGATCGCATGGTCGTCTCTATGACAGATCCTCGCTGAACGGCGCATGACGGCGAGGGCCCGGGGCAGCGGCATTTTTACCGTTCGTTGACCCTGTTCGCCGTAACCTCCGGGCCAGGACACACGCGACCGTCCGGTGCCGCGACCGGGGCCGCGCGACGGCGCATGAAGGGGCCGAGCTCAGATGGATATCGCAACCGGCGCCGGCCTCGTCGGCGGCATCGCGGTCGTGTTCGTGCTCATCATGATCGACGGCGGCAACTTCGCCGCCTATTTCGACAAGCACGCGGTCATCGTGATTTTCGGCGGCGCCACCGCCGCCACCATGCTGCGCTTCCCGTTCTCGGTCATCGTCCACGGCGTGCCGATGGGCCTGCGCTACGCCTTCAACATGCGGGCGATCCGGCCGCGCGAGCTGATCGACGAGATCACCAAGATCGCCGACGTGGTGAAGCGCCAGGGCCCGATGGCGATCGAGAACCTCGAGATCTCGGACCCGTTCCTGGCGCAGGGCGTGCGCTACATCGCCGACGGCTACGACCGCGAGTTCATCCGCGACACGATGGAGCGCGACCGCGACAACTTCCTGATGCACCTCGACGAGGGCTCGAAGGTGTACCGCGCCTTCGGCGACTGCGCCCCGGCCTGGGGCATGATCGGCACGATTCTCGGCATGGTGACGATGTTCGCCAACATGTCCGACCCCTCGAAGCTCGGCCCCGCCATGGCGACCGCGCTGCTGGCGACCCTCTACGGCGCGCTGATCGCCAACATGATCACCCTGCCGATCGCCGACAAGCTGCACGTCAAGCTCGAGGAGGAGGACGTCTCGCGCACGCTCATCATCGACGGGGTGCTGCTGATCCGCGACGCCAAGAGCGCCTCGCTGGTGCGCGAGATGCTGATCGCCTACCTGCCGCACAACCACCGTGAAGAACTGGCCGCCGAGGCGGCCTGATGCACCGTGAAGAACTGGCCGCTGAGGCGGCCTGATGCACCGTGAAGAACTGGCCGCCGAGGCGGCCTGATGCACCGTGAAGAACTGGCCGCTGAGGCGGCCTGATGCACCGTGAAGAACTGGCCGCTGAGGCGGCCTGATGCACCGTGAGGAAATGGCCGCCGAGGCGGCGTGAGCGAACTCCGGCGCGAGCGCTTCGAGGAGACCTGGGCGGTGGCTAGAAAGAAGCGCGGGGCCCATGGCGGCCACGGCTGGTTCGTGACCTTCGCGGACCTGATGGCGCTGTTGATGAGCTTCTTCGTCATGATCGCGGCCTACTCGACGCAGGATCAGAAGAAGCTCCAGGCGGTGGCCGGCTCGATGCGCGACGCCTTCGGCAACAACCGCGAGTCGCGCTTCAACGGCATCATCGAGAAGGCCGGCCTGCCGGGCGCGACCCGGCCGCGCGACACCCGCGACGTCGCGCCCGAGAAGGCGACCGACCGGCCCGAGCCGCCCAGCCCCGACGAGGTGCTGCCCGACGGGACCCAGCGCAATTCCTACAAGGACGGGTTCGGCCTCGCCGTGACGTCCCTGCGCCAGGCCCTGCAGGACCTGCCGGAGATCGCCGAGCTGTCGAAGAGCATCGTGATCGAGGTGACGGCGCGGGGCCTCGACATCTCCCTCGTCGACCAGGACAACCGCTCGATGTTCCCGGAGGGCTCGACCCGGCCGAACGACCGCACGCGCCAGGTGCTGGAGCGGATCGTCCCCACCTTGCGCCGCCTGCCCAACCGCATCGCGGTGACCGGCTACACCGCCGCCGACCGCCCCGGCCGCCGCGCCGCCGCGCCGCCCTGGGAGCTCTCCGCCGGCCGCGCGGTCAGCGTGCGCGAGATCCTGGCCGGCAGCGGCCTGTCCGCCGACCGCTTCGCCGCCGTCTCCGGCAAGGCCGACACCGAGCCGCTGTTTCCCGACAACCCCTACCTGCCGGCCAACCGCCGGGTGACGGTGACGCTGCTCAACGAGGCGCCGCCGACGCCACGGGGGGTGGGGTTCCCTTAGCGCCCGACCGGACCGTGCCCTGCTGTGCCTCGCGGCGGAACCTCCGCGGCTGCCCCGGCAGGCCTCCCGGAACTCGCGGCGCGGATACAGGCCAAGGGAACCGGGCGCCGGATCCTGAGCGCCGGTCCTGACGACTCGGACTCGCGTCCCCGCGCCGATCCCGCAGGTATCGGGCCGGAATTTTCTGGTACACGTGGTCCGGTCGCGCTGCGCGCCGCCGCAGGGCCGGCGCCGTCGCATTGCCGGATTTTCGGGAGGTCGGCCGGTTGCGGAGCGCTGGAGCATCATCCGATCGCGCTGCCGCCGGACGATGCTCCGGGTTTTCGGTCTTGCCGCATACCGTCGACGAACCGGTCTCCACTTCGTCGGACCATGCTCCGGGCATCCGAATCTGATCATGAACGAGCCAATCAAAACAAAGAAAATCTCGGGCCGCGACAGGGCTTATAGTTACGTCAGAAACATCATCTTGTCCGATCCCGAGACGGCCGGGACGTTCCTGAACGAACAGGAGCTCGCGGACCGGATCGGGGTCTCGCGGACCCCGGTGCGGGAAGCCCTGTTCATGCTCGCGACCGAGAACCTGCTGCAACTGGTTCCCAACCGCGGGGCACTCGTGATCCCGCCGAGCCCGGACGAGATCCGGCAGGTCATGCAGGCCCGCGAGATGATCGAGGTCTGGTCGGTTCGCCACCGCGTCGCCGACCATGCGAGGATCGCAGCCACGCTCGAGGCGCGGGTGCAGGCTCAGCGTGACCTGCCGAACGACGCCGAATTCGAGACGTTCATCGAGCTCGACCGCCAGTTCCACCTCGACCTGATCCGGTTCTCCGGCAATCCCGTCCTCAGCCAGATGTACGAGGTTCTCCAGGCGCGCCACATCACCTTGGGGATCAAGGCCATGAAGCGCAGCGCCGAGCGGCTGGCGCAGGTTCTCGCGGAGCATCAGGCCATCGTGGACGCCCTCGCCGCCGGCGACCTCGACCGGATCGAGGCGGCGATCCGGGCCCATCTCGACATGACCTTCCGGTCGCTGGTCCTTCCGGTCTGATCCGCCGGCGTCCGGAAGTGACGCGGTTTTCGGCATCGACGTCGCGGGCGGTCCCCCGCGGGGGCGGCCCCGCCGCGAGACCGGGGCGGAGACGCCGGTCGTGGCCTATTCTCACGCGGCCGGCCGAACCTCGATGGAATCGGCGACGCGGCTGAGACGGCCCTGGCCGTCCGCCATCTCGACCCGCCAGCCCTCCGCGACCTGATCGACGCCCTCGATCATGCCGATGATGCCGCTCATCACCAGGGTGCCCGGACGCAGCAGGCCCGCCCCGCGCAAGCGCTCGATCCAGTTGCGCGGCGGCAGGAGGCGGGACGCACCTGCCTCGTTCCGTGCCCAATAATTAGGCGACCGTGGCGCCAATGAGGTCTCGAACCCTGCGCACTCGCGTTGTATACAACATGCATATCAAAGTGGAAAGGAAGCTTCGTTCCATGCAAGCCACCGCCGCCACCGCCGCGGACCAGAAGAACGGCCTCAGGAGAGCCTTCGTCGCAAGTCTCGCCGGGACATCGCTCGAGTGGTACGACTTCGCTGTCTACGGCGTTGCGGCCGCGCTCGTCTTCGGTCAATTGTTCTTCCCGGTCGACGATGCTCTGACCGGCACCCTGAAGGCGTTCGGCACCTACGCCGTCGGCTACATCTCGCGACCGCTCGGGGGCATCGTCTTCGGCCGCCTCGGCGACGTCGTCGGCCGCAAGAAGGTCCTGATCTGGACGCTCCTCCTGATCGGCGTCGCGACCTTCTTCATCGGCTTCCTGCCCTCCTACGCGACGGCGGGCTATGTCGGCCCGGTCCTGCTGGTGCTGCTGCGCTTCGCCCAGGGCGTCGGCGTGGGCGGCGAGTGGGGCGGCGCGGTGCTGCTGACCAGCGAGTTCTCGAAGCCCGAGGAGCGCGGCTTCTGGGCCTCGGCCGCGCAGGTCGGCCCGCCGCTGGGGACGCTCATGGCCAACGGCGTGCTCGCGGTGATCGCCGGCGTCCTGACCAACGAGCAGTTCCTCGACTGGGGCTGGCGGCTCGCCTTCTTCCTCTCGGCCGTGCTGGTGATCTTCGGGCTGTGGATCCGCCACCACCTGGAGGAGACGCCGGTCTTCAAGCTCGTCGAGGAGCGCGGCGACCGGCCGACGGCGCCGGTGACCGACGTGTTCCGGACGCAGACCCGCGCCCTGATCGCCGCGATCCTGTGCCGGGTCGGCCCGGACGTGCTCTACGGCATGTTCGCGGTGTTCGTGCTCACCTTCGCGACGACCCAGCTCAAGATGCCGCGCAGCGAGGCGATCACGGCCGTCATGGTGGCCTCGGCCATCCAGGTGCTGACGATCCCCTTCGCCGGCTACCTGTCCGACCGGTTCAGCCGCAAGCTGGTCTACGGCGCGGGGGCGGTCGGCGGCGGCATCTGGATCTTCGTGTTCTTCACCATGATGACCCAGGCGAGCTTCCCGCTGCTGATGCTGGGCGTCATCGTCGGCCTGTTCTGCCACTCGCTCATGTACGGCCCCCAGGCGGCCTTCATCGCGGAGCAGTTCCAGGCGCGGCTTCGCTACACCGGCAGCTCGCTTGCCTACACCTTCGCCGGCATCATCGGCGGCGCCGTGGCACCGCTGGTCTTCACCTGGCTGCTCTCGGGCGATCCGAGCGGGACGGGCATCGCCATCTACGTGGCGGTGGCGGCCTGCATCACCCTCGTGGGCCTCGCCATGGGCAAGGCGGTCAAGGACGACCTCGACGAAGCCGCGCTCAAGGCCTGAGACGGCAAGTCCGAGACACCGTCTGGCTGTCTCACAGTCTTTCCACCCTCCGCGTCATTCCGGGCTCCGCTGCGCGGCCCCGTGATGACGCGGCGTGTGATCAGTCTGTAGAGGCCGTTCAAACAGGCTCTGAGACAGCAGGAGCGCCCTGGGGCGAATCCCCAGGGGCGCTCGTCTCCGCTTGATCCGCCCGACCGATCCCGGCGCGCGACGATCGCGGCCTACTTCGCCACCAGGAGCGCCCAGTACACCTTGTACTTCGACCCCGGCGCGTAGGCCGTCGCGATCCCCATCCGGGTCGCCGCAGGATCGAGCATCACGGCATTGTGGGAGGGACTCTCGCGCCACCCCGAAAAGGCTTCGGCCAGGGTGTGGTAGCCGGCCGAAAGGTTGGCGGCCGGCTCCGGGTAGCCCATCCGGGCCGCCACGGTCTTGACGATGTCGGCCTGGCTCGGCCGGCCGGCGGCGGCCATCGCGGCGGTCTCGGTCTCGGCGAGGCGCTGGAGGCCGGGATCGAGGGCGAGCGGCGGCAGGCCCTTGTTGCGGCGGTAGGCGGCGATCATGTCGCGGGCGGCACCCGCGTCGATCTCGGCGCCCGTCGCCGCCATCGGCCAGTACAGGCTCGGTCCCGCCGTCGCCCCGGTCGAGACCCGCGTCGCCTCGCTCGCCGAGCAGGCGGCGAGGGCGAGCGGCAGGGCCAGACAGGTCAGGCGCTTCAGCGCGGCGGGACGGAGGATCACGGCACGGTCTCGGGGGTTCGGCGACGCTCGGCCTCGGGCTCCGGGCGGGCTTCGTTCCGGGCCTCGGGGCGGAGGGCGGCAGGGCTCGCCATGCGGGCGATCTGCCCCATGGCGTCCTGCATCGCATCCAGCCCCTGGACCGTGACGATGCTCGCACCGGGTCCGAGATTGGGGATGAGACCCTCGTCCGACAAGGTCTTGAAGACCGCGAAGTTGAGATCGCTCTGCACTTTCGCCTGCGAGCCGACGTCGGTGATCATCGCGATCAGCTCGAATTCGAGGAAGGGGTCGCCGATCTTGCGGAACACCACCCGGGGCGGCGGCTCCTTCAGCACCTCCGGATGGGCCTTGGCGCAGCCGGCGATCAGCTCGGCGGCGTGGACCGGGTCCTGGTTGCGCAGGACGCTCACGGTGATCGTGACCCGGCCGGTGCGGTCGCCGCGCACCCGGTTCTTCACCACGCCGGAGATCAGGTTCGAGTTCGGCACGATCACCGCCGAGCGGTCGAAGGTCTGGATCTCGGTCGAGCGCACGCTGATGCGGCGGACGTAGCCCTCGTTGTCGCCGATCACCACGAGGTCGCCGACCCGGATCGGCCGCTCCCAGAGCAGCAGCAGGCCGGAGACGAAGTTGTTGACGATCGATTGCAGGCCGAAACCGATACCGACCGACAGGGCGCCGGCCACGATGGTCAGCTTTTCGAGGCTCAAGCCGAGATACGAGAAGGCGAGCGCGATGGTGAGCAGGAAGCCGACATAGCCGCTCACCGTCGAGATCGAGTTGCGCAGGCCCGGATCGAGGTCGGTGGCCGGCAGGTAGGTGTTCTCGAGCCAGCGCTGCACCGCCTTGGTGATGACGAGGCCCAGCGTGAACAGCCCGATCGCGATGGCGATGGTCGAGAGCGAGATCGTCACCCCGCCGACGGTGAAGCCGAAGAAGGCGGCCTGCGCCCAGGCGAAGATGTCGGTGGAATCGACGCCCCAGGAGGCGAGCAGCAGCACGCCCGCGGCGGTGAGCAGCAGCACCCGGACGAAGCCGGAGATCAGCACCGCGATCTGGTTGAGCGAGCGCTTGCGCAGGCCCGTATTGGCCTGGAGCGCCGTGGCGATGCGCGAATCGTCCTGGAGGGCGGAGGACACCACGGCGTCGACGCTCGAGATCGCCAGGTACAGGATGGCCGCGGCGATCGCGGTCCACATCAGCTGGTCGATCAGGAACGACGACAGGGCGATGTAGCCGACCAGCGCCGAGACGCCGATCGCCGCCACCACGATCCAGCCGAGGATGCGAAGCGGACCGCCGATGCCGGTATGCGACTCGGCCGCGATGTAGGGGCCGAGGCAGGCCTCGTCGGTCTCGGCGCGCGCCGCGAACCGGCGCAGGCCCTCGGCCAGCACCACCGCGACCACCGCGGCGAAGACGCCCTTGGTGACGATGGTGACCGGCAGGCTGAGCGAGATGCCCTCGTTCAGCCCCTCGATGGTGCGGCCGACCGCGATCACCGAGGCGATGGCGATGACGAGGCGGTTCAGCCGCTCGGCGGTGGCGTCGGTCATCGCGACGAGGCGCCAGGCCGGCCGGTCGGGCGAGAGCAGGGCGTCGGCCATCGCCTCGACCACCGCCACGAAGGCGAGCGAGGCGACGATCCGGTGGGCCGCCGGCAGGAGGCGCACCGGCAGGAGCTCGGTGACGTCGAGGGCGTAGCCGACGAGGAAGCTGCCGAGCACCGCCGGCACCGCGCCGACGAGGAAGACCCGCCAGGCCGCCATCACCCGGACGTAGCGGCTCGGCTGCGCGGTCTTCGACGAGCGGTGGCCGATCCGCGGGGCGATGTGCCGGCGCCCGACATAGAGCGCCACCGAGACGCCGATCGCGAGCGCCAGCAGGAACAGGTTGAGCGCCGTGCCCCGGCGCTGGACCTGGGTGACCGAGTCGTCGAGGGAGGATTTCAGCGCCCGCAGGTCGCGGCTGAGGTCGTTGGTGGCGCGCATCCACAGGTTCGGGCTCACCAGGCCGTCGGTGCGCTCGAACAGGGCGCGGGTGAAGGCGGCGCGGCGCCGGTTGCTGATCTGGTCGGTGATCTGCTCGCTCTGGACCAGGAGCGAGCGGGCCAGCCGCAGGGTGTCGTCGATCTCGGCGACGCCGGCCTCGCGCTGGGCCCGCTCCTGCGCCACGTCGGCGCCCTCGGGCTCCTTGGGCTTCGGCCCGAGCTGGTTCAGCCGCTCCTTCGCGGCGTCCAACCGCGGTCCGAGATGGTCGACCACCTGGCGCAGCCGGTCGGCCACCGGCGGGATGCCCTCGCGCAGGAGGGCGAGGTCGTCCTTGTTCAGCTCGCGGTGGGTGAGCGCCTGCTCGCGCTGGTCGAGATCGGCCTTCTCGGCGTCGAGCTGGGCGCGGATCTGCTTGATCTGCTCGGAGATCGGGGTCTGCGGCGGGGGCTTGGGAGCTTCCTTGGGAGCTTCCTTGGGAGCTTCCGCCGGCGCGGCGGGCTGGGCGGCGGGTTTCGCGTCGCCCTTCGCGTCCCCCTTGCCGGCGGGGGCCGGCGCCTGCGCGACGACCGCCCGCTCCGGCTTCGCCGCGTGTCCCTGGGCCACTTGCCCCTGCGCCGCCGCGAGCCCGGGGCTCAGCAACGCGGCCGCCAGGGCGATCGTCCATCGGCGGAGCTGTCTCATGCGCAATCCTTCTCACCCGCGGGCCGGGCTCGTCTCCCGGCGGCCCGGCCCGTCGGTCACGGCGAAGCGACCGGCGCGGCGGCCGGCTTTCCTCGCGATGGGTCGATTCGAGCCGTCTACCTAGGTCATCCCTCCGGACGAGGGAACCGGCGAGGAAACTGGCGAGGAAACCGGACCGGGGAAACGAGACGGAATGCGGCATCGCGGATCAATGGGGCGAAAATCCGGGGGCGCAAATCCGGGCCGGCCGGCTGCGGCCTCCGGGACGGGATCCCACCTCGGAATCCCGGGGGCGGCAGATTCGTGTGAGGCGTGACGAGACGCCCCGGCCTGAAACCTTCACAACCCTGTCATGCTGCTATTAGACTAAGCCCCAATGGACTCGGCCTTTTCGTTCTGCTGCGGGAGGATGTCGGTGATCGCCCCTCATCAGCAGCCCAGACGGCGCCCGGATCGCATCCCGGCCGCGCCCCCCGGCGTCCGCTCCCCGAGCGGCCGGCGCGGGCATACGCCGTGTCCCCCCACTCTTCCCCCCACTCTCCCCGACCGGCTCGGAGGATAGGCGATGGTCCCCATCCCCTCTCCTGGCGAGCACCGCGAGGACCGGCATCATGCCGGCTCCCCTCGCTGCGGTCGGCCCGTCGCCAGGGCAGGATGATGCTGGACCTTCAAACCCTCGTGCTCAACGCGGATTACCGGCCGCTCTCGTACAACCCGCTCTCGCTGTGGTCGTGGAAGGATGCGTTCACGGCCCTGTTCCTCGACCGCGTCACCCTGGTGGCGAGCTACGACGTCGAGGCGCGCTCGCCCAGCCGCTCGTTGCAGGTGCCGAGCGTGGTGGCGCTCAAGAGCTACGTCGCCATGGCGCGCAGCCCGGCCTTCACGCGCTACAACATCTACCTGCGCGACACGTTCTCGTGCCAGTATTGCGGCCTGCGCCTGCCCTCGGGCGGCCTGACCTTCGACCACGTGGTGCCGCGCTCCCGCGGCGGCCTGTCGAGCTGGGAGAACGTCGTCGCGGCCTGCAGCCCGTGCAACCTGCGCAAGGCCAACCGGACCCCCGAGGAGGCCGAGATGCCCCTACTCAACGAGCCGCGCCGGCCGAGCCGCCACGAGCTGCACCGCCGCCAGCCGGAATTCGACCACCGCCAGTACCACCACACCTGGATCGACTACCTGTACTGGGACAGCGAGCTGGAGACCTGAGCGGGGCGGCGGCCGCCTCCCGATTGATCGTCCGGGCCTGTCGACGAAGGAGCGGAGCCAGGCCTCCCGCGGCGCGCACGCACGCGGCCCTGCGGACCCACGACGAGAGCCGCTACGCCGTCCAGCGGCCGGGCATCGAGTTTCCCTGACCTCGGGTGATCCTCGCCGAGATGGAGAGGAACGGGACGTATAAGCCGGGGCCCGACGTGGCGGTGGTCGATTACGACAACGTGATCGGAGGCAAGCGCTTCACCGAGACGGTGCACCTCCTCGCCGAGGTGGTTGCGAGCACCGACGGGGACCTGACGCCGGTCGGCGGTGCGCGCTGGATCGACGTCAAGGTCAGGCTCTACCGGGAGCACGGCCCCTGCCGGGCCATCCTCGTCGCGGAGCAGGAGCGCGTGCACGTGACGGTGCAGGCCCGCGAGGCCGGTGGCTGGACCTGCCACGTGCTGACCGATCTCGACGACGACCTCGCGGTCCCCTCGGCCGGCCTGTTCTGCCGGGTCGGCGACCTCTACCGGGACACGCGCTGGCAGCCGCGCCGGGGCCGGGCACACCGAACCTGACCGGTTGACCGCGCGACACCCTGGAGCGGCGGGCGCGGATTGGGCTACACGCTGGAGGCTTGTCCCGTCGCGGCCGCGCCGATCCCACCCGGATGCCGGCGCGGCCCGCCAGCGCCGAAAGCCGATGCCGAACACGACCGTGACCGACACCCCAGCGCCCGCCCGCACCCGCCGTGACTGGCCGGGGCTCTTCCTGCGCGCCGTGCTCTCGCTGTTCCTCGGCCTGCCACTTGGTGGCCTCCTCTTCGCCCTGACCGGGCTCGGAATCGCGGTGCTCAACGACGACCCGCTCCTGCAGCACCCGTGGCTGCTCGCCTTCCGCACCCTGGCGGCGGCCGTCTCCTACGTGTTCCTGGGCGGCTTCGCCTGGACGCCGGAGGGCGGCTACGAGAGCATGCACGCCTGGTACGCCGCCGGCGTGGTGCTGGCCTTCGTGCTGATGAGCCGGCCGTGGCGGCGCTGGACCCAGCGGCAGCGGGCGGAACCCTGGCCGCGGCGGGCCTGACGCCAGGATCGGACCCACCCCGGGGCCTGCGCGATATCGCCGCGGTTGCAATCGGGGCTTGGGTGGAACGGAACGTCGGTCGGGCGAGACATTTACTCCCCCCGAGCATCCGGGCCTGCGAGCGCCGGGATGCGTGCCCTTCCTCAGGAGCTCCATCCATGCATCGTCGCGACGTTCTGGTCAGCATGCTCTCCGCCACCGCCGCCCTCGCGGTCACCCGCACCGCCGTGGCGCAACCGACACCGGCCGGCGCCATGCCGACGCCCGTCTACCTGGCGATGGCCACCAAGGGCGGCCTCTTCCTCGAGAACACCGCCCGCGACGCCTTCGCCAAGACCGGCAACCCGCGGGTCAAGCGCTTCGCGCGGGCGGAGGTGACCGAGCAGGTCAATCTCGCCAACAAGATCGACGGCGTGACCGGCGGCAACGTCGCGATGCCGGGCGGCGGCCGGCCGGGTCCCGGCGGCCTCGTCGGCGGCCTGGTGGCGGCGCCCCTGGCGGTCGCGGGCGGCGTCGCCGGCGCGGCGGTCGGCACTGTCGGCGGGGTGCTCGGGGTTCCCGGCGGCGAAGGAGCGCCCGGTGGCATGACCTCGGACGAGCAGAAGGCCCAGATCCAGGCGCAGCTCTCCGGCCTCCAGGGCGGTCCGCAATACGACGCCGCCTTCGTCAACGCCTCGCTCCAGGGCCACCGGGAGGCGCAGATGATCCACGGTTCCTACGCCCAGAGCGGCGAGGATCCGGCCCTGCGCCGCATCGCCGCCGGGGCCCTGCCGCTGATCCGGCTGCACATCTCGCAGCTCTCCCAGATGCAACGGATGATGGGCGGCGGCGCCGAGGGATAGGTCGCGCCCTAAGCGTCGGGCAAAGGCTCCGGCGCTCAGCGGGACGATGCGGACGAGTGGAAGCGCCCCCGAGCCCGAAGGCCGGGGGCGCTTCTCGTCGTTCAGTCCTTCAGGTCCTTCTCGATGTCGGCGAGCAGCGCCAGGTGCTCGCGGATCTGGCCGCGAGCGAGCTTGGCGACGCCGAGCATCTCGCGGTCCTTGCCGCTGCCGAGATAAGCCTCCTGGATCTTCAGGAGCGCCTGGTGGCCCTCGATCTGGCCGCGGATGTATTCGCTGTCGAAGGCCTTGCCGGACTTGGCCTGTTCGAGCTTGTCCAGCATCGCCTTGCCCTTCGGGTCGAGCTGGCCGGTGACATCGGGCTCGGCCGGCGGCTTCACCTGGCCGGACGCGGTCTGGGTCGGGTCGCGCATCGCCTTCAGGACGTCGGCAATGGTCTCCTGCTCGGCGACCTCGAAGCGCGCGAACTGCTTCACGTCGTCATCGGACGCCTTGGTGAGCGCGACGCGGCTCGCCGCGAGGGAGGCCGACCCGGCCGCGAGGGTGTCGGCGATGGCGCGGGCCTCGGCCTCGCCCATGCGGGCGCCGCTGTTGCCAGTTGCCGCGGCGGTCGGACCGCCCTGCAATTGCGCGAGCGCCATGGTGGCGAAGGAGGGTATCGCCATGGCCGAGGCGATGGCGGTCAGTGCGAGACGACGATGCATGGGACACCTTGCTCTACGCGGTGGACGCCCTGATCAGCGGACGCTCTCGGATGCGGAACACCCTCGATCGCGGCCGTGGGAGCAAGCACTAACGTCACGGCGGAAGAGGCGGTTTCAGCGTCGCCTTTCACGAATCGCACGCGATTCGCCTCGCTCGGCGCGCGGCGGCGGGAGATTGCACGGGCGGCGTCCTGCTCCGTTCGCGCCCGCGGCTACGTCCATCGGTGAGGTTACGCCGACCGTCGCTAACGTGTCGTCTGCCGGTGACAGGGCTCATCATCGGCAAGGCCCGATCGGCAGGGCCCATACTCGCCACCCCGGTGGCGAGACGGCCGTGGGGACGACAGAGGCTGGGGATGACCACGATCTTCTTCGGACCACTCCGCGCAGCCGCGGATGGCGGGCAGGGAGGCAGCGGCCAGACGGCCGCCAAGCCGGTCGCGCCGGTGTTCTGCTCGGTGATCGTCGTCTGCCACGTCCTCGACCGGCGCCGGGTGACGAAACCGTAATCCGGTGGCGAGGTCCGGGCCATCCGGCGGCGCGCAGTCTGCGGTCTCGGCGGCCCGACGGGCGGCCGCACGAGGACCTTCGAGCCATGCGACGCCTTCTCACCACCGGGGCCTTGGCAGGAATCTTGAGCGCGGGGATGCTCGGCGGCGCCCTGGCGCTGGCGCCGGACGCGCCGAAGCCGATGCAAGCCGCCCCGGTTCAGGTCGCCCATGCGGGCGACCCGCAGGGCCGGCACCGCCTCAGCGCTGAGGACATGCAGGCCTTCACCGACGCGCGCGTCGCGGCCCTTCATGCCGGCCTCAAGCTCACCCCCGACCAGGAGAAGCTGTGGCCGCCGGTCGAGGACGCGATGCGCAACCTCGCCAAGGTCCGGCGCGATCAGCGCGAGGCCCGGCGCGGGCGCGACCGCGATCCCGTGGCCGAGGCCGCGCCGGACGCGATCCGGGCTCGGGCCGACGCGCTCGCGGCGCGTTCGGACGCCCTGCGCAAGCTCGCCGACGCCTCGCAGCCGCTCTACGCCACCCTCGACCAGGCGCAGAAGCAGCGCGCCGCGATGCTGACCCGGCCGATGGGGCCGCGTCATCACCCGGGCATGCACCGGCACCGCCGCGACGACTGACCTGCCTCCGAACCGCTCCGCACCGCGCGGGCGGTGCGGAGGCTCCTTCCTTCCGGTTTTCTCCCCCAGTGCCGCCCTGGCCCCCGCCACGGGCGGCACTGCCGCATTCGGCGCTCGCAACATTCCGCGCAATCCGCACGCAATCCGGCCATGCGATACCGGAATACGTGATGAAGCTCGGCAGGAACCGACCCCCTGCCGAAACATTGCGAGGAGACGCGCCGCGGCGGGACCATCGCTGCCGACCGGTCCGGCAACGGACCGGGCGGCGCGATCGAACCAACCGAAGAGCAGCCATGACGGACTGAACGGCAACCAGCGGGAGAGGCAGATGGACAACGTCATCCGTCCGGATTTCCAGCGTGCGGCCAAGGCTCGAGCGAACGACGGAAGAAAACCCGCGGCAAGCGCTCCCGTGCAGTACATCAAGACCTACGGCGAGGTCGGCACGCACGCCGTGTCGCTGGTGCGCACCCGCTCGGCCCTGCGCGGCGACGTCTACCAGGTCGTGATCGACACGCCCGGCGGACAGGTCGGCCCGGTCGGCGTCGAGCCGGCGACCGACGACGGCATGTTCGATGCCGACCGCGTCGGCATGGCGGTGATCCGCACCCTCGAATTGCTGGCCCGGCGCTCCGGCGATTTCGATGTCGCCTGAGACAAGCCCGGCCTGATACGCGTCGCGCTCAACCCCCTCCCTCTCTCCCGGACGATTGTCCCGCGTGGACAGCACCCGCCGGGGCGCGCGATCATGCGGGACGCGAGGGTTGGGAGTGCGCGATGGCCGAGCCGACGAGAACCGACGACCGTTTCACCGAGGAGACCTGGACGTTTTTCGAAGGCGCCTGGCACCCGGGCAACGTGCGGATGATGGGACCGCGCACCCACGCCGCCTGGCTCGCCTCGACGGTGTTCGACGGCGCCCGGGCCTTCGAGGGCGTGACCCCGGACCTCGACCTCCATCTCGCCCGGATCAACCGCTCGGCCGCCGCCTTCGGCCTCGAACCGGTGGTGGCGGAGGGCACCTGGGCCGAACTGGTCCGCGACGGGCTCAGGCGGTTCGCGCCCGACGCCGCGCTCTACATCCGGCCGATGTACTGGGCGGAAGGGGGCTTGGGGGGCGCGGTGCGGTTCGACCCGGCCTCGACCAATTGGTGCCTCTGCCTCTACGAGGCGCCGATGCCGCCGCCGACCGGCTTCACCGCCACCGTGTCGCCGTTCCGGCGCCCGACGCCGGACTCGGCCCCCCTCGACGCCAAGGCCGGCTGCCTCTACCCGAACAGCGCCCGGGCGATCGCGGAGGCAGGCTCGCGCGGCTTCGGCAACGCCCTGATGCGCGACGCTTTGGGCAACGTCGCCGAGTTCGCCACTGCCAACGTGCTGATGGCTCGCGACGGCGTGGTCTATACGCCGGTGCCGAACGGCACGTTCCTGGCCGGCATCACCCGCGGCCGGGTGATCGCGCTCCTGCGCGAGGCCGGGGTGACGGTGGTCGAGAAGACCCTCACGGTCGACGACCTGATGGGTGCCGACGAGGTTTTTTCCGTCGGCAACTTCGCCAAGGTCGTGCCGGTGACCGCCCTCGACGACCGGACCTTCGCGCCCGGGCCGCTGTTCGGCAAGGCCCGCGAACTGTACTGGGCCTTCGCGCACCGGGGCTGACGCCTTCCGCTGCCCGGGCTGACGCCTGGACGCCCCCGGCCCCTGCCCTACCCTTGAGTCAGCGGGGCAGTTCGGGGGCTTTCAGGCAGATGATGATCGTGCGGCTCGGGGTGGCGTGGGCGACGGTGGCGGCTTTCGCGGTGTTCGGCGGGAGCTGGCTCGGGGGGCTCGACGCGCCGCTGGTGGCGGCGGGGCTGTTCGCCTGGCTGTTTGCCGTCATCCTGTGGTCGGCCTTCGGGGTCGTGCACGAGGCGGAGGAACTCGCCGACCGCCTCGGCGAGCCCTACGGCACCCTGATCCTGACGCTGTCGATCGTGGTCATCGAGGTCGCGCTCGTCGCCGCGGTGATGCTCGGCGCCAAGGCCGCCCCGACGCTCGGGCGCGACACGATGTTCGCCGTCATCATGATCGTGATGAACGGCCTCGTCGGGCTCGGGCTGATCCTCGGCGGTCTGCGCCATCACCGCCAGAACTACAACCTCGATGGCGCCAGCGCCTACCTGGCGGCGATCATCCCGCTCACCACCATCGCGCTCATCCTCCCGAACTTCACCACCTCGACCCCGGACGGCTCGCTGACGGCGTTGCAGGCGGTGGCGTTCTCGGTGCTGACGGTGGTGCTCTACGGCATCTTCCTGCTGCTCCAGACCGGCCGGCACAGCGACTTCTTCACCGACTTCGTCGCACCGGGCGCCACCGTGGAGAAGAAGGCGCCGCATCCGGATGCGGGCCGGGGCGCGATCCTGCGCCATGCCGGCCTGCTGCTGGCCAGCCTGCTGCCGATCGTGCTGCTGTCGAAGAGCCTGGCGGCGATCCTCGACCACGGCATCAAGGCCCTCGGCGCGCCCTCGGCACTGGGCGGCGTCATCATCGCCGCCATCGTGTTCACCCCGGAGGGCATCAGCGCCGTCAAGGCGATCCGCCGCGACCAGCTCCAGCGCGCGATCAACCTCTGCCTCGGCGCCGTCACCTCGACGGTTGGCCTCACCGTTCCGGCGGTGCTCGGCATCGGCCTGATCTCGGGCCAGCGGGTGGTGCTGGGCCTCGCACCCGCCGAGATGGCGGTGCTCGCCACGACGCTGCTGCTCAGCGTCCTCACCTTCTCGCGCCAGGGCACCACGGTGCTGGAGGGCGCGGTGCACCTCGTGGTATTTTTGACTTATCTGACGCTGATCTTCAGTCCGTGAGGCGGCGCACGCCCTCAAGCGCCTGAGAGCCTGTTTGAGGCCCTCTGCCGGCCGTCCCCATTTGTCTTGCTGGGAACAACCTGGGCTCCGCCTGGCCGGGCGGAGGCAAGAGCAGATGTGGACGGACCGACATCGGACGCGTCACGAGACGCGCCTCAAGAACATAGTTGTCCAGGCAGGCCTGGACGAGATGGCCCGCCTGGTACAGCGCCTCGACCCACCTGGCAGCCCGAGCGCGACGCCGGCCCGCCAAGTCGTGGCGGCGATCGCCTGGCATCTGCGGGTCGGCAGCGCCTGGCGCGCCCTGCCGTCGGGGTTTCCGCCCTGGTGTACGGTCTACGGCTGGTTCCGGCGCTGGGTCGAGAAGGGCGTGCTCGCGATCCTGATGCGGGCCCTGGCCCGGCGCCAGCGGCGTCGCGGCGGTCGTCGCCCGCAGCCCCGGCTGGCGATCATCGATACCCAGAGCGTCAAGTGTATCGGAGTGCGCGGGCCGCGTGGCTACGATGGCGCCAAGAAGCTGGTCGGACGCAAGCGCGTGCTGATGGTGGACGCCCAAGGCTTCATCCTGGCCGTGGCCGTCGTGCCCGCCGACGTGCAGGATTGCGACACGCTGCCGGCGTTGGATGCCGGCAAGGAGCAGTGGCCGAGCCTGCGCCTGGCGATCCTCGACGGCGTGTTCCGGGCCCATCGCTGCGAGGAGTGGTGCACCCTGCACGGCATGCGCTGCGAGGTGGTGCAGAAGGAGCCGGATCAGACGGGCTTCGTCGTGCTCAAGCGGCGCTGGGTGGTCGAGCGGACCTTGGGCTGGCTCAGCCACTGGAGCGGGTTGCTGCGCGAACGGGCCGGTCGCCTCGACGTCGCGACCGGCCGCATCACCTTCGTCGCCTGCCTGATGGCCCTCTCCGCACTCCACAATCCAGCATAAATGTAGACCCTCAAACAGGCTCTGAGTTCGGCAAGGTCGGACCTCAAGCCTGGAACGTCATCCCGGGGGGTGTCAAACCTGTCGGGGAAGGCCGCAACGGAAAACGGCGCGGGCCCCTTCGGGCCCGCGCCGCTCAACGTATCGCCACTCCGAGACGGCTCAGGCCGCGGCCGAGACCTCGGTCGGGACGGTCGAGATCGTCTTCAGGATCTGCGAGGCGATCTGGTAGGGGTCGCCCATCGAGTTCGGGCGGCGATCCTCGAGGTAACCCTTGTAGCCGTTGTTGACGAAGCTGTGGGGCACCCGGATCGAGGCGCCGCGGTCGGCCACGCCCCAGCTGAAGGTGTGGATCGAGGCGGTCTCGTGCTTGCCGGTCAGCCGCATGTGGTTGTCCGGGCCGTAGACGGCGATGTGGTCCTCACGGGCATCCCCGAAGGCCGCCATCAGCTTCTCGAAGTACTCCTTGCCGCCGACTTCGCGCATGTAGGCGGTCGAGAAGTTGGCGTGCATGCCCGAGCCGTTCCAGTCGGTGTCGCCGAGCGGCTTGCAATGGTACTCGATGTCGATCTCGTACTTCTCGCACAGGCGCTGCATCAGGTAGCGCGCCATCCACATCTCGTCGGCGGCCCGCTTGGAGCCCTTGCCGAAGATCTGGAACTCCCACTGGCCCTTCGCCACCTCGGCGTTGATGCCCTCGTGGTTGATGCCGGCGGCGAGGCAGAGGTCGAGGTGCTCCTCGACGATCTGGCGGGCGACCGAGCCGACGTTCGAGTAGCCGACGCCGGTGTAGTATGGGCCCTGCGGCGCCGGGTAGCCGGCCTCGGGGAAGCCGAGCGGGCGGCCGTTCTTGTAGAAGAAGTATTCCTGCTCGAAGCCGAACCAGGCGCCCTCGTCATCCAGGATGGTGGCGCGCTTGTTCGACGGGTGCGGAGTCTTGCCGTCCGGCATCATGACTTCGCACAGGACCAGGACGCCGTTGCTGCGGGCCGGATCGGGGAAGTGGCGGACGGGCTTCAGCACGCAATCGGAGGAGCTGCCCTCGGCCTGCTGGGTCGAGCTGCCGTCGAAGCCCCAGAGCGGGAGCTGCTCGAGGGTCGGGAAGCTGTCGAAGGCCTTGATCTGGGTCTTGCCGCGAAGGTTCGGGGTCGGCGTGTAGCCGTCAAGCCAAATATACTCGAGCTTGTATTTGGTCATCTCGCGTCTCTCTTCAGGTTCCGATGGAGCCCGGCTTCCTCGTCGGCGCCCATCACCCGCCAGCGGCATCCCCTGGCTTGCACGTCCCGTGCCAACCGCGATCGAGGTCGGAACGATCGCAGGAACGGTGCGTTTTCGACCACCCCGGACGGCGGGGGCGACCCGGCGGCACCCTCTTTCTTGGGCATCGAGGCGATGCCCTGCCCGGTTGCGCGTCAGAACGTCAGGACGCACAGCGAAGCGCCACACCCGCCAATTCGCGCGACGGCGCAAGCGGAGGCATGCACGAATTGTAGCCAACCACTGATTTTTCCGTGGTCAAACGGCGCACTTCCCAGGCACACTTCGTTACGAATCTCAGAGGCCGTCGCGAGACCGCGCGGCCCTCACGGGAGGCTTTTCCGATGAGCACCACCGGCCCGCGCACCACGGCGAAGATCTACGCCTTCCCGGTCGGCGGCCGCAGCCGCGGCGGCCGCAACGACTGGGCGCTGCCCGCCCCGGCCCCGCGGGAGCGCGGCCCGCAGATCATGCCGGCGAGCGGCGGCTACCACGACGAGGCGATCCGCGAGGAGCGCGCGCGCAAGCCGTAAGCAGGTGGGGCAGCGGCCTTACTCGCCGAAGATCGACCAGCCGAGGCGCTTCGTCAGCTGCTCCAGGGCGATGCGCCCGAGATGGGAATTGCCGGCGGCATCCAGCCCCGGCGCCCATACGGCGATCGAGGCACGCCCCGGCGCCACCGCCAGGATGCCGCCGCCGACGCCGCTCTTGCCCGGCAAGCCGACCCGGTAGGCGAACTCGCCCGAACCGTCGTAATGGCCGCAGGTCAGCATCACGGCGTTGATGCGCTTGGCCCGCTCGGCCTGCACCACCGACAGGCCGGTGCTGGGATCGCGGCCCGAATGGGCCAGGAACCGCCCCGCCACCGCGAGCTGCCGGCAGGTCATGCTGATGGCGCAGTGGTGGAAATAGACCCCAAGCGTGTACTCGACCGGATTGTCGATCACCCCGAACGACTTCATGTAGTTAGCGAGCGCGACGTTGCGGTATCCCGTGCGCTGCTCGGAAGCCGCCACCGCCTCGTCGATGGTGATGCTCGTGTCCTGGGCCAGGAACTGCATGAAGCGCAGGATCTCGCCGAGCGCCTCGCGCGGCTGGTGGCGCGACAGAATCAGGTCGGTGACGGCGATCGCGCCCGCATTGATGAACGGGTTGCGGGGGATGCCCCGCTCGTATTCGAGCTGGACGACGGAGTTGAACGGGCTGCCCGAGGGCTCGCGCCCGACCCGCCGCCACAGCTTGTCGCCGACCATGCCGAGCGCCAGCGTCAGGGTGAAGACCTTCGAGATGCTCTGGATCGAGAACGGCACGTCGCAATCGCCGGCCGCCGCCACCGTCCCGTCGGCGGCGATCACCGCGAGGCCGAAATGGCCGGGGTCGACCCGGGCGAGCTCGGGGATGTAGCGCGCCACCTCGCCGCGGTCGGGACGCTGGCGCATCTCGTCGGCGATCTCGCTCACGACGGTTTCGGGGTTCGGCACGGAACGGGGCTCCTCAGGGGCAGGAGACAGATGCGCAAGTGAAGCGTGGCCTTATCGGTGCAAGTTCGAGGCCTCAAGCGGGTCGCGACAAGTTCCAGGCCTCGCCGCAAGAGATTTCGCGCGATTGATTGGCACCACAGGGGATTGCCGTGCGTTGACCCCGCGTCTGGAGGCCAGGGCGTGGGAGCGGCAGGATTGGACCGGGACGGCACCATCGGCGACGGCACCATCGCGATCGTCGGGGCGGGCATCGCCGGCGCCGCGGCGGCGCGCCGGTTGAGCGATGCGGGCCGGCGGGTCGTCGTGATCGACAAGGGCCGCGGCCCCGGCGGCCGGATGGCGACGCGACGCGGCCCCGATTCCCTGCGCTTCGACCACGGCGCCCAATACTTCACCGCCCGCGACCCGCGTTTCGCCGCCCTGGTCGAGGACTGGACCGCCCGGGGCGTTGCGGGCGCCTGGGGTGGCGAGGGCCGGCATGTCGGCGTGCCCGGGATGTCCGCGCCGGTGGGCGACCTCCTCGATGGGATCGATCTGCGCTGCGGCCGGGCCGTCGGGCGCCTGGCCAGGGAGGGGCGCGGCTGGCGGCTAGCGGAGGCCGACGGTACGGCCCTGGCGAAGGACACCGCCTTCTCGCACGTTCTCCTCACCTGCCCGTCGCCCCAGAGCCTCGCGCTCCTCGCGAGCGCGGACCAGCACCTGCCGGGCGTCGCCGAGGTGCGCTACGCCCCGTGCTGGACCCTGATGCTGGCTCATGACGGCCCTCCCCTGCCGGATTCCTCGGTGCGCGAGGACCGCGACCCGGAGGCGGTCCTCGCCTGGATCGCCCGGAACGACAGCAAGCCCGGGCGCGAGGACGGTTCAACGCTGGTGGCGCACGCCTCCCCGTCCTGGTCGCGCGCCAACCTCGAATGCACGGCTGACGACGTCGCCGAACGCCTCGTCACCGCCCTGCGCGACCGCATTCCGGTCGGAGAGATCCGCCACCGCGCCGCCCATCGCTGGCGCTACGCCGCGGTCGAGCGGGCGGTGGGCGAGCCCTGCCTGTTCGCGCCGGAGACCGGCCTCGGCTTCGCCGGCGACGGCTGCCTCGGGCCGCGGGTCGAGTTCGCCTGTCTGAGCGGCCTCGCCCTCGCCGAGCGGGTGCTCGCGGAGGGGGCGTGATGGCCCGGACGGTCAAGGTGCGGGAGCACACCGCCGATCGGGTCCGGCCCGGACTAGCCTGGCGCCACATCAGGACCATCGTTCCGCCCAAAGGCGGTGCGACACCTCTCCTGACCGGGATGCCCGCATCCCTCAAAACCGGCGCTGCCGGCCCTCGAAGGTGGTGCCCCCCGGCACCGCCCCAAGCCACAGGGAGCCCATGAACCGGGACCACGGGAGGCCTAGCCTCTCGCGGTTCACCTCTGATCCTTCAAGTCGGGTGAGTCCAATGTCTGATGCGTCCCTTTTCCTCCATATCGGCCTGTCGCTGAGCTTCTGCGGCCTCGTCGGCCTCGGCATCGGCCGGGCCCTCGACGCCTGGGTGCGGCTGGCGCCGACCGGCGCCGACGACGAGGGCGCGCTGGCGGAGTAGGACCCGACCGGCTAGGTTTGTCCCTCCAGCAGGAGGACGCCGCTTGCGCGAATTGATGGAGAGGGCCGGGCTCGTCGCCGCCCGGCTGACGGCCCGGCGGGAGACCGTCGCGGTGGCCGAATCCTCCGCCGGCGGCCTCGTTTCCGCGACCCTTCTGGCCGTGCCGGGCGCCTCCGCCTACTATCTCGGCGGCGCGGTGGTCTACACCGCCCAGGCGCGCCGCGCCCTGATCGGGCTCGACGAGGCCGGGATGGCGGGCCTGCGCAGCGCCAGCGAGCCCTATGCCGAGCGCGTGGCCGCTCTCGTGCGCGAGCGCCACGGCGCGGTCTGGGGCCTGTGCGAGACCGGCGCCGCGGGGCCGGGCGGCAACCGCTACGGCGATGCCGCCGGCCATACCTGCCTTGCCGTCGCCGGCCCCGTCACCCGCCGCCTGACCCGCGAGACCGGCCATGGCGACCGGGCCGCCAACATGGAGGCCTTCGCGGCCGCCATGCTCGACGCCTTCCTCGATGCGCTGACCGAGGCGGACGGGGCTCCGTAGGAGCGTTCATCCGCTCGAGCGTCAGGCCCCTGTCCGATTGTCTCCCAACGATCTGACAACCTCCGGGTCATTCCGGGCTCCGCTACGCGGCCCCGGAATGACGCGGAGGCTGTCAGAACTGTCGGGTGAATGAGGTATGTTGTCAGCTCGGCCGGTCCATCCGGCAGGTGGTCGGCACCAGCGTGTCCTTGGTCTCGACCCGGCCGACCATCTTCCAGCCCCAGCCGGTGCCCTCCTCGTCGAAGCGCATGCCGGGCTCCATCGGGCCGAAGGAGTGGACGAACATCGTCTGGAAATACTGGTGGTCGTCTGGGCGCACATACCCCTCGCTGCCGACATGCGGCTTGAGGCGAGCTTGCTCGAGCTTCGGCGCCACCTTGCGCGCCTCGGACGAGCCGGCCTCCTGCATCGCGGTCAGGAGCGCGTTCATCGCGTTGAAGGCGCGCGGATAGGTCGAGCCGATGCCGGTGCGGGCCCGGAACGCGGTCTCGAAGTCCTGCGCGGCGGCATCGCCCTCGTTGGCGGCGCCCTGCGAGACCTCGAACACCCGGTGGGCGAGCCCGGTCTGGCGCACCACCGAGGGTCCGCCGGTGCCGCCGGCATAATAGGTGTAGAAGCTGGCCTGGAGCCCGGCCTCGGCGGCGGCCTTGAGCAGCAGGTTGATGTCCTGGGCCCAGTTGCCGGTGATGACCGCATCCGCCCCCGAGGCGCGGATCTTGGTGACGTAGGGCGCGAAGTCGTTGACCTTCTGCAGCGGCGTCACCTCGTCGCCGACGATCTCGATGTCGGGCCGCTTGGCCTTCAGCATGGCGCGGGCTTGGGACCGGACCGACTGCCCGAACGAGTAATCCTGGTTGATGAGATAGACTCGTCTGATCTCCGGCCGCGTCTTCATGAAGTTCGTCAGCGCCTCCATCTTGATGTCCGAGTTGGCGTCGAAGCGGAAGTGCCAGTAGTTGCACTTCTCGTTGGTCAGCGACGGATCGACGGCGGAGTAGTTGATGTAGATGACCTGGCGGTTCGGGTTGCGCTCGTTGTGCTTGGCGACGAAGTCGGTGAGCGCGGCCGCGGCCGAGGAGCCGTTGCCCTGCACCAGCACCCGGGCACCGGCATCGATGCCCTTCTGGGCGGCGATCAAGGTTTCCTGCGGGTTGACCTTGTTGTCGTAGGCCAACACCTCGAAGCGGAACTGCTTCTGGCGGGCGTTCAGGATCTCGGCCATGTACTGGAAGTGGCGCAGGCCCGCCTCGCCGGTCGGCGCGCCGCCGCCCGAGAGCGGATCGATGAAGGCGATTTTTACGCTTTCCTGCGCGAGGGCCGGGCCGGCGAGCGCCAGGGTCGCGGCGGCGGCGCCGACCACTGGGATCGCAAACGGGCCGCACAGGGACATTGCGACAACGGCGCCACGCAGCGCCTCGCGGATGGGCGTCATACTTCCTCTCCTCTCGGCCGCGATCGTCTCGAGCCCGCCAGGGCCGGCTTCGCGTTGCCGAGGACGAGAGTCCGGCGCGGGAGAGAGACTCGTCAAGCCGAAACTGCGCCCATTCGCCGTTGTTGGCGCCTTACATGTGAGATGCGCCCATATCCAAAATATATTTTGTAGTTCGACTGGCATTCGGGCTCATTTTGGAATCATTATAATAAATATCCCATACCTGACCCAAATCGAAATCATTGACACCCGCTTCGCCCGGGGCATAAGCGTCACCGCGACGAGGGATATCGGCGGGCGATCTTGCGGCAGCGATCGATCGCCCTGACGCGCGACGCGGGAATACGCACCATGATCCAGCCCGAGGCAGGCTCCGCACCCGCGACCCCGGCCGTCCCGGGGGCCCGCCGGTGAGACCCGTCCTGTTCCAGCTCCACTGGTTCCTCGGCCTGACCGCCGGCCTCGTGCTGATGCTGGTCGGGGTGACCGGGGGCATCCTCAGCGTCGAGGACGAGGTCACGGGCCTGATGAGTCCCGGCATCGTCACCGTGCCGGTGCGGGAGGGCCCGCGCCTGACGCCGGACGCCCTGGTCGCCCGCCTCAAGGAGGAGGCGCCGGGCCGCCGCGTCACGCTGATGACCTTAAGCGGCGCGCCGGACGGTGCGGCGCGGGTGCGGCTCGCCGACGGGCCCGGCCGCGGCACCGAGACCCATGTCGACCCTTACGACGGCCGAATCCTCGGACCGGCCCGGGGCGAGGAGGTCTTCGGCACCGTGCGGCGGCTGCATCGCTGGCTGCTGCTGCCCGGCAACGGCGACGGCTGGGGCCGCACCCTCACCGGCGCCGCGGCCCTGGCGATGATCTATCTCGCGCTGTCGGGCCTGTACCTGCGCTGGCCGAAGGGCCGCCGCGACTGGCGGATCTGGCTGAAGCCGGCGCTCGCCCGCCGCGGCCGGGCGCTGTACTGGTCGCTGCACGCGGTCGTCGGCACCTGGATGCTGGTGCTCTACCTCGTCATGGCGCTGACCGGCCTGTGGTGGTCCTACGGCTGGTACCGCGACGGGGTGACGATGCTCCTCACCGGCCGCCCGGCCGCCGCGGCAGCCCCCGCCCGGGGCATGGACAATAAGGGCATGGGAAAGCGGGACGGTGCGCCCGGCCCCCTCGATCCCGCCTTCGCGGCCTTCACGGCGGCCACGAAAGGCCGCTACGCCACCGCCTCCTTGGCGCCCGCCCGCGAGGGCGAGACGATCCGCATCCGCGCGGTGGCGCCGGACGCCGCTCACCCCCAGGCCCGCGACGAGTGGCGCTTCCGGCCCGACGGCACCCTCGAATCCCGCGACCTCTACGCCGAGCGGCCGCTGGGCGCCCGGCTCACCGGCAGCATGCTCGCCCTGCACGAGGGGCGGTTCTTCGGGCCCGTCGGCTGGATCGCCTTCATGCTGGCGGCGCTCGCCATGCCGCTCTTCGGGGTGACGGGGCTGCTGCTCTATCTCGGCCGGCGCCGCAGCCGGCGCCGGCACGCGGCCGCGGCGGTGCAGACCGCCTGACGATACCGTCGGGCGCGGCTCGCGAGTTGCCTTCCGGTCCCATCAGGCAGTAAGCGCACGGGCAGCAGGGCCGCCCGACCGGCGAGAGGATGCCGCATGATCCGCAACGACGTCTCCATCACGCCCGAGCTCGTGCGCCAGCACGGCCTGACCGAGGACGAGTACCAGCGCTTCGTCGGGCTGATCGGGCGCGAGCCGACCATCACCGAGCTCGGCATCGTCTCGGCGATGTGGAACGAGCACTGCTCGTACAAGTCCTCGCGCCTCCACCTGAAGACGCTGCCGACCAAGGCGCTGTGGGTGATCCAGGGCCCGGGCGAGAATGCCGGCGTCATCGACATCGGCGACGGGCTCGCCTGCGTGTTCAAGATGGAGAGCCACAACCACCCGAGCTTCATCGAGCCCTACCAGGGCGCGGGCACCGGGGTCGGCGGCATCCTGCGCGACGTCTTCACCATGGGCGCGCGGCCGATCGCGGCCCTGAATGCGCTCCGCTTCGGCTCTCCGGACCATCCGCGCACGCCCCACCTCGTCTCGGGGGTGGTCGCGGGCATCGGCGGCTACGGCAACTCGTTCGGCGTTCCGACGGTCGGCGGCGCGGTCGGGTTCCACACGCGCTACGACGGCAACATCCTGGTCAACGCCATGGCGGTCGGCTTGGCCAGGACCGATGCGATCTTCTACGCGGCCGCCACGGGCGTCGGGAATCCGATCGTCTATCTCGGCTCGAAGACCGGCCGCGACGGCATCCACGGCGCCACCATGGCGTCGGCGGCCTTCGACGCCTCGTCGGAGGAGAAGCGTCCGACCGTGCAGGTCGGCGATCCCTTCGCGGAGAAGCTGCTGCTCGAGGCCTGCCTGGAGCTGATGCAGTCCGGCGCCGTGATCGCGATCCAGGACATGGGCGCGGCGGGTCTCACCTGCTCGGCGGTCGAGATGGGCGCCAAGGGCAATCTCGGGGTTGAATTGAACCTCGACGCGGTGCCGACCCGCGAGCCCGGCATGACGGCCTACGAGATGATGCTGTCGGAGAGCCAGGAGCGCATGCTCATGGTGCTCAAGCCCGGCATGGAGGCGGAGGCGCAGGCCATCTTCGTGAAGTGGGGTCTCGACTTCGCGATCATCGGCCACACCACCGACACGCTCCGCTTCGTCATCAAGCACGGCGGCGAGACGGTCGCCGACCTGCCGATCAAGGAGCTCGGCGACGAGGCGCCGCTCTACGACCGGCCGCACCGCCAGAACGCCTACCAGCCGGAGGTCAAGGCGGAGGACGTCGCGGCGCCGATGCGCAACGTCGATGCGCTCGCCAAGCTCGTCGGCTCGCCGGACCTGTGCTCGAAGCGCTGGGTCTACGAGCAGTACGACCACTTCATCCTCGGCAACACCGTCCAGAAGCCCGGCGGCGACGCCGCGGTGGTGCGGGTCGAGGACGGGCCGAAGGGGCTGGCCATCACCACCGACGTGACGCCGCGCTACTGCGAGGCCGACCCGGTCGAGGGCGGCAAGCAGGCGGTGGCCGAGGCCTGGCGCAACATCACGGCGGTCGGCGGCCGCCCGCTCGCCATCACCGACAACCTCAACTTCGGCAACCCGGAGAAGCCGGAGGTGATGGGCCAGTTCGTCGGCTGCATCCAGGGCATCGGCGAGGCCTGCCGCGCCCTCGACTTCCCGGTCGTGTCCGGCAACGTCTCGCTCTACAACGAGACCGAGGGCGTCGGCATCCTGCCGACCCCGACGATCGGCGGCGTCGGCGTGGTCGACGACGTGAACCGGATCGCCACCATCGCGTTCAAGCGCGACGGCGACGCCCTGGTGCTGATCGGCGCGACCAAGGGCTGGCTCGGGCAGTCCGCCTACCTCGCCACGGTCTGCGGCCGCGAGGAGGGGGCGCCGCCCCCGGTCGACCTCGCCGCCGAGAAGCGCAACGGCGACTTCGTGCGCGGGCTGATCACCTCCGGGATCGTCGACACCGTCCACGACCTCTCGGACGGGGGCCTCGCCGTCGCGGTGGCCGAGATGGCGCTCGCCGGCAACATCGGCGCGGTGCTGCCCGAATGCCCGCTGCCGGTCGCCTGCCACGCCTACCTGTTCGGCGAGGACCAGGGCCGCTATCTCCTGGCGGTGGAGCCCGACGCGGTCGCCGACCTGCTCTACAGCGCGAGCGCGCAGGGCATCGACGCGGCGGTGATCGGCGTCACCGGCGCCGATTCGCTGACCCTGCCGGGCGACGAGATCGTCGACCTCGAGACCTTGCGCAAGGCGCATGAGGGCTGGCTGCCGACCTATATGGCGGGCCCGACCGCCGACGCGGCCTGAACAGGAGACGACCCGATGCCGATGGATGCCCGCGAGATCGAGGCGATGATCCGGGAGGCCCTCCCCGACGCCACGATCGAGATCCGCGACCTCGCCGGCGACGGCGACCACTACGCCGCCACCGTCGTGTCGGCGGCGTTCAAGGGCAAGTCGCGGGTGCAGCAGCACCAGATGGTCTACGGCGCGCTCCAGGGGCGCATGGGCGGCGTGCTGCACGCCCTTGCCCTGACCACGGGCGTGCCGCAGGATTGAACCACACCCCGAGGGCCGCCGCATGGACGAGATCCGCACGGATCAGCCGAGCCTCTACGACGAAGACGTCGTCGCCTGGGCGGAGCAGCAGGCGGCGGCGCTGCGCGCTCTGGCGGCGCGACCCGAGCTCTCGAACGTCCTCGATTGGGAAAACATCGCCGAGGAGGTGGAGGCTGTGGGTCTTTCGCAGATCAAGGCCTTCGAAAGCGCCCTTCGGGTCATGCTGATCCACGTCCTCAAGTACTTGTCCGCTCCCAGCGCCCAATCGACACGTTCCTGGCGGGTCGAGATCATCGCGTTCCACGCGACGGCCCGGCGACGCTATGCTCCGTCGATGCGCCAACGGGTCGATTGGGATGACCTGTGGCAAGTCTCGGTAGCGGATGCCGCAGCCGCCCTGGAACTGCACGGCGACGTGCTGGTGTCGGGCCTCCCCGATCGTAACCCGTTCACGCCCGAGGAACTGGTCGCAAAGACCTTCACCCTCGACTGGGCGCTCCTACGCCTCGCCGCGGTCTTGCAAAACCCGCGCGACCATCACTAGCTACGGCATACACGGAAGGTAGAGCCCATGACCGACGTCAACAGCCGCATCGAGACCGAGATCAAGTCCCAGGACGTGGTGGTGTTCATGAAGGGCACGCCGCAATTCCCGATGTGCGGCTTCTCGGGCCAGGTGGCCCAGATCCTCAACTACCTCGGGGTGCCGTTCAAGGGCGTGAACGTGCTCGAGGACATGGAGATCCGCGAGGGCATCAAGGCCTTCTCGCAGTGGCCGACCATCCCGCAGGTCTACGTCAAGGGCGAGTTCGTCGGCGGCTGCGACATCACCCGCGAGATGTTCCAGTCCGGCGAGCTGCAGCAGCTGCTCACCGAGAAGGGCATCGCCACCAGCACCGCCGCGGCCTGATCCAGCGGCGTCATCGCTGATCGGAAAGGGGCGCGCGAGCGCCCTTTTTCGTTGCGTTGCGGCGAACCCGGCCAGCCGCCGACGCGTCTACTCCCGAGGACGGCTCTCGGGACAGCGACATGCACGACGTCATCATCGTGGGCGGCGGGCCGGCGGGCCTGTCGGCGGCGCTCATCCTGGGCCGCTGCCGGCGCCGGGTGCTGCTGATCGATGCCGGCCACCCGCGCAACGCCGTGACGCCGCGGATGCACGGCTTCCTCGGCCGCGACGGCCGCGCCCCCGGCGCCTTGCGCGACGAGGGGCGGCGCGAACTCGCCGCCTACGACACGGTCGAGATCTGGGACGGGCGCGTCGCCGACGCGGTGCGCCGTCCGGACGGCTTCCGGGTGGTGATGGACGACCAGCGCCGGGCCGATGCCCGCCGGATGGTCCTCGCCACCGGCCTGCGCACCGACCTGCCGGCCGTCGAGGGCTTTTCGGAGTTCTGGGGCCACGGCGTCCATCACTGCCCCTATTGCGACGGCTACGAGAACCGCGACCGGCCGCTCGCCGTCTACGGCCCGGGCGACGCCGGCAAGGGGCTGGCGCTGGAACTCACCGCCTGGAGCCGGGACCTGACCCTGTTCACCGACGGGCCCTGCGACCTCGATGCCCCGGAGCGCGACCGCCTCGCCCGCCACGGCATCCGGATCGAGGAGCGCGCCGTCGCCCGGCTCGAGGGCAAGGACGGACGCTTCGCCCGGGTGCGCCTGCGCGACGGCACGGCGCTCGACTGCGCCGCCCTGTTCTTCGTCACCGGGCCCTGCATCCCCTCCCCGCTCGTCGAGCGGCTCGGCTGCGACCTCTCGCGCAAGGGCACGGTGCGCACCGGCGAGTACGAGGAGACGAACGTGCCGGGGCTCTACGTCGCCGGCGACGCCTCGCGGCGGGTCCAGCTCGCCATCGTGGCCGCCGCCGAGGGCGCGATGGCGGCCTTCGCCATCAACACCGAGCTCCTGCGCGAGGATACCCGCTGATTCGTCGGCTGCTTCGTCGGCCGCGCGCGAATCAGCATAGGTCAGGACAGATTTCTCGCGATCCGCGGCGCATCGCCCTCGCATAAATAACGAGGCAGCAGCAAGCGCTTGGCAGGCCGGGCGGCAATCCTTGCCGACCCGGCCGTGACGACAATCGTCCTGTCAAGACTTTATCGAACAGCGAAGGTTTGTTAGCTTTTATTGAACGATCACGGGAGGGGCGCCCATGATAGCGTTGGCGCAGGCATGGCGAGCCGGGCTCACCCGGCGCACGCAGCGCACGGTGCTGGCCCGCGAGGCCACCCCGCGGACGGCCGAGGCGGAGCCGCCCGAGCACCACGAACTCACCGTGCGGGACTTGATCCGCATGGCCCAGTCGGCCCGCGCCGCGTCGGAATCGCGCGGCTGACATACGGGACGGCCGGGCGACCGTCCGGCGGATCCGGAGGGTCGAGAACGCTCGTCTCCCGACGGATGGCAGGGCCTGCCGTGGACGCATCCCGCGGGCAGCCGGTCGCCCTCCCTGCCGGGGCGAACCTGCCCAGGCCGGTGGAACCGATTCACTTGGATCCTGGTTGGGGTGCGCGGCGGGGCGACGGCGGTGTCCGAGGACGACGTCACCTCCCGTCGCGACGATGAATCCCGACGCCGGGGCGGTTCCGGATCGCGTCGGGCCGCATGCCGGCCTGCACGAACGGATAAGCTTTCGCGTGTCGCGAGCCACGACTGATTCGGTATTCGCGGCCGTCCGACGCGCTGCGCCGCCTCGCTTCACCGCAACGCACGCACGATCACCATGCGCCGCACAACGCTCGGCGTGCGTTGCCGCACGCCGATCATGCCGGCGCGCGGTTAGACCCTCCGGCAGTGTTGCAAGGGGCGGATACCGTCTTTGGGTGGTAGGCCGAAACTTTTTCTTGCAGCGTGACGCGCGGTGCGGAACTGTACAAGTTCTTCACCGTTACTGGTTCTCAAGCGTGAGTATGCGTACCCCCCACCAGCCACGGGCCGCGCGCCCGGGGGACAATCATGCCCGATTTCGAGTCACGGAACCTCGACGACGCCGAGAGCCTCGCACGCCTCGCCGAGCTTCTCCATCCCACCAAGGCCGCCCGGACCGAGGCCAAGGCCCGTGGCCGCCGGCGCGCTGCCGCCGGCTTCCTGCCGGCGCAGGGTCCCGCCCCGACCGGGCAGGCGGCGCCGGCCCTGCAGCCCGCCTGAGCGCGGCGCCTACCAGGCCTGCGGGGTGATTATCCCTTTGCTGGTCACCACGACCCAGGACCTGCCGCGGCGCTCGATCGCCTCGACGCGACCGGCTCCCGGCAGCGTATCGCCCGGGCCGACCTCGACGAGGCGTCGATTGCGGTTCTCGATCATCGCCATCCCGTCATAGACGTCGCGCAGCACCCAGCCCTCGATGGTGCCCGGCTTGGCCGCGGCCGCCGGCTTGTCGGGGAGGCTGCCGGTCAGGACCGGCTCCGCGGCCGCGACGTGCTTCGGGGTCACCGCGGGAGCCGCCGCCGTCGGCGCCGGGTTCGGGGCGACCGGAACCGCGGCGACCGGCGCCGCGCCCTGGCGCTTCTCCAGCTTGTCGATCAGCGCGGCGAGGCGGACCGCCTGGTCGCGGTCGGCATGCTCCTGGCGCTCGGCGAGAGCGGCCAGGCGCTCGGCCACGGCCGCGACCTTGCCGGCGAGGTCGCCGTCCTGGCGCTGCAACCGATCCAGGCGCTCGGCGATCTGGCCCAGGCGGGCGCCGGCCTCGGCGCGGCCCTTGTCGGCGGAATCGTGGGCCTGGATCGTCCGGTCGCGCAGGAGCGACAGGTCGGTGGCGAGCCGGGCGGATTCGGCGGTGCCGGCCTCGACCCGCCCGCTGAGACGCGTCCACTCGGCCTGCGGGATGCCGGAGCCAGTCCCCTGGATGGCCCCCATCAGCGCCACCGTGCCGCCGCCCGCCAGCGCGCCGAGGCAGGCCGCGCAGAGGAGCCCGGCGAGGGTCGTCGTCTTCAGCTTCGGCAATCCGGGGAGGCCGCCAAACTTGGGCTTGGCCGGCCCCTGGGCCGGGCCGGGCGCCGCACCGACCGGGGCAGCCGCCGCACCGGCCGGAGCCGGCGCGCCGGCAACGTCGTTCTGATCCACCATGACCCGAGCTTCCCAGAAATCCAGGAAGAATTGGGTAACCATGTTTGCTTAACCGATGGTTACCACGCTCGGACGGCATCGGGAGTGTCGTGCGAGGGCGCGGATACCGGTCCGTCGCGGAAGTTGCAGGGGAAACAAAAAGATGGAGCGGTGCCCGCTCGGGCGCCGCTCCAGTGTGGCCCGGGCCTCCACGGCCCGCGCCCGGTCCCGGCTCACGCCAGCGCCGGCAGCACCCGCTCGATCTCGGCCCGGTGCGGCTCGAGGAAGGCCGGCAGCTTCAGCGCCTCGCCCAAGGCCTCGGCCGGCTCGTCGGCGGCAAAGCCCGGCGCGTCGGTGGCGATCTCGAACAGCACGCCGCCGGGCTCGCGGAAGTAGACCGAGCGGAAGTAGTTGCGGTCGCGCTGCTCGGTCACCTGGAGGCCCAGCGCCCCGGCGCGCTCCGCCATCGCGCCCTGGCCTGCGTCGTCGGCGGCCCGGAAGGCGATGTGGTGGACCGAACCGCCGCCGGAGCGGCCGGGCAGGAAGTCGCCGACCTCCCGCAGGGTGACGTGGCCGCCGAGCCCGGCCGTGCCGGTGTACCGGGTGAGCGTGCTCTCCCGTCCCGTCTCGGTCCAGCCGAACACCTCCGTGAGCACCCGGGCGGTCGGCGCAGCCTCCCGCAGCATGAGGGTCACCCCGTGGAAACCCCGCACCGCGTGCTCGGCCGGCACCTCCGACCCGCCCCAGGCCGGCTCGGCCTCGGCGCCGGCGACGCCGACCAGGGCGAGCCGCATCCCATCGGGATCGCGGAACGGCAGCACCGTCTCGCCGAAGACCTTGGCGGGCGCCTCGAAGGCGATGCCGGCCGCGACCAGGCGGTGCGTCCAGTAGCCGATCGAGCCCGCCGGTACCCGGAACGCCGTCTCCTCGGTCTGCCCGACCCCGACCCGGCCGGGGGCGACGTGCTCCCACGGGAAGAAGGTCAGGATCGTGCCGGGCGCGCCGTCCGCGTCGCCGTAATACAGGTGGTAGGTGCCCGGATCGTCGAAGTTGACGGTCTTCTTCACGAGGCGCAGCCCGAGGACGCGGGTATAGAAGTCGAGGTTGCGGCGCGCCGGGCCCGAGATGGCAGTGACGTGGTGCAGGCCCGCGGAGACGGCTTTGGTCGTGGTGGTGGTCATGGTCGGGAACTCCCGGTGGGCGGGCCGGCGGGGGAGGCTGCCGGCATCGCCGCGATGAGGGCAATCTAGGGGTTGCCCTGGCGGCCAGAAATAGAAACAATCGAAACCCATCGTTTCCGGACACGGCTCATGGCGCTGCCCGATTTCGAGGCCTGGGCGATCTTCGCCCGGGTGGCGCAGACCGCGTCGTTCTCCCGCGCCGCGACCGAGCTCGGCCTGTCGAAGGCGACCGTCTCGAAGGCGGTGAGCCGGCTCGAGCGGCGCCTGGGCGCGGCGCTGCTGCACCGCACCTCCCGGCGCCTGGCGCTGACCGAGGCCGGGCGCCTCGCTCTCGACGGCGCCGCCCGCATCCTGGCGGCGGGCGAGGCGGCGGAGGCCGAGGCCCTGGCGCAATCCACGACGCCCCGGGGCCTGGTGCGCCTCGCCGCCCCGATGTCGTTCGGTCTCGCCCACGTGGCGCCGCTCCTGCCCGACTTCCTCGCCGCGCATCCGGAGGTCGCCGTCGACCTCCACCTGAGCGACGCGCAGGTCGACCTCGTCGGCGACGGCTTCGACTTGGGCCTTCGCATCGCGGCGCTCGCCGATTCGAGCCTGCGCCTGCGCCGCCTCTGCGCCGTCGGCCGCTCGCTCGTCGCCGCCCCCGCCTATCTCGACCGGGCCGGACGACCGGAGCACCCGCGCGACCTCTCGGCCCATGCCTGCCTCGGCTACGCCTACCTGCCGAACCCGGAGCGCTGGCACTTCCACGACGCGACCGGCGCAGAGGCGACGGTGACGCCCGCCGGGCGCTTACGGGCGAACAACGCCGACGCGCTGACGCCGGCCTTGCGGGCGGGCCTGGGCCTCGCGGTGCAGCCCGACTTCCTGGTCTGGGACGACCTGCGCGCCGGGCGGCTCGAACGGGTGATGCCGGGCTGGTCCCCGCCATCGGTCGGGCTCAACCTGCTGATGCCGCCGGGCACCGCCCGGCCGGCCCGGGTCACGGCCCTGGTGGCGTTCCTGGAGCGCCGGCTCGCGGCGGCGCCCTGGGTCGCAGGATCGCGGGGGGCCGAGCCCGGAGCGGCCGAGTCGTTGACCGGTCCGGGTTACAGAATGGCCGACCCGTAACAATGCGGCTTTACAACGGTCTCGGAATCGCCGAGGGGGCGCATACGACCTTCGTCGTAGAAACCAGAGCGGCCGCGTCACGTGCGGCCACTTCCGTCTTGTCAGACTAGGTCCTTGATATCACCGCATTTTTTTGCGGCCGGCCCGGTTCCCACACGGGTCAAAAGGTGCTCTAAGCTCGATGCGGGGGCCGAGTAAGGAAGTATGCGATGAAGTTCCGCGTCGAGGTCGATTGCACCCCGGTCGAGGCACGCCAATTCGTTGGTCTTCCCAATGTCGAGCCGCTCCAGGCGGCGGTGATGGCCGAGGTCGAGCGGCGCATGATGGCCGAGATGGATCGCTTCTCGCCCGACGCGATCATGCGCAGCTGGTTCACTGCCTTCCCCCAGGGCGCGGACCAGATGCAGAACATGTTCCTCAAGATGTTCCAACAGGGCTTCGGGGGATCGACGCCCCCCACGACCAAATCCGAATCTTGAAGACGGCGCGAAGCCGTGATGTTTGTCGGGCCCCGCGGCGGTTCCGGGTTTCCGCACTGCAACGGCGCGGATGATGCGGATGCTCAGAACATCGGCCGCCGCCGGATGAGCTAAACCCTTGCAATATCAGTCGGGTTGCGGAAGCATAGCGGTGGCACGAACAATGCTGACGCCTGCGGCAGCTCGACCCGCCGATCGAGTATGACCTTAGGGAGGATAACGTGGAACGCAGTCGCGATCTCGACCCGGTCGAGACCCAGGAGTGGCTCGACTCGCTCGACGGCGTGCTGGAGGTCGAAGGCCCGGATCGGGCGCACTTCCTCATCGAGCAGGTCATCGAGGGCGCCCGCAAGAAGGGCGCGCCGGTTCCGTACTCGGCCAACACCGCGTACCTGAACACGATTCCGGCCGACAAGCAGGACCCGCATCCGGGCGACCGGGTGATCGAGCACCGCATCCGCTCGGCGATCCGCTGGAACGCGATCGCCATCATCCTGCGCAACAACAAGGACTCCTCCGAGCTCGGCGGCCACATCGCCAGCTTCCAGTCCGCCGCGACCCTGTACGACACCGGCTTCATGCATTTCTGGCACGGCGCCGAGGGCGACCGTGGCGGCGACCTGATCTACGTCCAGGGCCATTCCTCGCCGGGCATCTACGCCCGCGCCTACCTGGAAGGCCGCCTGACCGAGGAGCAGATGCTCAGCTTCCGCCAGGAAGTCGGCGGCAAGGGCCTCTCGTCCTACCCGCATCCCTGGCTGATGCCGGATTTCTGGCAGTTCCCGACCGTCTCGATGGGCCTCGGCCCCCTGATGGCGATCTACCAGGCGCGCTACCTCCGCTACCTGCACCATCGCGGGCTCGCCAACACCGACGGCCGCAAGGTGTGGGCGTTCATGGGCGACGGCGAGATGGACGAGCCGGAGTCCCTCGGCGCGATCTCGCTCGCCTCGCGCGAGAAGCTCGACAACCTGGTCTTCGTGATCAACTGCAACCTGCAGCGCCTCGACGGCCCGGTGCGCGGCAACGGCAAGATCGTCCAGGAGCTGGAGGCCAACTTCCGCGGCGCCGGCTGGAACGTCATCAAGGTGCTGTGGGGGTCGGGCTGGGACCAGCTTCTCGCCCGCGACACCACCGGCATGCTGGCGCGCCTGATGGAGGAGTGCGTCGACGGCGAGTACCAGGACTTCAAGTCGAAGAACGGCGCCTATATCCGCGAGCACTTCTTCGGCAGGTACCCGGAGACCGCCGCCCTGGTGAAGGACTGGAGCGACGACGACATCTGGCGGCTCACCCGCGGCGGCCACGACCCGAGCAAGGTCTTCGCGGCCTATTCGGCGGCGGTGAAGCACAAGGGCCAGCCGACCCTCATCCTCGCCAAGACCGTCAAGGGCTACGGCATGGGCGAGGCCGGTGAGGCCCAGAACATCACCCACCAGCAGAAGAAGATGGGCGAGGCGGTCCTCAAGCAGTTCCGCGACCGCTTCCAGATCGACCTCTCCGACGACCAGATCGCCGAGATCCCGTTCATCCGCTTCCCCGAGGGGTCGCCGGAGCACGAGTATCTCATGGCCCGCCGCAAGGCGCTGGGCGGCCCGCTGCCGGCCCGCCGGCAGCTTTCGCAGGCGTTGCAGGTCCCGCCGCTCGACGCCTTCTCGGCCCAGCTGAAGGAGACCGCGGGCCGCGAGATCTCCACCACCATGGCGTTCGTGCGGGTGCTCAACACCCTCCTGCGCGACAAGAACATCGGCAACCGCATCGTGCCGATCGTGCCCGACGAGAGCCGGACCTTCGGCATGGAGGGCATGTTCCGGCAGTTCGGCATCTTCAGCCAGGTCGGCCAGCTCTACCGGCCCGAAGACGCCAACCAGCTGATGTACTATCGCGAGGACGAGAAGGGCCAGATGCTCCAGGAGGGCATCAACGAGGCAGGCGCCATGTCGTCCTGGATCGCGGCCGCGACCTCGTACTCGCATTCCGACGCGCCGACGATCCCGTTCTACATCTACTACTCGATGTTCGGGTTCCAGCGCATCGGCGACCTGGCCTGGGCCGCCGGCGACATGCGCGCCCGCGGCTTCATGATCGGCGGCACCGCCGGCCGCACCACCCTCAACGGTGAGGGCCTGCAGCACGAGGACGGCCACAGCCACCTGATCTCGGCCACCATCCCGAACTGCGTCTCCTACGACCCGACCTTCTCCTACGAGGTGGCGGTGATCGTGCAGGACGGCCTGCGCCGGATGTATGCCGAGCAGGAGGACGTGTTCTACTACATCACGGTGATGAACGAGAACTACGAGCATCCCGGCATGCCCGACGGGGCGGCGCCCGGGATCCTCAAGGGGATGTACCTGTTCCGCGAGGGCAAGGCGGGCGGAAAGCTCAAGGTCCAGCTGATGGGCTCGGGCACGATCCTGCGCGAGGTCATCGCCGGGGCCGAGCTGCTGGAGCAGGATTTCGGGATCTCGGCCGACATCTGGTCCTGCCCGAGCTTCACCGAACTGCGCCGCGAGGCGATGGCGGCGGAGCGCTGGAACATGCTCCACCCGACCGAGCCGCAGAAGAAGTCCTACGTCGAGACCTGCCTTACGGGCCGTCAGGGCCCGGTGATCGCGGCGACCGACTACATGCGGCTCTTCGCCGACCAGATCCGCCCCTACGTGCCGGGCCGCTACAAGGTGCTCGGCACCGACGGCTTCGGCCGCTCGGATTACCGGGTGCGCCTGCGCGAGTTCTTCGAGGTCAACCGCTACTGGGTCGCCGTCGCGGCGCTCAAGAGCCTGGCCGAGGAGGGCGCCGTGCCGGCCGCCAAGGTCGCCGAGGCGATCGCCAAGTACGGGCTGAACCCGGAGAAGCCGGCCCCCTGGACGGTCTGACGACGACCCGCCGCGAGGCCTCCTCTCCCGTATCGCGGGAGGGGACGGCCTTGCGCGCCCGTCACCTGCCGGAGCGGCGCCCGACCGCAGTACCGTCGAGCACGGCTCCAGACCTTTGATGTACCCGCGTTTCCTGCGACGAACCGGTGTCCACGTCGTCGGAAAACGCCCCATCTGCGTCAAGCATAGCAAAGAATTCGGGAGAGCGCGCAGTGTCGATCGAAGTGAAGATCCCCGATATCGGCGATTTCAAGGACATCCCGATCATCGAGATCCTGGTGAAGGAGGGTGACACCATCGGGGCCGAGGACCCGATCGTGTCGCTCGAATCCGACAAGGCGACGATGGAGGTGCCCTCCCCGTCGGCCGGCGTGATCGAGAAGATCCTGGTCAAGGTCGGCGACAAGGTGAGCGAGGGCAGCGCGGTCCTGCTGCTGAAGGGCGAGGGCGAGGAGAAGGCGCCCGCCGCCGCGGCCGCCGCGACCCCGAGCGCCGGTGCGGCCCCCGCCGCCGACACCGCCGCCCTGATGCCGAAGCAGGAGCCGGATCCGGCGAAGCCCGCCGCTCCCCCGGTCTCCGCGCCGGCCTCGTCCGCGCCGGACTTCTCGAACGTGCATGCGAGCCCCGCCGTGCGGCGTCTCGCCCGCGAGCTCGGCGTCGACCTCACGGGGATCAAGGGCTCGGGCGAGAAGGGCCGGATCACCAAGGAGGACGTGAAGGGCTCGCTGGTGCGCTCCGCCGCCCCCGCTTCCGCGCCGGCCGCGGGCGCGCCCACCGGCGGCATGGGCATCCCGGAGATCCCGGCGGTCGACTTCTCGAAGTTCGGCCCGACCGAGGTCCGGCCGCTGCCGCGGATCAAGAAGATCTCCGGCCCGCACCTGCACCGCGCCTGGCTCAACGTGCCGCTCGTCACCCATTCGGACGAGTCGGACATCACCGAGACCGACGCCTACCGCAAGGAGCTCGACACCGCCGGGAAGGACAAGGGCTACCGCGTCACCCTGCTGTCGTTCCTGATCAAGGCCGCGGTCTCGGCCCTGCGCCAGCACCCGGAGTTCAACTCGTCGCTGAACCCCGAGAAGGACGCGCTGATCCTGAAAAAATTCTACAACATCGGCGTCGCCGTCGACACGCCGGACGGCCTCGTCGTCCCGGTGGTCAAGGATGCCGACCGCAAGGGCATCGTCGAGATCAGCCAGGAGCTGGGCTCGCTGTCGAAGAAGGCCCGCGACGGCAAGCTCGGCAGCGGCGACATGCAGGGCGCCACCTTCACGATCTCGTCGCTCGGCGGCATCGGCGGCACCGGCTTCACGCCGCTCGTCAACGCCCCCGAGGTCGCGATCCTGGGCGTCGTGCGCTCCAAGATGGCGCCGGTGTGGAACGGCTCCGAGTTCAAGCCGCGGCTGATGCTGCCGCTCTCGGTCTCCTACGACCACCGCGTGATCGACGGCGCGCTGGCTGCGCGCTTCACCCGCCACCTCGCCCACGTCCTCGAGGACGTCCGGCGCCTCGTCGTCTGACGTCGAGACCAGAGTAACGAGGTGATCCGATGAGCAACGAAGTCCGTCTGCCGGACATCGGCGACTTCAAGAACGTTCCGGTGATCGAGGTGCTGGTCAAGGCCGGCGACACGATCGCGGTCGACGAGACCATCGTCGTCCTGGAATCCGACAAGGCGACCATGGACGTCCCCTCCTCCGTGGCCGGCAAGGTCGTGGAGGTGAAGGTCAAACCCGGCGACAAGGTCACGGAAGGCGACCTGCTGCTGGTGCTGGAGGGTGCGGCCGCGGCCGGCGCCGCGAAGCCCGCGGTCGCCGACAAGGCCGCTCCGGCTCCCGCAGCGGCCGGCGGCTCGCCGCTCGCGGCGGGAACGGGCCAGGCCGGCTACGGCTCGCCCGCCACCGCCGGCGGGCAGGGTGCGTCCGCGGCGCCGGCCCCGAAGGGCGCGGCCCCGGTCTCCGGCGAGGAGATGCGGGCCGAGGTGCTGGTGCTCGGCGCCGGTCCCGGCGGCTACACGGCGGCGTTCCGCGCCGCCGACCTCGGCAAGAAGGTGATCCTGGTCGAGCGCTGGCCGAGCCTCGGCGGGGTGTGCCTCAATGTCGGCTGCATCCCCTCGAAGGCCCTGCTCCACGCCGCCAAGGTGATCGACGAGAGCCAGGCGATGGCCTCGCACGGCATCAGCTTCGCCGCGCCCCAGATCGACATCGATCAGCTCCGCAGCTGGAAGGAGGGCGTGGTCAAGCGCCTGACCGGCGGCCTCGGGGGCCTGGCCAAGCAGCGCAAGGTGACGGTGGTGACGGGCACCGCCCGCTTCGTCAGCCCGCACCAGATCGAGGTCGAGCACGAGGGCAAGAAGACGATCGTCGGCTTCGACAACGCGGTCATCGCGGCCGGTTCCGAGCCGATCAAGATGCCGTTCATCCCGCATGACGATCCGCGGGTGATCGACTCGACCGGGGCGCTGGAACTCGACGGGGTGCCGAAGCGCCTCCTCGTCGTCGGCGGCGGCATCATCGGCCTCGAGATGGCGACGGTCTACCACGCGCTCGGGTCCAAGGTGACCATCGTCGAGCTGATGGACCAGATCATCCCCGGTGCCGACAAGGACATCGTCACACCGCTGTTCAAGCGGATCTCGAAGCAGTACGAGGCGATCCACCTCAAGGCCAAGGTCACGGCCGTCGAGGCGCTGCCGGAAGGCCTCAAGGTGACGTTCGAGGGCGGCTCGGCCCCGGCGACCGACACCTTCGACAAGATCCTGGTCTCGGTCGGCCGCCGTCCCAACGGCAAGCTGATCGGCGCCGAGGCCGCCGGCGTCGCGGTGGACGAGCGGGGCTTCATCCCGGTCGACAAGCAGATGCGCACGACGGCGCCGCACATCTTCGCCATCGGCGACGTGGTCGGCCAGCCGATGCTCGCCCACAAGGCGGTGCACGAGGGCAAGGTCGCCGCGGAGGCGGCGGCCGGCAAGAACTCGTTCTTCGACGCCAAGGTGATTCCGTCGGTGGCCTACACCGATCCGGAGGTGGCCTGGGTCGGCCTCTCGGAGACCGAGGCCAAGGCGAAGGGCATCAAGGTCGGCAAGGGCGTCTTCCCCTGGGCGGCGAGCGGCCGCTCGCTGTCGCTCGGGCGCGACGAGGGTCTGACCAAGGTGCTGTTCGACGAGGAATCGAACCGCATCGTCGGCTGCGGCATCGTCGGCCCCTCGGCCGGCGACCTGATCGCGGAGGCCGCGCTCGCCATCGAGATGGGGGCGGATGCGGAGGATATTGGGCTCACCATCCACCCGCACCCGACCCTGTCGGAGACGGTCGGCATGGCGGCCGAGGCCTTCGAGGGCACGATCACCGACCTCTACATGCCGAAGAAGAAGGCGCATTGAGGCGATGACTTCGGGGTGGGGCGGCAATCGCCCCGCCTCGCTTCCGGGCGTTCTCGCCGAGGGTGAGCATCTCACCTCTCCCCGCGGGCGGGGAGAGGGCTTTGGTGACCTTGTCGTCACCAAAGCGAGGCGGCGCATCGATCCCTTGGGGATCGACCCAAGGGTGAGGGGGTGTTTCCGAAAGAGTCTCATTCGTCGAGACCCCCTCACCCTCGCCCTTCGGGCTCACTTCATCGACGACAAGGTCGATGAAGTCCTCTCCCCGCCCGCGGGGAGAGGGGAAACCCGCGCTTCTTTCGATATCGTCTGCGTCACGCCGGTCTGTTTGACAGGCACGTAGTTTCGATCTTCCCGCCACTCCCAGCGGGATCACGACCCCAACCTTGAGCGTTCCCATTCCGATCGGCGCCCGACGAAGGCGCCGGCCGGGAGACGACCCCGCGCGCCTCGGCGCACTCGCCTATCCCGCACGACACATCAGGAGGACACGCCATGGACGAGCAACTCGAGAAGGCCGCCCTCGACTACCACCGCTTCCCGACGCCCGGGAAGATCGCCGTGCTGCCGACCAAGGACATGAGCACGCAGCGCGACCTCGCGCTCGCGTACTCGCCGGGGGTCGCCGCCGCCTGCCTGGCGATCGAGAAGGATCCGGCCCAGGCCGCCGAGCTCACCTCCCGCGGCAACCTCGTGGCGGTGATCTCGAACGGCACCGCGGTGCTCGGCCTCGGCAATATCGGGGCGCTCGCCGGCAAGCCGGTGATGGAGGGCAAGGGCTGCCTGTTCCGCAAGTTCGCCGGCATCGACGTGTTCGACATCGAGATCGACGAGACCGATCCGGACAAGCTCGTCGACATCATCGCGAGCCTGGAGCCGACCTTCGGGGGCATCAACCTCGAGGACATCAAGGCGCCGGAATGCTTCGTGATCGAGACCCGCCTGCGCGAGCGGATGAAGATCCCGGTCTTCCATGACGACCAGCACGGCACCGCGATCATCGCCGCCGCGGCGATCCTCAACGGCCTCGAAGTGGTCGGCAAGAAGATCGGCGAGGTGCGCGTCGTCTGCTCGGGCGCCGGTGCCGCCGCCATCGCCTGCCTCAACCTGCTGGTGAGCCTCGGCCTCGACAAGAAGAACGTTCTCGTCACCGACAGCCGCGGCGTCATCTACCAGGGCCGCAACAACCTCGACGCCCAGAAGGCGGAATACGCCCAGGTCACGGACGCCCGCACGCTGGCCGATGCGGTGCCGGGAACCGATATCTTCCTCGGCCTCTCGGCCGCCGGTGCGCTGACGCCCGAGATGGTCAAGGGCATGGCCGACAAGCCCCTGATCCTGGCGCTCGCCAACCCCGAGCCGGAGATCCGGCCGGAGGCGGCCAAGGCCGTGCGCCCGGACGCGATCATCGCCACCGGCCGCTCGGATTATCCGAACCAGGTCAACAACGTCCTGTGCTTCCCGTTCATCTTCCGGGGCGCGCTCGACGTCGGCGCGACCACGATCAACGAGGAGATGAAGCTCGCCGCGGTGCGGGCCATCGCGGAACTCGCCCGGGCCGAGCAGTCGGACGTGGTGACGGCGGCCTACGGCACGCAGGACATCGCCTTCGGGCCCGACTACCTGATCCCCCGGCCCTTCGATCCGCGGCTGATCACCAAGGTCGCGCCGGCCGTGGCGCTCGCCGCCACCGAAAGCGGCGTCGCGACGAAGCCGATGCTCGACGTCGAGGCCTATCGCCGCTCGCTGGAGAGCCGCGTCTACACCTCCGGCACGGTGATGCAGCCGGTCTTCGCCGCGGCGAGCGAGGCGGCCCGCGCCCGCGTGGCTTACGCCGAGGGCGAGGACGACCGGGTGCTCCGGGCAGCCCAGGTGGTGGTCGACGAGGGCCTGGCCCGGCCGGTGCTGGTCGGCCGCCGCGAGGTGATCGCCGACAAGATGAAGGCGCTCGGGCTCCGCATCGAGGTCGGCCGCGACGTCGACGTGCAGGACCTCGACGACGAGGGCTTCCAGGCCCAGGCCGCGCAGGGCTACTACGCGCAGCGCCAGCGCCACGGCCTGTCGCGGGAGGTGGCGCTGGCGGAAGCGCGCCGCAACCCGACCCTCGTCGGCGCCATGCTGCTGAAGCTCGGCCGGGTCGACGGCCTGCTCTGCGGCGGCACCGGCTCCTATCACAGCCACCTGCGCCACGTGCGCGAGGTGATCGGGATGGCGCCGGGGGTGAAGGCGCTCACCGCCATGAGCCTCCTGCAGCTGCCGCGGCACACGTTGTTCATCTGCGACCCCTACATCCACCTCGATCCGGGCGCGGAGGAACTGGCCGACATGACGCTCTTGGCCGCGGCCGAGATGCGCCGCTTCGGCCAGACCCCGCGGGTGGCGCTGGTGTCGCATTCGAGCTTCGGCACCGCCCGCAACCCCTCGGCCGAGAAGATGCGCACCGCGCTCTCGCTCATCACCGAGCGGGCGCCGGACCTCGAGGTCGAGGGCGAGATGCAGGCCGACGCGGCGCTCAGCCGGCCGCTGATGGAGCGGGTGTTTCCGGACTCGCGCCTCACCGCGGAGGCCAACCTCCTGGTGATGCCGAACCTGGATTCCGCCAACATCACCCTGAACGCGCTCAAGGTGGTGGCCGGCCAGGGCATCAGCGTCGGCCCGATCCTGCTCGGCGCCGCCGCTCCGGTCCACATCCTTACCCACACCACCACCGTGCGCGGCATCGTCAACATGACGGCGGTGACCGCGGTCGCGGCGGGAGCGGCGAAGGCGGGCTGAGGTGGGGCGGGACCGCCGGGCGTCAGGCCCGGCGGTCCCGCCTTATACCAACGGCCCAAGATGCTGACGCATCTCGAATTTTCGGCCCCAAGCCAAAGACTTGGCGAAAAGTCGAGGCCGGAACCAAAGGTCGTCTTCAACGACCGTTGGTATTACCCGTTGCGACACCGATGGAGCGCGATCCCCCTCCCCTCTGAGAGCGGTGTACAGGTGCGGGGTAGCACGGGCCGGACTATCACCCGGCGTTCACGCGGCCAAAACGGCGGTCGGAGCCTGTCTGCGCTCACCGGCCGAGTCCCACCCTCCGTCGCGTCATCCCGAAACTCGCCGCAGGCGAGAACCCGGGATCCATGACCGCTGACAGTGCCAAACAAGGCGTGACGCGGTCCGCTCCATCCGGCATCGCCAGCGGGTATGGATCCCGGGTTCCGCTGCGCGGCCCCGGGACGACAAAGGGGGTGGGACGGGCGTCAGCGGGAGAGACTATTTCGTGATGTTGCCTGCTCTGTCACACTCATAACCACCCGTTCCATACCTCACCCGCGACCTCATCCTGAGGTCGTGAGTGGGATGACGCAAGCAATCCCAAGATTCTATCCTCATACCCCGAACGCCAACCCCTCCCGCTCGTAATCCTCCCTCACGCATTGCAGGATCAATCCGATCTCCGGCGAGGGATCGTTCTTGCGATAGCTCATGATCACCGGGATCAGCGCCCGCTCCTCGTCGAGGGGCCGGTAGGCGACGCCGTCGCGGCGCAGGCGCTCGATCGAGGCCGGCACCACGCACACGCCGGCCTCCGCCGCGACGAGGCCGAGCGCGGTCTGGAGCTCGCGCACCTCGTGGATCACCGGCGGCCGCACGCCGTGCTCGCGAAACAGCGCCAGGATGCGGTCGGCGTTGTTGGGCCGCGCGCTCTTCGGATAGAGGATCAGCGCCGTGTCGGCGAGGTCGGCCAGTTTCAGGGGGCCCGGCGGGCGCGCGGCGTCCCAGGCCATCGGCACCGCGACGATCAGTTTTTCATTACGCAGGAGCACCCGGGTGATCGCCGGATCCTCGATCTCGACCCGCCCGAAGCCGACATCGATCCGCCCCTCCTTCAGCGCCGCGATCTGCTCCAGGGTGAGCAGTTCCAGAAGCGTCATGTCGACGTCCGGGCGCCTCATCCGGTAGCCGCGCAGGATCTCCGGCAGGCGGCCGTAGAGCGTCGAGGCGACGAAGCCGATGCGAAAGCTGTTGCGCTCGGCGACGCGCAAGCGCCGGCCGGTCTCGCGCAGGTCGTCGACCCGCTCCAGGATCTGGAGCGCCTGCTCGTAGATCACCCGGCCCGGCTCGGTCAGGCGCACCGGCCGCGAGCCGCGCTCGATCAGCGCGAGGCCGAACTCCTCCTCGAATTGCTGCACCTGCTTGCTCAGCGCCGGCTGGGCGACGTGCATCAGGTCCGCCGCGCGGGTGAAGCTCTGCTCGCGCGCGACGGCCACGAAGTAACGCAGGTGGCGCAGCTCCAATCATTCCTCCCAGGAATGGTTTTGTTCCCAATCGGTCTTGGACCTCGGTATGCCCGTTCCTTAGAACTGGAGAAAGAGGGAACGCTCAGGGCGCGAGCGAGGCTCGGGATGCAAGAGTCCATCCGAGACCACGCCACCCTGCGCAAGACGAGAGACAGGTCCGAGCCGGCCCGCACAGCGCGTGGACCGGCAACGCTCCCTCTCGTCTCGCAACAGCCGCTGCGGCAGGGAGAATATCATGCTGGACGATCTGCATCAGGTGGTCGAGGGTGCGGTCGAGGAGAACGCCGAGACCGGCACCTATCGCTGCCGGCGGGACATCTTCACCGATCCCGACCTCTTCGAGCTGGAGATGCAGCACATCTTCGAGGGCAACTGGATCTACATGGCCCACGAGAGCCAGATCCCGAACCCGAACGACTACTTCACCACCTTCATGGGCCGCCAGCCGGTGGTGATCACCCGCAACCGCAAGGGCGAGTTGCAGGCCTTCGTCAATGCCTGCAGCCACCGTGGCGCGATGGTGTGCCGGCACAAGCGCGGCAACAAGGCGACCTTCACCTGCCCGTTCCACGGCTGGACCTTCAGCAACGGCGGCAAGCTCCTGAAGGTGAAGGATCCGGAGGGCGCTGGCTATCCCGAGAGCTTCAACCGCGACGGCTCGCACGACCTGACCAAGGTCGCCCGGTTCGAGAACTACCGCGGCTTCCTGTTCGGCAGCCTCAACCCCGACGTGAAGCCGCTCTCCGAGCATCTCGGCGAGGCCAAGCGCATCATCGACATGATCGTCGACCAGTCGCCCGACGGGCTCGAGGTGCTGCGCGGCTCCTCGACCTACGTCTATGACGGCAACTGGAAGCTCCAGACCGAGAACGGCGCCGACGGCTACCACGTCAGCGCGACGCACTGGAACTACGCCGCCACCACCAGCCGGCGCAAGGAATCGCACGTCGTCGACAAGACCCGCGCCATGGATGCGGGCGGCTGGGCGAAGCAGGGCGGCGGGTTCTACTCGTTCGAGCACGGCCACCTGCTGCTCTGGACCACCTGGTCGAACCCGGAGGACCGGCCGAACTGGGACCGGCGGGCCGAGCTGGCGGACCAGCACGGGCAGGCGATGGCGGACTGGATGATCAGCCGCTCGCGCAACCTCTGCCTCTATCCGAACGTCTACCTGATGGACCAGTTCTCGTCGCAGATCCGCACCTACCGGCCGATCGCCGTCGATAAGACCGAGGTGACGATCTACTGCATCGCCCCGAAGGGCGAGGCGCCGGAGGCCCGGACCCGGCGGATCCGCCAGTACGAGGACTTCTTCAACGCCAGCGGCATGGCGACCCCGGACGATCTCGAAGAGTTCCGCGCCTGCCAGATCGGCTATCGCGGCCGCGCGGCGCAGTGGAACGACCTCTGCCGCGGCGCCGAGCACTGGATCGAGGGCGCGGACGAGGGCGCGAAGGCGATCGGGCTGAAGCCGCTGCTCAGCGGGGTCAAGACCGAGGACGAGGGCCTGTTCGCGATCCAGCACCGCTACTGGATGGACACGATGCGGCGGCATCTGTCGTAACGCGGCGCCCCTGACCCCTCCCCCCCCGCGGCAGGACTGTCCAGGGAAAATCCCTTTGAGAATCAAGCGCGGGATCCCCTCTCCCGTTTGGGAGAGGGGTAGGGGCGATCGAAGATCGCGCAGGGTGGCGCGCTTCCGTGAAGGCTCCGAGCGTCGATCTGCCCAGCTCGACGGTTCAGGATCATCGCGGAAGCCGAGCCACCCTCACCCCCGGCCCCTCTCCCAAACGGGAGAGGGGAGGCGCGCCAGTTCTTTTACCCGGACAGGCCTGCCCTCCGCGGGGGAGGGGTCGGGAGCCCGACTCACCAACCACACCAAACACGACGGCGCCGCCCCCTCCGGGACGCCGAGCGCCCCCGCACGCCCTCAAGGAGCCCCCCGATGCCCCTCACCCTGGAGCAGGTGCAGCGATTCCTCTACCGCGAGGCCCGCTTCCTCGACGATCGCGACTTCGATGCGTGGTTGGCGCTCTACGCCCCCGACGTCGAGTTCTGGATGCCGTCCTGGGACGACGACGACCAGCTCGTGAGCAATCCGCAGACCGATGTCTCGCTGATCTACTACGACAGCCGCAGCGGCCTCGAGGACCGGGTCTTCCGCATCCGCACCGAGCGGTCCAGCGCCACCAGCCTGCCGGAGCCGCGCACCTCGCACAACATCTCGAACGTCGAGATCCTGGAGCAGGACGAGACGACGTGTAAGCTCCGCTTCAACTGGCTCACCTTCAACTACCGCTACAAGACGGTCGACACCCATTTCGGCACGTCGTTCTACACACTCGACATCAGCAGCGGGACCCCGCTCATCAAGACCAAGAAGGTCGTCCTCAAGAACGACTACATCCACCACGTCATCGACGTCTATCACATCTAGGGAGGGCGCCGTGAACCAGATCGCGCTCAATTTCGAGGACGGGGTTACCCGCTTCATCGCCTGCCGCCCCGGCGAGACGGTGGCGGACGCCTCCTACCGCCTCGGCATCAACATCCCGCTCGACTGCCGGGACGGTGCCTGCGGCACCTGCCGGGTGCGGTGCGAATCCGGCCGGTTCGATCCGGGCCACTACATCGAGGACGCGCTGACCGACGAGGAAGCGGCGCAAGGCTACGGCCTCGCCTGCCAGATGCGGCCGCGGACCGACCTCGTGCTCGCCGTCGCGGCCTCGTCCGAGGTCTGCAAGACGAAGGCGGCCGCCCTCAAGGGCCGGGTCGCGGCGGTCCGGCGGCTCTCCGACACCACCTTCGGGCTCGAGCTCGAAACCGAGGAGCCGGTCGGCTTCCTGCCGGGGCAGTACGTCAACATCGCGGTGCCGGGGAGCGCCCTGGCGCGCTCCTACTCGTTCAGCTCCGTTCCGGGCAGCGCCAAGGCCGAGTTCCTGATCCGCAACATCCCGGGCGGGCTGATGAGCACCTATCTCTCGCAAGGCGCGCGGGAGGGCGACGCCCTCGACCTGACCGGCCCGTCGGGCAGCTTCTACCTCCGCGAGATCCGCCGCCCGGTGCTGATGCTCGCCGGCGGCACCGGGCTGGCGCCGTTCCTGTCGATGCTCGGCACGATCGCGGAGACCGGGGCGGACCAGCCGATCCACCTCGTCTACGGCGTCACGCACGATGCCGACCTCGTCGAGACGGAGGCCCTGGAAGACGCCGCCGCGAAGATCCCGGGTTTCAGCTTCGAGACCTGCGTCGCCTCCCCCGAGAGCCGGCACGCGAAGCGGGGCTACGTCACCGAGCATCTGGCCGATGCGCACCTGCATGGCGGCGACATCGACACCTATCTGTGCGGCCCGCCCGCGATGGTCGACGCGGTCCGCAAGACCTTCGCCGAGCGGGGCCTGAGCCCAGCGAGCTTCCACTACGAAAAGTTCGCGGCGAGCGGCACGGGAGCCGGGGCATGACCGGCTTCGTCTCGCCGAACCGCTTCTCAGGCAAGGTCGCGGTGGTGACCGGCGCGGCGCAGGGAATCGGCCGCGAGGTGGCCCTGCGACTCGCCCGCGAGGGCGCCGCCCTCCTCCTCACCGACCGCTCGGAGATCGTCGAGGAGACGGCGGCCGAGGCCCGCGACCTCGGCGCCAAGGCGGCGGTGCAACTCGCCGACGTCGAGACGTTCGAGGGCTGCGACGCCGTAATGGCCGCGGCGGTGGCGCGACATGGCCGGCTCGACGTGCTGGTCAACAATGTCGGCGGCTCGATCTGGTTCAAGCCGTTCGCGCATTACGCCCCGCACGAGGTCGAGGCCGAGATCCGGCGCTCGCTCTACCCGACCCTGTGGTGCTGCCGGGCGGCCCTGCCGCACCTGCTGGCGGGCGGAGGCGGCAGCATCGTCAACGTGTCGTCGGTGGCGACGCGGGGCGTCAACCGCGTTCCTTACGCCGCCGCCAAGGGCGGGGTGAACGCCATCACCGCCTGCCTCGCCGTCGAATACGCCGAGCACGGCATCCGGGTGAACGCGGTCGCCCCCGGCGGCACCGAGGCGCCGCCCCGGCGCGTGCCGCGCAACTCGGCCCCGCCGAGCGACCAGGAGCGGGCCTGGATCGCCGAGGTGGTGGCCCAGACCAAGGCGTCGAGCCTGATGCACCGCTACGGCACCGCCGCCGAGCAGGCCGCCGCGATCCTGTTCCTCGCCTCCGACGAAGCCTCCTACGTCACCGGCGTCACCCTGCCGGTGGCCGGCGGCGACCTCGGATAATCCCTCACCCAACCACACAAGAGGAAACGCCGATGACCACCCCGTCTCCGATCACCGATTCCGCCGAGGCCCAGGCCCTGTTCGACAAGGTCGCGGGTCTCTCGACCCAGACCGGCAACCCGCGCATGAAGCAGATCGTGCGCCGCGTCGTCGAGGATGCCTGCCGGATCGTCGAGGATCTCGACGTGACGCCGAGCGAGTTCTGGACCGCGATGAGCTCCCTGACCGAGACCGGTCAGAAGAACGAGTTCGGCCTCCTGATGCCGGGCCTCGGCATCGAGCACTTCATCGACCTGTGCATCGACGCCAAGGAGCGGGCCGCGGGCATCGAGGGCGGCACGCCGCGCACCATCGAGGGTCCGCTCTACGTCGCCGGCGCGCCGCTGGCGAAGGGCGAGGCGCGCCTCGACGACGACCCGGAGGACGGCGAGGTGCTGATCGTCGAGGGCCAGGTGACGGGGCAGAACGGCGCGCCGGTGGCGGGCGCCATCGTCGACGTCTGGCACGCCAACACGCTCGGCAACTACTCGGTCTTCGATCGGAGCCAGAGCACCTGGAACCTGCGCCGGCGCATCGAGACGGACGGAGAGGGCCGCTACCGCTTCCGCAGCATCCTGCCGAAGGGCTATGGCTGCCCGCCCGAGGGCCAGACCCAGAAGCTGCTCGACCAGCTCGGCCGCCACGGCCAGCGCCCGGCCCATATCCACTTCTTCGTCTCCGGCCCCGGCCACCGGCAGCTGACGACGCAGATCAACCTCTCGGACGACCCCTACCTGCACGACGACTTCGCCTTCGCCACCCGCGACGGCCTGATCGCCGAGGTGGTGCGGGTCACCGACCCGGTGGCGGTGAAGGCCGCGGGGCTGGAAGGGCCGTTCTCGACCATCCGCTTCGACTTCGCGCTCAACCCGGAGGTGGCGCACGCGCCCGATCCGGTGGTGGTGCGCCCGCACGCGGAAGCCGCGTAGGACGCGACGCCCGAACCCTCCCCCCTCTGCGGGGGAGGGTGGCCTACGAAGTAGGCCGGGAGAGGGGCAGCGCGACGGTGCCGGATGTGGCGCCCTTCACGATGGTCGCAACCTCTCCGGAAGCGGCGTCCCCTCTCCCGCCCCACTCCGTGGGGCACCCTCCCCCGCAGAGGGGGAGGGTTGGGACTGCGCCGGAGGCACCACCCTGGCCACCCAGCCCCCCTGGCTATCCAGCCCCACACATTCCCGAGATACCCCATGCTCGCCAAGAACCAGCTCCACGACGCCGTGCGCCATGCGCCGGACCGAGACCTCACGGTCACCGGGATCCGCACCACGATCGTCGACGTCCCCACCGTGCGGAAGCACAAGCTCTCCCAGACCTCGGTCACCGCGCAGAGCTACGTCATCGTCCAGCTCCGCCTCGCCAACGGCGTCGAAGGCATCGGCGAGGCGGCGACCCTGGGCGGACCGCGCTGGAGCGAGGAGAGCGTCGAGGGCATCAAGGCCACCATCGACGCCTATCTCGCCCCCGCCCTGATCGGGCAGCCGGCCGACCGCTTCGTCACCGCCGGCGAGCGCCTCGACGCCGCGGCCAAGCGCAACAACGCCGCCAAGGCGGCGCTGGAGACCGCCCTGTTCGACGCCGTGGGCCAGAGCCTCGGCCTGCCGGTCGCCGCCCTCCTGGGTGGGGCGGTGCGCACGAGCTTCCCTGTCCTGTGGACGCTCGCCTCCGGCGATCCCGACCAGGAGATCGCGGAGGCCGAGGGGAAGCTCGCGGCGCGGCTCCACCGCACTTTCAAGATCAAGATCGGCGCGCTCGCGCCGGAGGCCGACCTCGCGCGGCTCGCCCGCTTGTCGACGGCGCTCGCCGACCGCGCGACGCTCATCGTGGACGCCAACCAGGCCTGGGACGAGGCCACCGCCCGCCGCTGCCTGCCGCGTCTGGCCGATCTCGGCATCGCGCTGGTCGAGCAGCCGCTGCCGGCCTGGAACATCGCCGGGATGGGCCGCCTGCGGGCGCGGGACGACGGGCCGCCGCTGCTCGCCGACGAGTGCGTGTTCACCGCCCACGACATGCTGGCGGTGGCCGAGGCCGCTGCGGCGGACGCGGTCTCGCTCAAGCTCGTCAAGCATGGCGGCCTGATCGGCCTGCACAAGGTCGCGGCGGTGGCGGAGGCCGCCGGCATCGGGCTCTACGGCGGCTGCCTGCTCGAGAGCTCGGTCGGCGCCGCGGCGCATCTCCATGCCTTCGCGGGCCTGCGCGATCTCGCCTGGGGGTGCGAGCATTTCGGGCCGCAGATCCTCACCGGCGACCTCGTCGCCGAGCCGCTGGCCTTCCACGACTTCGCGGTGCACCTGCCCGACGGCCCCGGCCTCGGCGTGACCCTCGATCCCGACAAGCTGCGCCACTACGCCCGGAGCTGATCCCATGCTGTACTGCGTCGAGATGGACGTCGCGATCCCGCACGGCCTCGACCCCGATCATGTCGCCACGCTGAAGGCCGAGGAGAGGGCCCGCGCCCAGGACCTCCAGAGCCAGGGCAAGTGGCGCCACCTGTGGCGGGTCGCGGGGCGCTACGCCAACATCAGCGTGTTCGACGTCGAGAGCCACGACGAACTGCACGACATCCTGTCCGGACTGCCGCTGTTCCCGTTCATGACGATGCGCGTGACCCCGCTCGCGCGGCATCCGTCGGCGCTCGGCTGAGCGAGAAGAGACGGGGCCAGCCAACCCCCGCCCCTGCCACCCTCCGGGTCATCCCGGGGCTCGCCGAAGGCGAGAACCCGGGATCCAGACGCGCAGGGGGTGCCGAACCAAGTGGAACGCGGCCCGCTCGGTTCTGAAAGCTCCGCGTTTCTGGATCCCGGGCTCCGCTGCGCGGCCCCGGGATGACCCGGAGTGTGAAAGATCTGTCGATTACCTCGAACAGGTCCCGACGCTGCCCGGCGCAAGATCGAGAAAACCCAAACAAATCTTTCAGGAGGAACCCAACCCATGCCCAATCCACGCAGCCTCGACGTCCAGGACGTCATCAACCGCCACGGGGTCTCCCGCTTCCAGGTGCGGATCGTGCTCCTGTGCTTCCTCGTCGTCGCGATCGACGGGTTCGACACCGCCGCGATCGGCTACATCGCCCCGGCCCTGCGGGCCCAGTGGGGCGTGACGCAGAGCCAGCTCGCGCCGCTGTTCGGCGCCGGGCTGTTCGGCCTGATGATCGGCGCCTTCCTGTTCGGGCCGCTCGCCGACCGGGTCGGCCGCAAGGCGATGCTCGTCGTCACCACCGCCTTCTTCGGTCTCGCCAGCCTCGCCTCGGCCTGGTCGACCTCGATCGAGATGCTGACGGTGCTGCGCTTCATCACCGGGCTGGGCTTGGGCGGCGCGATGCCGAACGCCATCACGCTGACCTCCGAATACTGCCCCGAGCATCGCCGCTCCTTCCTCACCATGGCGATGTTCTGCGGCTTCACCGTCGGCTCGGCGCTCGGCGGCTTCGCGGCGGCGCACCTGATCGCCGACCACGGCTGGGCCTCGGTGCTGGTGATCGGCGGCGTGCTGCCGCTCGCTCTCGTGCCGGCGCTGGCCCTCGGCCTGCCGGAATCGGCCCGCTTCCTCGTGCTCAAGCAGGCCCCGGCCGAGGCGGTCGCCCGGCTCCTCGAGCGCATCGCACCCGCGGAGGATTTCTCCGGCGCCACCTTCACGGGCATCGCCAAGCCGAAGGCCTCGCCGATCGGCCAGCTGTTCCAGCCCGGCCTCGTCGCCAGCACGCTGTGCCTGTGGGTGACGTTCTTCATGAGCCTGCTGATCTTCTACCTGCTGTCGAGCTGGCTCCCCACCATCATCAGCAGCGCGGGGCTCACCCTCAAGGAAGCCTCGCTCGTCACGGTCATGCTCGCCACCGGCGGCACCGTCGGCGGCCTCGTGCTCGGCGCGCTGATGGACCGGGTGAACCCGCACGCGGTGCTGGGCCTGTCCTACCTCGCGGCGGCCGGCTTCGTGGCGCTGATCGGCAGTTCCACCGGCTCGGTCACCCTCCTGGTGGCGGCGGTGTTCGGCGCCGGCTTCTGCGTCGCCGGCTCGCAGATCGGCATCAACGCGCTCGCGGCCGGCACCTACCCGACGGCGAACCGCGCCACCGGCGTCGCCTGGGCCAACGCCGTCGGCCGGGTCGGCTCGGTGGTCGGCTCGACGATCGGCGCCTCGCTCATCGGCCTCGGCTACGGCCTGCCGGCGACCTTCGGCATCGTCGCCGTGCCGGCGCTGGCCGCGGCGGGCAGCATCCTGCTCAAGGGCCGGCTCGGCACCCCGGCGGCCCGCCTCGCTCCGGCGCTCCAGAGCACCTGACGCTCCCTTCCCCCGCGCGGGGGCCAGAGCATTTTTTTGACGAAGTGGATACCGGTTCGTCGAAGAAAGTGCGACAAAACGAAGACTTAGAGAGCTTCGCGATTGCAACGCGATCGCGAAGCTCTCTAGTCCGAATCACCCGGCGGTGATTCGAGATGCTCGAAGCCGGCCCCAGAGCCAGCGCTGAGGCGTCCCCGTTACCGATCCCGTTTTCGGCGCCAGCACCGCGGCCGGGCGGTGCCGCTGGGCGGCCGCCCCCGCGACAGGCAAGCCGTGCGACGCCCGGATGACGCGCTGTCCCGAGGATTCCGGCTGGATCCACGCCTTCGACGAACGGGCCACACGGTGCTGGAGGTCGTCGCGGGAGAGATGAGGGCCGCAGGAGCCCTCCGCTCGGTCGGCTCACATCACGAAGCCCGACGATCTCTCCGACGACGGCGCCCGGTCTATGCGAGCCTCGACCGGCCGCAGGCATCGTGGAGCCCGGCCGGCCGGGCCGGCGGTCCAATCCTTCACCAGCGGCATGCCGCCGATCCGGGGCGCGATCCAAATACTATATCTCATTTGTTGTTGCGCGCGACGGTGCGCCGTGGCGGATAGCGGCGGACGAAACCCTGCGCGACCCGTTCCGAGACGGGCCGCCTTCGCTACGTCAAGGGCAGCGACGTCTTTGCGCGCGTGCTACGCCATAAGGCCTAGGCTGTAAGTCCGAATGTTTCTAACATAGATCAAGTACTACCTGTGCGCGCATGATCCTGACATATGACACGACGACGGCCGCCAAGGGTCGTCCCCCCACCCCTCCCCGCGCCGCGGAACTGCTCGCGCACGTCCTGCGCGACCTCGCCCTGTCCTACGAGGCGGAGTGTCCGGGCGGCTTCGCGCGCTTCCGGCAGGCGCTGTCGGTCGAATCGCTCGCGACCATCGCCCGCTTCAGCGGCGCGGCGGCGACCGACGAGGCGGCACTTGCCCTGGGGCGGCAGGTGCACGAGACCCTGCTCGACGTCGAGGAAGACGTCTGGGCGCTGCACACCGCCGCGCACTGAACTACTCGGCCGCGACGATCCCGGCCTGCGCCGCGTGCAGGCGCCGGTAGGCGCCGTTCGCCGCGACGAGCGCCTCGTGCGAGCCCTGCTCCAGGATGCGCCCGTTCGACACCACGGCGATGCGGTCGGCGTGCCGGATGGTGGCGAGGCGGTGGGCGATGACGAGGGTGGTCCGGCCTTCCGTCAGCTCTGCGAGCGCCTGCTGGATCTCGCGCTCGGTCTCGGTGTCGAGCGCCGAGGTCGCCTCGTCGAGGATCAGGACCGGCGGATTCTTCAGGAACACCCGGGCGATCGCCAGGCGCTGCTTCTGCCCGCCGGAGAGCTTGACGCCGCGCTCGCCCACCACCGTGTCGAGGCCGTCGGGCAGCATCGCGATCAGGGCGTCGAGTCGGGCGCGGTGCGCCGCCTCGACGATCTCGGCCTCGCTCGCGTCGAGCCGGCCGTAGGCGATGTTCTCGCGGATCGTGCCGGCGAACAGAAAGACGTCCTGCTGCACGATGCCGATCTGGCTGCGCAGCGACGCCAGGGTCAGGTCGCGGATGTCGTGCCCGTCGATGGTGATGCGCCCGGCCTCGACGTCGTAGAAGCGCGGCACCAGGGAGCACAGGGTGGTCTTGCCGGCCCCCGACGGACCGACGAAGGCGACAGTCTCGCCCGCACCCACCGCGAGGTCGACCCCGTCCAGCACCGGCCGTCCGTCGCCGTAGCCGAAATGCACGCCCTCGAAGCGGATCTCGCCGCGGAACGCGGGCGCGGGGATCGCGCCCGGCCGGTCGACGATGTCGGGGGCGGTGGCGAGCAGCGCCATGTAGCGGCGGAAGCCCGCTATTCCTTTGGGATACGTCTCGACCACCGCGCTGATCTTCTCCAGCGGCCGGTAGAACACCCCGACGAGGAGCAGGAAGCCGACGAAGCCGCCGGGGCTGAGATCGCCCCGCACCACGTAGGCCGCGCCGCCGAGCAGCACGACGATCTGGACGAGGCGCATGCCGAGGTAGTTGAGCGACAGGCTCGCCGCCATGATCTTGTAGGCGTCGAGCTTGGTGGCGCGGTAGCGCTCGTTGTCGGCGGCGAACAGGCGGCGCTCGTGCGCCTCGTTGGCGAAGGCCTTCACCACCCGGATGCCGCCGACATTCTCCTCGATGCGGGCGTTGAAGGCGCCGACGCGGCCGTACTGCGCTTGCCAGTTCCGGGTCATGCGGCCGCCGTAGCGCACGGTGACGAAGGCGATGACCGGCAGGATCGCGGCGGTCATCAGCGCCAGCGGCGGGTGGACGGTGAGCATCAGCCCGAAGGCGCCGACGAGCGTCATCACGGCGATGAACAGGTCCTCGGGCCCGTGATGGGCGACCTCGCCGATCTCCTCCAGGTCCTTCGTGACGCGGGCGACGAGGTGGCCGGTCTTCTGGTTGTCGAAGAAGCGGAAGGACAGCGTCTGCAGGTGGTCGAAGGCGCGGGCCCGCATCGTGGTCTCGATGTTGATGCCGAGCACGTGACCCCAGTAGGTCACCACCACCATCAGCCCCGCATTCGCGACGTAGAGCGCCGCGAGCCCCACGGCCGCGAGCAGGATCAGGCTCCAGTCCTGCTGCGGCAGCAGCACGTCGACGAAGGCCTTCACCGCCATCGGGAATCCGAGCTCGAGCAGGCCCGACAGGATGGCGCAGCCGAAATCGACGAGGAACAGGGTCCGGTACGGCCGGTAATAGGCGAGGAAGGCCTTGAGCATGTCGGTGGGACGGATCTGGCCGGCGGGGGTGGGGCGCAGCCGGCGCGGCGCGCGCGGTCCTGATACGCGGGAAAGCGCGGGCGCGACAAGGTCACGGCGCGTGCCAAAGGGCCGCTCCGGCGGGGAGTGGTCCGGCGGGGAAAGGACAGGGTGGGCCGGGAGGGGTGGCGGTGCTGTCGGCCGGCCGAATGTCAGGATTATTCTAAATCGAATAAGCAGCGGATGCGTTCGCCCGCCGAGGGAGAGGCCACGCGTTTACTTGCCGTCAGCCTCGCGCCACGGAGCAAGGCAGCGTGACAGAGGGCGGAACACAGCCTGTCTGCCCGTGCGTTGTCGCGGCCAGGCACAGACCGGCTTCCATGGTACACCCCCGCCCTTTCCCGGACGACTGGAGCGTCAGCGGAAGGAGATCCGGGATCCAGCACAAAGACTCGCCGCGAAGCGGCTCTGGATGTTGCACCATCACAGACAAGCAGACGCTTCGCGACTTCTCGTGCTGGATCCTGGATCTCCTTCCACTTCGTTTCAGTCGTCCGGGAAAGGGCGGTGGTGGCTTACGAGAACACTGTGCCGGCCCAGCGTCGATGCGGCCCGGCACCCTCTCGGATCAGGCGGCCTCTTCGGGCAGGAGACGCATCACGCCGCGTCGCGACCGTCCCCCGCCGTCAGCACGCCGCGGCGGATCTGGTCCTCCTCGATCGATTCGAACAGGGCCTTGAAGTTGCCCTCGCCGAAGCCGTCATCGCCTTTGCGCTGGATGAACTCGAAGAAGATCGGCCCGATCGCGTTGGCCGAGAACAATTGCAGCAGGATCTTGGTCATCCCGCCCTCGACCACGCCCTCGCCGTCGATCAGGATGCCGTTCCGCTCCATCCGCTCCAGCGGCTCGCCGTGGCCGGGCAGGCGGCTCTCGACGCGGCGGTAGTAGATCGAGGGCGGCGCGGGCATGAAGGCGACGCCGCCGGCCCGCAGGGCCTCGATCGTCGCGTAGATGTCGCGGCAGCCGCAGGCGATGTGCTGGATGCCCTCGCCGTTATAGGCGTGCAGGTATTCCTCGATCTGGCTCTTCGCGTCGGCCGATTCGTTGATCGGGATTCGGATCTTGCCGTCGGGCGAGGTCAGCGCCTTGGAGAACAGGCCGGTCTGCTTGCCCTCGATGTCGAAGTAGCGGATCTGCCGGAAGTTGAAGATCTTCTCGTAGAACCCGGCCCAGACGCCCATGCGGCCGCGATGCACGTTGTGGGTCAGGTGGTCGAGGTAGAACAGGCCGAGCCCCTCCGGCCGCGGGTCGCGCTCGGCGAGCCACGCGAACTCGGCCTCGTAGGGCGAGCCCTTGGCGCCGTACGTCTCCACGAAGTAGAGCAGCGAGCCGCCGATGCCCTTGATCGCCGGCACGTCGAGGGTCTTTGCCCCGTCCGCCGGGTCGGCGGGCTCGGCGCCCAGCGACACCGCGCGGTCGAAAGCCGCCTTCGCGTCGACGACGCGGAACGCCATCGACGGCGCGCAGGGGCCGTGGGCGGCGACGAAGCGGTGGCCGTGGCTGCCGGGCTCCTCGTTGACGAGGTAGTTCACGTCGCCCTGGCGATACACCGTGATCGCCTTGGTGCGATGGCGCGCGACGGCGGAAAAACCCATGGCGCGGAACAGGTCGTGCAGCGCCTGAGGCTCGGGATGGGCGTATTCCACGAACTCGAAGCCGTCGGTGCCCATCGGGTTCAGGGCGGTGACCTCGGCGGCGGGAGCGTCGTGCGGATAGGGGCCCATCGTTTCCTCCGTGCTGATGATCCGCATCACAGCATGGACGGCCCGCGCGGGGCGTGCGAAATCCGGGCGCCGGCCCGGGCTCCATGCACGGATCGTGCATGGACAGAGCCCTCGATGACCGATCCTCTCACCCTCGACGGGTTCGACCTGAAGATCCTCGCGGCGCTCCAGGAGGATGGCCGGCTCGGCAACCAGGAGCTCGCGGAGCGGGTGCACCTGTCGCCGAGCCAGTGCTCGCGCCGGCGCCTGCGGCTGGAGGAGCGCGGCGTGGTGCGGGGCTACCGGGCGGAGCTGGCGCCGGAGCCGCTCGGCCTGCGCGTCACGGTCTTCACCAAGGTCGCGCTCGCCACCCACAACCGCGACAATGCCCGGCGCTTCGCCGAGCTGGTCCGCGGCCTCGACTGCGTGCTGGAGGCCCACGTGATGACCGGCGACAGCGACTACCTGCTGAAGGTGATCGTGCCCGACCTGAAGGCGTTGTCGGGGCTCGTCAACGACGTGCTGCTGCCGCACGAGAGCGTGGCGCACGTCCATTCCTCGGTGGTGCTCGACACGCTGAAGGAGGCAGCGGCGCTGCCGCTGCCGCGCGGATAGGCGGCGGCATACCGAAGCAAGCCGCCGCCGCGCCCGCCGTGACGGGCCGGGCTCACTCCACGGTGACGGACTTCGCGAGGTTCCGCGGCTGGTCGACGTCTTTCCCGAGCACCACGGCGGTGTGGTAGGCGAGCAGCTGCACCGGCACCGCGTAGACGATCGGGGCGACGACCGGGTCGAGGTCCGGCATCATCAGGGTGGCGAGCGTGTCGAGACCGGCCGCGTCGGCGCCGCGCGCGTCGCCGATCAGCACGATCTTGCCGCCGCGGGCCGCCACCTCCTGCATGTTCGAGACCGTCTTCTCGAAGGTCGCGTCGTGGGGGGCGATCACGATCACCGGCACTGCGTCGTCGATCAAGGCGATCGGCCCGTGCTTCAGCTCGCCGGCGGCGTAGCCCTCGGCGTGGATGTAGGAGATTTCCTTGAGCTTCAGCGCCCCCTCGAGCGCCATCGGGTAGGCGGTACCGCGGCCGAGATAGAGCACGTCCCGCGCCTTGGCGATCTCGCGGGCCAGGACCTCGATCTCGTCCTCGCGCTTCAAGGCCTCGGCCATCAGGCCCGGCACCTTGATCAGCGCGTCGACGAGGCGCTTCTCCTGCGCCTCGTCGAGGGTGCCGCGCGCCCGGCCCGCCGCCAGCGCCAGGCAGAGCAGCACCGTGAGCTGGCACGAGAACGCCTTGGTCGAGGCGACGCCGATCTCGGGGCCGGCGAGCGTCGGCACCACGGCGGAGGCCTCCCGCGCGATGGTCGAGGTCGGGACGTTGACCACCGCCAGCGTGTGCTGGCCTTGCGATTTGGCGTAGCGGAGCGAGGCCAGGGTGTCGGCGGTCTCGCCCGATTGCGAGATGACGATCGTCAGCCCGTCCTTCTCCAGCGGCGGCTCGCGGTAGCGGGTCTCGGAGGCGACGTCGATCTCGACCGGCAGCCGGGCCAGCGCCTCGAACCAGTACTTGGCCACCAAACCGGCATAGTAGGCGGTGCCGCAGGCGGTGATCGAGATCCGGCTGAGCTTGGCGAAGTCGAAGGGCAACGCCTCCGGCAGGGCGACCCGGCCCGCCGCCAGGTCGACGTAGTGGGCGAAGGTGCGGCCCACCACCTCCGGCTGCTCGTAGATCTCCTTCGCCATGAAGTGGCGGTAATTGCCCTTGTCGACCAGGAAGGCCTGGGTGGCGATCTTCTGGCGCGGGCGGGCGACGACGTTGCCGGCGACGTCGCGGATCTCGGCGCCGTCGCGGGTCAGGATGGTCCAGTCGCCCTCCTCGAGATAGGTGATCTCGTCGGTGAAGGGGGCGAGCGCGAGCGCGTCCGAGCCGAGATAGGTCTCGCCGTCGCCGAAGCCGACCGCGAGCGGCGCGCCGTGGCGGGCGCCGATGAGAAAATCCTCTTCGCCGGCGAACAGGAAGGCGAGGGCGAAGGCGCCGCGCAGGCGCGGCAGGGCCGCCTCGACGGCGGAGAGGGGCTTCAGGCCGGTCCGCATCAGGTGGGTGACGAGCTGGGCCACCACCTCGGTGTCGGTCTCGGTCTCGAAGACGCAGCCCTCGGCGGCGAGCTCGGCCTTCAATTCGCGGAAATTCTCGATGATGCCGTTATGCACCACCGCCAGGCGCTCGGTGGCGTGCGGGTGGGCGTTGGTCTCGTTCGGCCGGCCGTGGGTGGCCCAGCGGGTGTGGCCGATGCCGATCGCGCCGGCGAGGGGGTTCTGCAGCAGCTTGAGCTGGAGGTTCGACAGCTTGCCCTCGGCGCGGCGGCGCTCCAGGCGGCCGGCTTCCAGGGTGGCGATGCCGGCGGAATCGTAGCCGCGATATTCGAGCCGGCGCAGCGCGTCGACCACCTGTCCCGCCACGGCATTCCGGCCGACGATTCCCACGATCCCGCACATGCTCACCGCCTCACGTCTCGCTCGCAGAGTGTCCCGCTGCGGGACGCCCCGGCCATTGTGCAGGGCATTGCGGCAGGATTCCTGCCGCACCGCACCCGCCACGCTCGCAGCGCTTCTACCGGACCGGCCGGCGATCCGGCGAGTCAACTTGCGTAACGGTTTGTGACGGCCAAGGTTCACCGCAGGGTCGTGGCAGGGTTGACGGACCGTGTGCGGGCGGCCCGGAGGCCGACCCGCCCGGCCGGATGCCTCAGGGCATCATCACCGCGTCGATGACGTGGATGACGCCGTTCGACTGCATCACGTTGCCGATCGTCACCCGCGCCGTGTTGCCCTTGTCGTCGGCCACGAACAGCCGCTTGCCCTTCTGCATCACCGTCAGGGTCCCGCCGGCGGCGGTCTTCAGCTCGGCCTGGCCGCCGCCCTGCTTCACCAGCCCCATCAGGTCCTTCGCCGTGTAGGTGCCGGGCACGACGTGGTAGGTCAGGATCTTGGTCAGCGTCGGCTTGTTCTGCGGCTGGACCAGGGACTCGACCGTGCCGGGCGGCAGCTTGGCGAAGGCGGCGTTGGTCGGCGCGAACACCGTGAACGGCCCGGGGCCGGCCAGGGTGTCGACGAGGCCGGCGGCCTTCACGGCGGCGACCAGGGTGGTGTGGTCCTTCGAGTTGACCGCGTTCTCGACGATCGACTTCGAGGCGTACATCGGCGCGCCGCCGACCATCGGGTTCTTGGCCTGGGCGGCACCGGCGGCCGTCGCCAGGGCGAGGGCGAGGACCAGGGTGCGGGCGTGGGTCCGGATCGTCATGAGGTGTCGTCCCGTCTCTCGGTTCAGCCCCGCTCTCGTCGGGGTCGAGGGCCGGTACGGTGGGCCGGACGGGAAAGTTTCAGGCCGAGCGCTATTTTTTCGCGCGTCTCTGCACGGAGGGCGATTTTTTCGCGCCCTATTCGCGAACCAGGCGGCCGGAATAGACCACCGGCCCGGTCGGGGCGCCCGAGGGCGAACCGCCCGGCGGCTCCACCGACACGGCGAGGCTCGCCCCGTCGAGGACGGCCCGGTCGGCCGCCGGCAGGGGGAGCCGGCTGCCAGCCTCGGCCTGGACGAGGCCCAGCGAGCGCGGGGCGCCCGCCGCCGGGACCACCCAGAGTTCGAGGCTGCGGTCGCGGGGCGCCTCGGCGGCGAGTGCCCGGACCTGGACCGTGCCGGCTCGCGGATCGACCCTTACCACCAGGGCCGGCAGTTCGCCGCCCCGGTTCACCACAGCGAGGTATTGCGACGACTCGGGCGAGAGAAACTCGGGTGAGAGGACCCCGGGCGCGAGGCGCTCGACCGCGATGAACAGGGCGAGGCCGGCGGCGAGCGCCCCCGCGGCGAGTGCGGCGCGGCGCCAGCGCCGGAGCGCCGGGCGCAGGTCGACGACGGAGGGCCGCGGCGCCTCGCCCGGCAGGCGGGCGGCGATGCCCGCCCAGGCGCCGGGCGGCGGTGCGACCTCCGGCACGGCCCCGGCCAGGGGGGCGAGGCGCGCCTCCCAGGCCCGCTCGGCCGCCTGGAGCGCCGGGGAGCCGGCGCGCTCGCGCCGATAGGCCTCGCGCTCGGGGCCGCTCAGGGTGCCGAGCACGTATTCGGCGGCCCGCAGGTCGGTCTCGTCGGGGGCGCTCATGTCGGGGGCGCTCATGCGGCCGCGTCCAGGCAGCCGCGCAGCGAGGCGAGCCCGCGGTGCAGCCAGGTCTTCACGGTGTTGACCGGCCGATCGTAGCGCAAGGCCAATTCCTCCCGCGACAGGCCCTCGCAATAGGCCCGCACCACGCAGTCGCGCTGCACCGGTTCCAGCCGGTCGAGGCAGGTGAGGAGCGCGTCGCGGCTCAGGAACTCCGCCTCGCTGTCCCGGGGATCGGCGACGCGGGCGAGCCAGTCGTCGTCCTCGTCGTCGCTCGCCGGCATCGGCACCTCGCTTCTCCGCCGCACCCAGTCGATGGCGCGGTGGCGCGCGATCGCGGCGAGCCAGGCCATCGGCCGTCCCGCCTCCGGGGCGTAGCCCGCCGCATTCTGCCAGACCCGCAGGTAGCAATCCTGCAGCACGTCCTCGGCGGCGCCCCGGTCCCGGACGATACGCAGGACGAGGCCGAAAAGTTTCGGGGCCGTGCGGTCGTAGAGCGTTCGGAGGGCGTCCTGCCGTCCCGCCGCCACCCGGGCGATCAGCTCGGCCAGGGCGGCGGCCTCGGGCGCGCCGGGCGGCTCTTCGTAGGGACGGTCCTCGACGCGCCGCATCGCTCGAAATCTCCGGGGACGCGCCGCCCCCTCCGACCTCGCCATAGATCAATCGCGCGCGAAGGACCACCGGGCGCGAAGGACCACGGGGTAACGGGCCGGCGTGCCTCGCGATGCGCCTTCCGGTCCCGCCGGGATCTGCGCCATGATGCCGGCCTCCGGGCCCGCACGGTGAAGAGGCCCGGCCGGGGGAGGCCCGCCATGATCGCCGCACCGACGGAGGCCGTCGCGCTCCCGTTCCCGAAGACGCCCTCCGAGACCATCACGGTGCTGGCCCATTACCACCGGGCCGAGATCGCCCGGATGGCCGGCTGGCGCGACCGGATCGACCGCACCACCAACTGGGCGATCACCGTCATCGCCGCCATGCTGTCGGTCTCGCTCTCGACGCCGACGGCGCATCACGGCGTGCTGCTGTTCTGCATGCTGCTGGTGATGCTGCTGCTCAGCATCGAGGCGCGGCGCTACCGCTTCTTCGACGTCTACCGCACCCGGGTGCGCCAGCTCGAGCGGCACTACTACGCCGAGGTTTTCGCCCCGGGGCATACGCCCGACCCCGGCTGGACCCGGCTGCTCGCCGAGGACCTGCGCCACCCGATGTTCCACATCAGCCTGCGCGAGGCCTTCGGCCGGCGGCTGAGGCGCAACTACGGCTGGATGTTCGCGATCCTGTTGCTGGCCTGGGTGCTGAAGATCACCTCGGCCCGGCTCCAAGAAGTGGGAGGCCAGGCGGGAGCCCCGGCGGGCGTCGCCGAGACCACGCACGGGATCCCCGAGATCCTGGCCGGGGCCGGCCTCGGGCCGCTGCCGGGCTGGCTCGTGCTCGCGGGCGTGGCCGCCTTCTACGCCTGGCTCCTCGCGGCGGGCCTGCGCGCCGGCCGCCGCGATCCCGACGACGGGTCGGTGCACGTGTGAAGGCGTGCCCTCACGTCTTCGTCGGCTTCGCCCACCCGGCCTTGACCACCTGCCGGCCGCGGCCGATCGCGAGCGTGCCGGGCGGCACGTCGTCGGTGATGACCGAGCCGGAGCCCACGAAGGCGCCGGCCCCGACCGTGACCGGCGCGACGAGCGCCGAGTTCGAGCCGACGAAGGCGCCGGCGCCGATCACCGTGCGGTGCTTGTTCACGCCGTCGTAGTTGCAGGTGATGGTGCCGGCGCCGAGATTGGCGCCCTCCCCCACCTCGGCGTCGCCCACGTAGGAGAGGTGGTTGACCTTGGCGCCGGCCTTGATCGCGGCGTTCTTCACCTCGACGAAGTTGCCGATCCGGGCGCCCTCCTCCAGCACCGCGCCGGGGCGCAGGCGGGCATAGGGGCCGATCTGCACGCCGGCGGCGAGCCGGGCCCGCTCCAGGTGCGAGAAGGCGTGGATGGTGCAACGATCGCCGACGACGACGCCGGGGCCGAACACCACGTGGGGCTCCACCACCACGTCGCGGCCGAGAACGGTGTCGTGGCTGAAGAAGACCGTCTCGGGGGCGATCAGGGTGGCGCCGGCGAGCATCGCGCGCCGGCGCAGGGTCGCCTGCACCGCCGCCTCGGCGACGCTGAGCTGCACCCGGTCGTTGACGCCCTGCGCCTCGGCCTCCGCCACCGGCACCACCGCGACGGGCAGGCCGTCCGCGACCGCGAGCGCGACGGCGTCGGGCAGGTAGTACTCGCCCGCCGCGTTGGCGTTGCCGATCCGCTCCAGGATCCCGAGGGCGTGGGCGCCCGACAGGGCCATCAGCCCGGCATTGCACAGGGTGACGCGGCGCTCGGCCTCGCTCGCGTCCTTCTCCTCGCGGATCGCCGTCACCCGGCCGTCCTCGACCAGCACCCGGCCGTAGCCGGTGGGGTTCGGGCTCTCGAAGGCCAGCACCGCGACCGCGGCGCCGTCCGCCAGCGGCGCGCGCAGGCGGGCATAGGTCTCCGGCGCGATCAGCGGCGTGTCGCCGAAGGCCACCACCACGTCGTCGGCACCCTCGGTGAGCGCCCGGCGGGCCGCCAGCACCGCGTGGGCGGTGCCGAGGCGCTCTTCCTGCGAAAAGGTCTCGGCGCCGGGAAAAGCCGCCACCACCCGGGCGACGTCGTCGCGGCCGGGCTCGACCACCACGGCGAGGCGCACCGCCCCGGCCTCCGCCACCGACGCGAGCACGTGGGCGAGCATCGGCCGGCCGGCGATGGGGTGGAGCACCTTCGGCAGGGCGGAGCGCATCCGCGTGCCCTTGCCGGCGGCGAGCACGACGGCGAGGAGGGAGCGCGTCCCTGCGGGCTCGGACGTCCCGGTGGGCTTCTGCGTGGCGGTCATCGGCGGCCTGTCATCGTCTCGGGACGTGTGGTCCCTGCTTGGCGCAACCGTCTAGCCGATCGTTCCGGATCGGCAAGCGCGCGGCGTCGCGGCCAGCGTCGCTGACGTTGCGGCGCCTGAGACGCGATTCTTAACCCCCGGTTCAGGACGGATCGTGGTAAACGGCCGGCGCCCCCATCCGAATCCGGCACGGTCCCCTTCCCCACGATGATGCAGCCTCCCACCGCTCAGCCCCCTCGCACAGCCCTCGACCGACGCGCGGTGCTGGCGCTCGCCGGCGGCCTCGCTGCGACCGGCGCAGCGGGCGCGCAGCCGGCGGAGCCGGCGCCGCTGTCGGACGGGCAGCGCTTCGATCCCGGCCAGGTGGTCGAGCTCGCCCGCGCGCTGGCGAAGAAGCCCTACGCGGCGCCGGCCAACGACCTGCCCGACCCGTTCAAGGACCTCACCTACGAGCAGTATATCGGCGTGCGGGCTCAAGCCCCCGCCCTGCTCTGGGCCGGCGAGGGCCGCGGCTTCGTGGTCGAGCCGCTGCACCGCGGCTTCGTGTTCACCACGCCGGTGGCCCTGCACGCCGTCGAGGACGGGGTGGTGCGCCGCATCGCCTACGACCGCACGCGCTTCACGTTCGGCAAGCTCAAACCCCCGGAGGAGGGGCGCGACCTCGGTTTCTCGGGCTTCCGGCTCTATGCCAGCTTCAACGGCGCGGCCCCGTCCGACTGCGCGATCTTCCAGGGCGCGTCGTTCTTCCGGGCGCTCGCCGCCGGCCAGAGCTACGGCGTCACCGCCCGCGCCCTGACCCTGAAGCCGGCCGAGGCGAAGGGCGAGGAATTCCCGCTGTTTCGCGCCTTCTGGCTCGAGCGGCCCGGCGCCGGCACCGGGCAGATCGTGATCCATGCGCTGGTCGATTCCGAATCCGCCACCGCGGCGCTCCGCATGACCCTGCGGCCGGGCGAGGCCACCATCGTCGACGTCGAGGCGACGCTCTGCCCGCGCGCGACCCTGGAGCATGTCGGCATCGCCGGCATGACCGGCGCCTACCTGTTCGGGCCGACCGACCACCGCGGCGCCGACGACGCCCGCCCCGCCGCCCACGAGGTCGACGGGCTCCAGATCCGCAACGGCTGGGGCGAGGCGATCTGGCGCCCGGTGCAGAACCCGGAGACGTTGCAGATCTCCGCCTTCCTGGACCAGGACCCGAAAGGCTTCGGGCTGATCCAGCGCGCCCGCGCCTACGGCGACTACCAGGACGACGTGCAGCGCTGGGAGAAGCGCCCGAGCCTGTGGGTCGAGCCGCTGGGCAGCTGGGGGCCGGGCGTACCGCAGCACGGCTGGGGCGCCGGCGCGGTGCAGCTGATCGAGATTCCGAGCGAATCCGAGGTCAACGAGAACATCCTGACCTACTGGCGGCCCAAGGACCCGGTCGCCAAGGAGATCGCCTTCAGCTACCGCCAGTTCTGGTGCTGGAGCGTGCCCGGCGCGCTGCCGCTCGCCGCCTGCTCCGGCACGAGGGTCGGCAAGGGCACGGGCGGCAAGCGCCGGCTCTTCCTCGTCGACTTCACCGGCGAGGCGCCGTTCGCCGACGGCATCGACCCGAACGCGCTGCAGATCGCGCTCTCCACCGCGCCCGGCAGCATCACGCGCCAGCGGGTCTACCCGTACCCCGAGCGCAAGACCGTGCGGGCGGTGTTCGAGCTCGATCCGGGCAACGACACGTCCTGCGAGCTGCGCCTCATCGTCAAGGCCGGCGACAAACCCGTCAGTGAGACATGGCTGTATCGGTGGACCCCGTGACCCTCGCACAAGTGACTCTCGCTCAAGACCCGGACACCCTCCGCCGCGATGCCCATCCCGTCGCCGTCGCGCCCGCGGTGCCGGAGGAATCCCCCCTCGCCATGCCGGTGCAGGACCTGCACGCCTGGTCGGAGGCGCAGGAGCACACGGTTCCCGGTCGCCGAGCGCCCTGGGGGGCCCGCGCCTTCGTGTTCGGCGGCGGCCTCGCGCTGACGGTCTACGGCGCCGTGCAGATGTACGAGGTCGTGTCGGTCGCCGGCTCCACGACCTGGCTGCAATGGCTGCTGCTCGCGCTGTTCACCCTCAACTTCTCGTGGATCGCGCTGGCCTTCTCCTCGGGGCTCCTCGGCTTCCTGGCGCTGCTGCGCCGGCGCCGGCCGGAGGTGAATCCCGCGCCGCTCACCACCCGCACGGCCGTGGTGATGCCGGTCTACAACGAGGCCACCGCCCGCACCTTCGCGGCGGTCGAGGCGATCCGCGAGTCGATCGAGGCGACGGGCGAGGGCGCGGCCTTCGACTACTGGATCCTGTCCGACTCGACCCAGGCCGATGCCTGGATCGCCGAGGAGCGGGCCTATCTCGCCCTGCGCGAGCGCCTCGGCGAGGGCGCGCGCCTGTACTACCGCCACCGGCAGAAGAACCACCACCGCAAGGCCGGCAACATCGCCGACTTCGTCACCCGCTGGGGCGGCCATTACGACCACATGCTGGTCCTCGACGCCGACAGCCTGATGAGCGGCGAGTGCGTGGTGACGCTCGCCCGCGCCATGGAGGCGGATCCGGATTCCGGCATCATCCAGTCGCTGCCCTTGATCATCAACCGCAACACCCTGTTCGCCCGGGTGCAGCAATTCGCGGCCCGCATCTACGGCCCGGTGATCGCCACCGGCCTCGCCCTGTGGTCGGGCCGCGACGGCAATTACTGGGGCCACAACGCGATCATCCGCACCAAGGCCTTCGCCGACCATTGCGGCCTGCCGGACCTCTCCGGCAAGCCGCCCTTCGGCGGCCACGTGCTCAGCCACGACTTCGTCGAGGCGGCGCTGATCCGGCGCGCCGGCTGGAGCGTCTACATGCTCCCCGAGTTGCAGGGCTCCTACGAGGAGAGCCCGCCCTCGCTGATCGACGTCGCGATCCGCGACCGGCGCTGGGCGCAGGGCAACCTGCAGCACAGCCGCATCATCGGCACGGCGGGCCTCAAGCTCGCCTCGCGCCAGCACTTCGCCACCGGCATCGCCGGCTACCTCGCCTCGCCGCTCTGGGCGGCGCAGCTCGTGGTCGGTATCGCCCTGGCCCTCCAGACCGCCTATATCCGCCCCGAATATTTTTCCACCGAGTTCCGCCTCTACCCGGTCTGGCCGCGCTTCGACCCCGTGCGCGCGCTCCAGCTCTTCGGGATCACGATGGCGATCCTGCTCGCCCCGAAGCTGTTCGGCCTGATCCTCGGCCTGCTCGATGCCACGGTGCGCCGCGCGAGCGGCGGGGCTTTGCGCCTGGTGCTCTCGGCCCTGATCGAGACCCTGCTCTCGGCGCTGATCGCCCCGATCGCGATGCTGGTGCAATCGGGCTCGGTGATCCAGATCCTGCTCCGGCGCGATGCCGGCTGGAACCCGCAACGGCGCGACGACGGCTCGATCCCGCTCTCGGACATCGTGCGCCGGCACCACTGGCACACCATCCTGGGGCTGGTGGCCGGCGTCTCGGCCTTCGCCATCGCGACCTCGCTGTTCCTCTGGATGTCGCCCACCATCCTGGGCCTCGTCCTCGCGATTCCGATCTCCTGGGCGAGCGGGCAACTGGCGCTGGGCCTCGCCCTCAAGCGCGCCGGCCTCCTGATGACGCCCGAGGAGCGGGAGCCCCCGGCGATCGCGGTCGCCGCCAAGGCGATCGAGGCGCGCAACGCGGCTCTGGGCTTCGACGATGCCGACGGGGTGCGGGCGCTCCACGCCGATCCCGACCTCCAGGCCGGCCACCTCGCCTTCCTCCCCCCGGCCGAGTCCCGCCCCCGCGGCGCGCCCCAACCCGACCACGTCATGGCCCAGGCCAAGGTGGTCGAGGCCGAGACCATCGACGAGGCGGCGGGCTGGCTCAACGCCAAGGAGAAGATGGTGCTGCTGCACGACCGGGCGCTGCTCGACCGGCTGGCGCGGCTCGGGGGGTAATCCCCGTACATCGGCGGCCCTGCGCGGCAGACTCGACATCCTCCGACGTCATTCCGGGGCCGCGATAGCGGAACCCGGAATCCACAACCGCCGACGCTTCAGGATGAGGCGGCTGGCGTTCAGACCGAGCCTGCACCCTCAGAGGTCATGGATCCCGGGTTGTCGCCTTCGGCGAGCCCCGGGATGACCCCGTGAGGGGGAAGCCGGCATGGACACGCCGCCCCGCGCATCATGGCGACAATCGTCAGTCGCTCGCCTTCTCCCACTCCATCACCACGAACCACGGCACCCGCCGGTAGCGCGCGACCTTCGCCGGATCGCCGCCCTGCGGCGCCGGCTCGTCGAAGTGGCGCAATGCCAGCCCCTGCCCGAGCAGCAGACTCATGGTGAGCGAGAGCGGCCGGTGCCAGTTGTGCACCCGGATGCCGTGCCACGCCGCCCACTCGGCCCGCTCCTCCAGGTAATCGTCGATCCGGAAGCGGCGGACGCCGTCGGGATCCTCGGTCCAGCCGCCGGCGGTGCAGAAACTCGCCAGGTTGGCGATCAGGAGCGAGCCGCCGGGCGCCAGGACGCGGGCCATCTCGGGGATCGCCGCGCGGATGTCCGGGATGTCGATCAGCGTGAGATAGCTGACGACGAGGTCGAAGGCGCCGTCCGCGAAGGGCAGCGCCTCGGCGCGGCCCGGGAGATAGATGCCCGCCGGATCGCGGGCCCGGGCCTGCCGCAGCAGGGCGTCGGTGGGATCGATGCCGACCGTCCCGACCCCGTGATCCTGCACCATTCGGCAGAAGCGGCCCTCGCCGCAGCCGACATCGAGGGCCCGGCGGAAGCCGCGGCCGCGGATCCGCGCCAGCATCGGCGCATCGAGCACGCAGGCGCGGCCGAAATCGCCTGCCTCGCCCATGTCGGCGATCCAGGCGGCGGCGGACTCGTCCCAGCCATGGGTCATCGGTGATGCTCGGTTCAGGAAGGGGCGCGTCTCTTACGCTCTCCGCGCCGCCGCCTCGCCGAGTTAACCGTTAAGCCGCAGCACGGCGGAAGACCGCGCGATGATGACACGATGTTCCAGGCTTCAAAATCGAGTGCGCCCCGCCGGGGAGCGCGGTCCTTCGCTTCGCCATACCGAGACCACGAAAGAACACCCGAATCTTAATCCCGACGGTTTAAGGATAAAATTCTCTGCAACAAAGGCTTGTCGCTGCACCGCACGGCAGCGTAAGCAAGATGCGCAACCCGAATCGGGAGGAATCGATGAGCGTTTCCGCGCATTTCGTTCGACCGATCTACACCCAATCCGTGATGGTCTCGCTCGCCGGCTACCTCGCCGCGGCGGTGATGTGCGCCGACCGGCGGGCGGTCGGGCGCTGACGGCGTCCGGAGCTTGGCCGATCGGTCGCGCCGGTCGATCGAGCACCCCCACTCCGACGCTTCTCTCCGTGTCATCCCGGGTTCCGCTGCGCGGCACCGGGATGACGTGGAGGGTTGTGAACTCTGCTTGCGAAGCCCGACTGGCTCTCACGCCGCGAGGCGCGGCCGGTCGCGGCGGTAGCTGGCGATCAGGCCGGCGGGGATCGTTTCCGCCGCGGGGCCGGTCGCCGTGTCGGTGGCGGCCTCGCTCGCCAGGGCGCGGGCGAGCAGCCGGGCCTCGTCGCGGGCCGCCTCGGCGTCGAAGCGGTTGAGCAGCGCGACGATGGCGTGGGCATCGGCGAAGGACAGGCGCTCGCAGGCGGTCACCGCGCGCTCGATCATCCGCCGCGACAGGCCGGGGCCGGTGCTCTCGTAGAGGCCGCTCGCCTCCTCGTGCCAGGCGGACATCGCCGCCGCGAAGGCGGGTTCGAGGGCGGGCGGCAGGCCGGCCCGGCGGTAGAGTGCCGCCATGCCGCTGCCGCGCGGATCGTGCAGCAGCCCCGCCACCCGCTCGGCCGCCAGGCCCGAGAGCTCGGTCAGTGCCGCCTCGGTGAAGGCCATCCGGCCCGACAGCATCGCCCGCAGGATCAGCCCGGGGGTGAGCTGGGCGGCGGCGCGCAGATGCGCGACGAGGCGGCGCAGGTCGGCCCGGTCCGAGCCTTCGGCGAGCCCGAGCGTCGCGCGCTCGCGCGCCTCCCGGGTCACCCGCTCGCTGCGCTCGCGCGAGAGCCAGCCGCAGCCGCTCACGAAGGCCGACAGGGCGTTGGCGAGACGGGCGGTCACCGCCTGGCGCACGTCGAGGGGCAGGTCGGCCCGGGCGAGCAGGGCCTCGCGGAGCGCGGCGTCCTCGCCGTGGCGCTCGACCATGCGCAGGAGGCTGCCGCGGGTGATCTCGGCGCCCGGATTGGCGGCGAGCGCCGCGAGGGCGCGGGCGCCGGCGATCTCGGCGAGCGCCCCGCACAGCATGGCCGAGAGGTGGGGCCGCCCGGCGATGGCGACCCGGCCCGACTCGTCGCCGACGGCGGCGCAATCGACGAGGTCGGCATCCGACAGCACGGGCGAGCGCGCCAGCACCAGCCCGGCGATCTCCGCCTGGTCCTGGGCGAGCGCCACCACCAGGGTTCGGGGCGCCTCCGCGGCGTTGGCGCAGGCCTCGGCGAGCGCCCGCCGCACCAGCGGCGAGGGATCGTCGAGGAGCGCCGTGATGGCGGTCTTCGCCTCCCAGCGCGCCGCCGGGTCGAGCTTGGCGTAGAGGTAGGCCCGGGCGAGCGCCGAGGCCGCCTCGGCCCGGCGCCCGGCAGATTCGTGCTGGGTCCAGAGCAGGAACTGGCGGATGATCATCGGCGCGGCTCCGTGAGGGGTTTTTTTCAGGACTGGATCGAGGAGGGCGTGACGGCGGCGCGGGTGCGCCCGCCGAATTCCCGCGGCCGGGCCGGCGGCAGGGGCACGCCGGTCGCCGCAGGGTCTTGGATCGGAACTTGGTTCGGATCTTGGATCGTGTCTCGGAGGGTATCCTGGATCCCGGCCGGCGCACCCGGCGACGGTGCGGGCGCCGCGGAGGCGACCACCGGCCCGTCGCTCGAGCGCGGGAAGTAGCTCGGCGCCGCCGCGCCGCTGCCCCGGCTGCCCCACAGCTTGGCGACGCTGTCGGAGACGGGTCCCCGGCGGGCATCGGTCTGGAACAGCGAGCGCAGGCCGCTGCCGGCCTCGGGCGCGTAGGCGGTCGGCGCGGCGGCCTGCGCGGTGAGCGTGGCGGTCGCCGACGGGACGCCCGGGCTGGTGCCGAGCACGGCGTAGAGCTCGGAGGCGCTGCGGGCCCGGCCGGTGCGGTCGTAGAACAACCCGCGATTGCCGGCGGCGGCTTCCGGCAGGTCGGCGGCGGCGGAGCGCCCCGGCGCGCCCTCGGCGGCCCGGATCAGGGTCAGCGCCCCGCGCACGCCGAGGAGGTGGGCGGCGTAGAGGTCGGCCCGGTTCGGCTCGCGGCCGAGCGCGTCCGAGAGGGCGTCGGCGTTGCGGCGGGTCAGCGCGCCGGCCATCGCCGAGGCGACCTCCGGGTCGCGCCGCAGGTCGAGGATCGCCTGCCGGGCGGCCGGATCGCTCACCGTGTAGCCCCCCGACGAGCGGGCGGTGATCGCGTCGGCGTAGGAGCCGAGGCCGAGCGACGGGCCGTCCTGCTTCATCACCCCGAGCCAGGTCTGCTCGATGAACTGGAACAGGCCGGTGGCCGAGGACGTGCCTGCCTTGGCGCTCGGGTTGAGGCTCGATTCGCGCTGGGCCGTCGAGAGCAGGTAGTCGAAGGCGGCGCCGGTCTTCTCGGCGCCCTGGCGGATCGCGTCGATCACCGGGTTGCCCGAGGCGGCGCGGCCGGTGCCCTGGGCGGCGCCCTGGCTGGCAGTCCCTTGCGACGGCGTGTTGCTGAACAGGAACATGGCGGCCCGGTGGAGCGGCACCGCAAGGCGCGGGCCGGCTCTCTCTCGGGCTTCAGGATGCTGGGGTTATGGTAAAGGAAGATTGAAGCGGGGGCGGGTGACGGGGTCCCGCTTCAACCTACCCCTCATCATCAGGCTCGTGATCGCGATACAGGGCCTCGAAATCCCGTCCGCCGTAGAAGACGTTGGTGATCCGCACCCGATCCGATTCCACCCGGTAGGCGATCACGGCACTGTGCTCGAACGGCACGGTGCGCAGGCCGGGTTCCAAATCGTCGCGGGGGCGCCCGCCGTGGGGGGCGTCGCCGATGCGTTTGCACCGGTCCCGGATCCGCGCACGAAGCCTTTCGCGGTGGTCAGGTTGCGACTGGCTTGCCAGACAACCTGGAAGATGTCGGCCAAGGCTTCCGGCTGAAGCTCAACCCGCAGCCTACGCACGTCCGGCGTCTTTCAGGGATTTCTCCGCTTCCGCGAACAGTTCTTCCAGATGGGCGTCGACCTGGTCGAGCGTGAGTGATGGACGCGGATCGTCCAGCGAACGGCGGATGCGGGCGCGGATGGCGTTCAGGCGCTCGGCGTGCTCCTCCCGCTGGCGCTGCCAGAGGCGCACCGCGTCGCGCAGCACTTCGCTCGTGGAGGCGTATTCGCCTAACGCGACGCTCTCGCGCACCGCGCGGAGCTGTTCGGACGTCATGGTGATGCTGATTGTCTCGGCGTCCTGCATGGCGGACCCTCGGCGATCAGCCATGCCGGTAGCATGAAATCGCACCCGGATCACGCGCGGCCGAGGGTGCGGCCTCCGGCACCACCCAAGCCGCGCGAGGCGCCCGCCCTCACCGCTTCGGCATATCCCCCCCGCCCGCAGGCCGGCGCATCTCGAAGCGGTTCTCGGACACGACCGTGAAGTAATCGAAATAGCCGCCGCGCATGATCGGGCGCATCGCCCCGGTATCCACCCGGCCCTCCGGGGTCACGAAGCGGTCGTCGATGTACATCGACACCACCTGGCCGATCACCATGAAGTAGGCCGCCTCCCCGCCCCCGGCCGGCACCAGCGGGATGGTCTGGAGCCATTGGCATTCGAGGGCGGCGGGAGCGTCCGCCACCCGCGGCGGGCGCACCTTGCGCGAGGGCGCCGTGGCGAGGTTCGCGAAGGCGAACTCGCTCTCGCCGCGCGGCAACGGCGCCGAGGACTGGTTCATCCCCTCCCGCAGGTCGAAGGTCGCGAGGCTGCAGACGAACTCGCCACCCTCCTCCGCGAAGGTCAGCGCGTCCTTGCGGCCGTAGGAGGAGAACATCACCATCTCGGGGCTGTCCCCGACCCCGTTGAAGAACGAGTAGGGCGAGAGGTTCAGCTGGCCTTCGGCGCTGAGCGCGCTGACCCAGCCGATCGGGCGCGGCGCCACCAGGGCCTTGAACGGGTTGTGCTTCAGGGTGCGGGTCTCGGCGTCGTAATGCATCGGCGGTCCCGGGGCGTTTGGAGAGCGGGCGGCCCGCCGGCGCGGGCCTTGAAGGCGACCGGTAGAGCATCCCGGGGGCCCCGAGACCAGCCCGCCGCCAGTCAGTACCGCGTCACGATCTCAGGCAGCGCCGGCCGCGGCCGGTCGGGCGGCACCTGCTCGGCCCGGCCGACATGGACGAAGCCCGCCAGCCGCTCGGCCGGGTCGAGGCCCAGCGCGTCGAGCACCCGGCGGTCATAGGCCATCCACTCCGTGAGCCAGGCGGTGCGAAAGCCAAGACCGTTGGCCGCCACGATGAGGTTCATGCAGGCGGCGCCGGCCGAGAGCACCTGCTCCCACTCGGGGATCTTCACGTGCGTGCCGGCCCGCGACACCACGGCGATCACGAGCGGCGCCTGGGCCAGCCGCCCGGCCTCGAGGGCGAGCCGCTTGTCGTCGGCCTCCGGGTGGTCGGCCCGGTAGGCCTCGGCCACCACGCGGCCGATGCGGGCCTGTCCCTCGCCCTCGATCACGATGAAGCGCCAGGGCGCGAGCTTGCCGTGGTCCGGCACGCGGGACGCGACGGCGAGGATGGCGTCCAGCTCCTCGGGGGACGGGCCGGGGCCGGCGAGCTGCGCCGGCGCGACCGAGCGGCGGGTACGGAGAAGGTCGAGGATTGCGTTCATCTCGGCTTCAGTGGCTTGAGCTATAGCGGACGGACGGAGACGACAGGCTGCCATCCTGGCGCCCCGATGCTCCCTTTAAGCACCATTCCGCCCCGGACGGCCACGTCCGGGCGCGACGTGAAGCCGGGCGCCGGGCGAACCGGGGCCGAGGACGCCGACCGCACCATGACGCGCTCCCCCGCATCCCGTTCCCAATCTGGCCTCGCCCGTTCCTGGAGTTCCCGGGACTTCTGGCTGGCGCTCGCCGCCGTGCTGCTGTTCTGGGCCGCCGCGGCGGCGGTGTGGCCGCTTCACGGCGCGGTGGTGCCGTGGGATTCGAAGAACCACTTCTACCCGATGCTGCGCTACCTCGGGGCGGCGCTCGCGAACGGCGAATTGCCGCTGTGGAACCCCTACCACTTCGCCGGGCACCCCTCGGTCGCGGATCCGCAATCGCTCCTCTTCACCCCGACCATGCTGCTCTTGGCGTGGCTCGACCCGTCGCCGTCGATGGAACTGTTCGACGCGGTGGTGTTCGCCCACCTGATTCCCGGCGCGGTCGCGACGCTGCTTCTCTTCCGCCGCCGCGGCTGGCACGCCGCCGGCGCGGTCGCGGCCGCGATGGTGTTCGTGCTCGGCGGCTCGGCCTCGGCCCGGCTCCAGCACACCGGCATGATCATCTCCTACGGCTTCGTGCCGCTGGCCTGGTGGCTCCTGGAGGAGGCCCTCGCCCGCCGCTCCTACGCCTTCGGGCTCGCCTTCGCGGTGGTGGCCGCCGTGATGACGGTGGGGCGCGACCAGGTGGCGTTCCTGTGCGGCCTGAGCCTGATCGGCGTCGCGGCTCACGCGGTGCTCACGGCGCCGGCGCCGTTCGCCTACCTGCGGGCGCGGATCGGCGTGCTCGCCGTGATGGCGGTGGTCGGCGGGGCGCTGCTCGCCGTGCCCTCGCTCCTCACGATGCAGTTCCTGATGACCTCGACCCGGCCGTCCTTCGGCTACGGCGCGGCGATCATGGGCTCGCTGCCGCCCTCGAGCTTCGCCACCGCGCTCTTCGCCGACGTGTTCGGTTCGCTGCGCTGGACCTACGATTACTGGGGTCCGGACTGGCAATCGATGGACGGCAACACCTGGACCGACCGGGCGGTGAACTACCTCTTCGCCGGGACCCTGCCGGCTCTGCTGATCCTGTGGCACGGCATCGCCGGCGGGCGGCTGGCCGCCCGGGAGATCCGCTATCCGGTCGTCGTGCTCGGCGTCGCCACGCTCTACGCGCTCGGGCGCTACACCCCGCTCTTCGCGCCGGTCTTCGATCATGTCCCCGGCGTCGACCTCTACCGCCGGCCCGCCGACGCCACCTTCGTCATCAATATCGGGCTGTCGCTCACCGCCGGCTACCTCGTCCACCGCTACGTCACGGAGGGCGCGCCCCGGCTCCGGTCGGGCGCCATCGGCTTTGCCCGCGCCGCCCGCCTCGCCCTGCCGGCTCTCGCGCTCGCGGCCGTCAGTGGCATCCTCTTCGTGTCCTACACCTACGCGGCCAAGGCCCAGCACCTGCCGGACGCGCTGCGCGACGGCCTGATCGGCGCGGGCATCGCGCTCGCCGCGGTGGTGGCGATGCTGCGGGCGGCCCCCGGCCGGCGCGCCCTCGTCGCCTCCTGCCTCGTGGCTTTGCTCGGGGCGGAACTCGTCTGGCGCAACGCCGGCAACTCCCTCAACGCCGAGCCGGCGGGCCGCTACGCGGTGTTCCAGAAGCTGCCGCCGGAGCAGCTCCAGGGCCTGACGCTGCTGAAAGCCGAGCTCGACGCCCGCCACGCCAAGGGCGAGCATCCGCGGGTCGAGATCCTGGGCCTCGGCGGCGCCTGGCAGAACGCCTCGATGGTGCTCGGGCTCGAGGACACGATCGGCTACAACCCCCTGCGGCTCGCCGACTACGAGCGCGCCGTCGGCCCCGGCGAGAACGCCGCCGATCCGAACCTGCGCCAGTTCCCCGGCCTGTTCCGCGGCTACCGCTCGCGGCTCGCGAGCCTGCTCGGCCTCGAATACCTCGTCCTCGACCGGCCGGCCGAGCGGCTGCCGCGGCACTTCCCGCAGCTGACCGGCGCCAAGCTGCTCTACGGCTCGGGCGAGATGTGGATCTACCGCCTCGACCCGGCCAAACCCCGGGCCTACCTCGCGACCCGCCTCGTCCCGGTCGATTCCGAGAGCGTGCTCAACCAGGACGAACTGCCCGAGTTCGAGGGCAGCGAGACGGCCCTGGTCGACCAGGACAGCGTACCGAAGATCAAGGGCGGGTTCGGCCTCAAGGATCCGGCCGCGCCGGTGACCGCCGCGACGGGCACGGCGACCATTCTCGCCTATCGCCGCAATGTCGTCACCGTGGAGGTCGAGACCGACCGCGACAGCGTGCTGGTGCTGCACGACATCTTCTATCCGGGCTGGCAGGCGCGGGTGGACGGTGAGCGCCGCCCGATCCTGCGCACCAACCTGCTCTTCCGCGGGGTCGAGGTGCCGGCCGGCAAGCACGTGGTCGAGTTCCGGTTCCGGCCGCTCTCGGTCGACAACCTGGTGGCGGCGGCGAGCGAATTGCTGGCGAGGGACGATGACGCGGGCGAGACGGCGGTTCGGTAAAACCCTGGCGCTCGCGCTCGCAGCGAGTCCTTTCCTTGCGGCGAGTCCTGTCCTCGCGCAGGCGCCGGCCCCGCTCCCGGGCGGGGCGCAAGGCGTCGCGCCGCAGGGCGTGACGCAGGGACCGCCCCCGGCACCGGCCCCCGCCGAGGCCAGCCTGTCCTTGCGGGCGGTGCTGACCAGCGAGGCCAAGCCCCTACGCGGCGGCCTGACCTGGCGGATCTACGAGGACCGGCCGGAGGGCGGCAAGCCCGTGGTGCTGGCCCGCTCCGAGGAGGCGCAACCGACCTTCCGGCTGCCGCCGGGCAGCTACCTCGCCAACGTGACCTACGGCTTCGTCAGCACCTCGAAGCGCGTGACCCTGAATCCGGGGACGGCGAGCGACCAGCTCACCGTCAATGCCGGGGCCCTGCGCCTCTCCGGCGCGGTCGGCGAGGCGAAGATCGCAGGGAGCCAGCTCGCCTTCGCGGTCTTCGTGCCGATCGGCAACAACCCGGAGGGGCGGCTCGTGCGCGACGGCGTCAAGGCCGGCGAGGTGGTGCGCCTGCCCGAGGGCACCTACCACGTCGTCTCGACCTGGGGCGATTCCAACGCGATCCAGCGCGCCGACCTGAAGGTCGAGAACGGGCGCCTCACCGACGCGACCCTCAACCACCGCGCCGCCACCGTGACCCTGAAGCTGGTGGCCTCCCCCGGCACCGAGGCCTTCGCCGGCACCGCCTTCAGCGTGCTGACGCCGGGCGGCGACACGATCCGCGAGGCGATCGGCGCCTTCCCGCAGGTGACCCTGGCGGAGGGCGAGTACCAGCTGATCGCCCGCCACGACGGCAAGGTCTACACCCAGGACTTCAAGGTCGAGAGCGGCGTCGACCGCGACATCGAGGCGATCGCCAAGGACCCCTGAGCGTCAGGACCCCTGAGCGTCAGGATCCCTGAGCGTCGGGCCCCGCGAGCCTCGGCATCGAGTGCGGGGGCCGGGCGCCGGTCCCCGGACGGAAGCGGCTTTCGGCGAACGGGCTAACACCCGATTAAGCGCGCGGCCGGTGTCACGGTGAAGCCCCGAAGTCTCGCGCGACGGCTTATCCGGATCTTAATCCAGCGACGCAACGTTGGCCGCATGCGATGCGTGCGTGACCTCATCCGCGACGAGAAGGGAGCGACGGCCGTCGAGTTCGGCCTGGTCGGCCTGCTGTTCATCGCCATCCTCGTGGGCACGATGACCGTGGCCCAGATCCTGTACTTCGGTCAGAAGCTCGACTACGCGACCGAGCAGGCGTCGCGGCAGGTCCTCATCGGCACGACCCAGCGGACCTCGACCGCCAGCCTGGCGAGCTTCACGCAGGCGCTGTGCGGCTTCCTGCCCGCGGCGATGTCCTGCAGCGACGTCATCGTCAACCTGTACGTCGTGCCGGCCGCCAATCCGGGCTACTACGCCTACGCCAAGTCCGACATGAGCGGCCTGGCGCTGCCGGTCCTGACGCCGGGCAGCGGCCAGTTCTCCCTCGGCAACCGCGGCGACTACCAGTACCTGCAGGTCATCTACCCGATCACCCTTCTGCCGCCCTTCGTGACCGGCTGGCTCGACGCCACCACGACCTACAAGGGCAAGGCGGCCTACCTGCTGATCTCGACCGCCGCCTTCCGCGTCGAGCAGTACTGATGCGGGCCGCCCTCCTCGCCCGGATCCGGCGCTTCCGCCGGGCCGATGACGGGCTCGCCGCCACCGAGCTCGCGCTCGTGCTGCCGATGCTCCTCGTGCTGCTCCTCGGGGGCATCCAGCTCGTCGCCTACGTCAACGCGTCGCGCAAGGTCGATCTGGTGGTGCGGTCGATCAGCCAGATGATCTCGCAGGCGAGGCCCCCCACCGACAACAGCACCGTCAACGGCCTCGTCAACCAGTGGGACCTGCATTTCAGCTACGACGCGTCGCTGGTGCTGTTCCCGTTCCTGATGAGCGAGGCCAAGCGCCAGGGCAAGCAGTGGTGGCAGGTCATCACGATCAACTACGCCAGCATCCAGTTCAAGCCGACCGCCGCGACCTGCGCGGACCCGACCGACCAGAGCGCCTGCTACAGCGCCGGCGTGGTGTGGACCAGCACCGGCACGACGCAGCCGGCGAGCGGGCCGCTCTACCGGCGCTGCGGCGCGACGCTGATCCCGGCCGACAACAATGCGGCCGCGTCCCCGACGACCCTGCCGCGCTCCCTCTACGGCCCCGCCTCGGTGGTGGTGATCGACGCGGTGTTCACCTTCACGCCGACCTTCGGGGCGCGGTACCTGCCCTCGTTCGACATCAAGCGTTCGGCCTACGTCCAGCCGCGCTACGCCCCGCTGATCGACTACGACACCACCGGCAACGACGGAATCGCCACGAAATGTCCCTGACCCGCGCATCCCGGCTCACCGCCGCGCTGGCATCGCTGATGCGGGACCGCGACGGCGGCATCGGCATCATCTTCGGGCTCAGCCTGATCCCGATCGTCGGCCTCGTCGGGCTCGGGGTAGATTACGGCATGGCGATCACCAACCGCGCGCGGCTCGACCGGGCGGCGGATGCGTCGGCGCTCGCCGCCGTGGTGACGGCCAAGGCCTACGTCGCCGCCAACTCGTCGCAGAGCGGCGTCCTCGACAAGGCGAAAGCCGCGGGGGTGGCGCAGGCCGTCAACACCTTCAAGGTCAATACCGGCAGCGTGCCGCTTTCGAGCGTGACGCTGTCGACGCCGGCCGTCGACATCTCGGGCCAGACGATCACCGCCACCGTCACCTACTCGGCGATCGTCCAGAACAGCTTCGCGAAGCTGTTCAGGGTCCCGACCACCACGATCGCCAACACGTCCAAGGCGTCCGCCGACCTGCCGAGCTACCTGGACTTCTACCTGATGGTCGACGTGTCGGGCTCGATGGGCCTGCCGTCGACCGCGAGTGGCATGACCCAGCTCGCGCAGAACAACGACGACATGTACGGCGATTACAAGCAGAACTGCCAGTTCGCCTGCCACTTCCCCGGCAATAAGGGCTGGGGTTTGGCCGCCGGCAAGATCCAGCTCCGCTCGGACGCGGTGAACAACGCCGTCTGCGCGCTGCTGCAGCGGGCCGCAGCGCCGGTGGTACCGAACCAGTACCGGATCGGCATCTATCCGTTCATCAATCAGCTCGCGACCCTCGCGAGCCTGACCAACGACGTGACCGCTCTGAAGACCTCGGCCCAATGCGGAATGGCATGGCCGCTCGCCTTCACCAACCTCCTCGATACCGGCACGACGCAGCTCAACTCGCCCGGCGATCCGACCACCGGCACCGGCTCGGGCGGCACCCATTTCAAGGTCGCGTTCCCGCAGATGAAGGGAATCGTCACCTTGAACGGCTTCGGCGACGGCTCGACCAGCACGAGCCGCAAGCCGTTCGTGTTCCTCGTCACCGACGGGATGCAGAACGGGCAGCACTTCTTCGTCAACGCGAACGGCAAGTACGCCTATCCGGGCAGTCCGTCGAGCTTCCCGGGGTACGGCAATGCCTGGTGGGACGGCTCGCAGCCAAGTCAGATCGACCCGAAGAACTGCGATGCCCTGAAGGCCGCCGGCGCGACGATTTCGGTTCTCTACATCCCCTACAACCAGATCGTCTTCACCGACAAGGGCGGCACCGTCGCCACGGAGAACAACAAGGTCAACGCCTTCAGCCCGACACTGGCCAAGCCGCTCCAGGACTGCGCCTCGCCGGGCTACTTCACCACCGCCGACGGTCCGGACAAGATCACCGCCGCGCTGAACGCGATGTTCGACCAGGCGCTCAAGATGGCGAGGCTGACCCAGTAGGGGGACGGACGCCTACGAGGAACAAGGCCACCGCCGCCGGGCGGCGCGTCTCCTGCGCCTCCGGATCGACCGCGATGCCGTCAAGCGCCTGCCGCGAGGCCTTGCCGAGGACGAGGTTGCGACGGTGCCGGCGCGCCTAGACGACCGCGAGCATGGCGTCACGCTCAAGCAGGCCGAGACGGGACGAGGGCCGCCGAGGGCGGCCCGGATCGGTCGGAGGCGCATCGACGCCTCCGACCGGCGACCACAAGGGGACTCGCCTGTTCCTCGGCCGGCTTGGCGCTGGCAGGCGACCCGGACCGTCGGCGTCCGAGCCGCCCTGAATGCCCGGGCCGGGCAGTGCGAGGGGTTACCGATAGTCCTCCTCTCGCACGTGCTCCCGCCAGTCGACCTCACGGCCGTCGGGGAGCGCCTCGTGGATCGCGAGATGGACGAAGTGGTGGTCCGGGCTCGCGCCATGCCAATGGTCCTCCTCCGCAGCGATCCAGGCCGTGTCGCCCGGGCCGATGGTCAGCAGCTCGCCGCCCCGTGTCTGCACCCTGCCCCATCCCGAGAGGACATGGAGGATCTGCCATGACGGATGGGTGTGCCAGGCCGTTCGCGATCCCGGTTCGAACGACACCCGGTAGACGCGCACGTCGTTCGGTGCGCCGCCGCGGATCACCTCGTCGCGCCACACGGTGCCGACGAAGCCGATTGCCGCGCCCTTGACGGTCGGTGCCGGCGCTTTCCACAGATGGACCATGACGCCGCCTCACCAGCCGGCGAATCCGGCGCCGGGGAACCGCTTCTCCACGAAGCTCCTGACCTCGTCCGACTGATAGGACGACACCAGCTTCTTCACCCAGGGCGCGTCCCGGTCCTTCTTGCGAACGACGATCTCGCAGACGTACTGCGATTGCGGCTTCTCGAGGAGGATCGAGTCGCGCTGCGGGTTGAGACCGGCGAGAAGAGCGTAGTTGGCATTCACCACCGAGGCATCGACGTCGTCGAGGGCGTGCACGAGCTGGGCCGCCTCGAGCTCCTTGAACCGGAAGCCCTTGGGATTCCCGACGATGTCAAGCGGTGTCGCCTTGGACTCGGAGCCGGGGCGAAGCGTCAGCAGGCCGGCTTCCTGGAGCAGGATGAGGCTGCGCGCTTCGTTGGCCGGGTCGCTCCCGATGCTGATCAGAGCCCCTTTCGGCAAATCTTCGATCTTTTTGTACTTCTTGGAATAGACGGCGATCGGGAACAGGACCGTGCGTCCGACGGGAACGATGTCGTAGCCGCGGGCATCGAGCTGCGCTTGCAGGAACGGCCGGTGCTGGTAGCTGTTCGCGTCGAGATCGCCGGCCGCGAGGGCTGCATTCGGCTGGATGTAGTCGTTGAACTCGACGATCCGGACCGTCAGTCCCTCGCGCGCGGCGACCTTGGCGGCGGCCTCGAGGACCTCGGCATGCGGGCCGGAGGTGGCGCCGACCTTGATCGTCTCCGCTCCGGCAGCGCTCAGCGAGCCGACAAACCCCAGAAGGGAGATGAGCGATAACAACATTCGCATGCAGGAACTGCCAATTTCATCCAAGATATTGTTTACCCTGGATTATTGACACAAAGATCCCGAGATAAAATTCCAATCTTCGCGCTATTTTGCGAAACAAACCTACGACAGCAGGGGAAGGTAGGAGATTTTGATCATGCCCGCAGAACGCGATGCCGGGCGCTCGGCCCGGGACCGCGTTGGGATCGCGCAAGAGCGCGCCTGCCGGCTCCGTGGGGAGTCATTCTCCCGTGTCGTTCCGGGTCAGATCGGCGGAGCCTGAACCCGAGCAGCGTCGCGCACGCGGTCCACGACAGGACGGTCCATACGAAATCCGACTGATTGATTCAGGCAATCCTGTTGGATCGCTTTCGCAATGCGGATTTCGGCTTCGCTCAAGCGTGCGGAGCAAAGCTCCGCCGTCGCGGGCTCGTGATACACATCGAGACCGGCCCCGAGGCCGGTCTCGTTGCTCCGCCCTACGGCACCGGCGTGTCCTCGTGCTGCCCGTCGAGCGTCACGCCTTCGCTCGGCACGCTGGCGGCCACCGCGTCCGCCCGGCGCAGATCCGGGAAGGTCGCCTCGGCCACCAGCTCGGCCAAGGCCTGGTCGAGCGGCAGGGTGCGGCTCTGCGGGCTGCCGAGGCGGCGGATCGAGACGGTGCGCTCCTCGCCCTCCTTGCGGCCGACGACCAGCATCACCGGCACCTTGGCGTGAGAATGCTCGCGGACCTTGTAGTTGATCTTCTCGTTGCGAAGATCGGCCTCGGCCCGCAGGCCCATCGCGTCCGCCGCCTTCAGGACCTCGCGGGCATAGGGATCGGCCTCGCCGGTGATCGTCGCGACGACCACCTGCAACGGCGCCAGCCAGAGCGGGAAGTGGCCGGCGAAATGCTCGATCAGGATGCCGGTGAAGCGCTCCATCGAGCCGCAGATCGCGCGGTGGACCATCACCGGGGTCTTCTTCTGCCCGTCGGCATCGACGAAGAACGCGCCGAACCGCTCCGGCAGGTTGAAGTCGACCTGCGTCGTGCCGCATTGCCAGTCGCGCCCGATGGCGTCGCGCAGCACGTACTCGAATTTCGGCCCGTAGAAGGCGCCCTCGCCCGGGTTGATCGCGGTCTTGATCCGGCCGCCGGACTGCTCCTCGATCTGGGCGAGCACCCGGGTCATCACCTCCTCGGCGTGATCCCACAGCGCATCCGAGCCGACGCGCTTCTCCGGCCGCGTCGAGAGCTTCACCACGATCTCGTCGAAGCCGAAATCGGCGTAGGTGGAGAGGATCAGGTCGTTGATCTTCAGGCACTCGGCGGCGAGCTGGTCCTCCGTGCAGAAGACGTGGGCGTCGTCCTGCGTGAAGGCGCGCACCCGCATCAGCCCGTGCAGGGCGCCCGAGGGCTCGTAGCGCGAGACCGAACCGAACTCGGCCAGGCGCAGCGGCAGGTCGCGGTAGGACTTCAGCCCGTGCTTGAAGATCTGCACGTGGCCGGGACAGTTCATCGGCTTGATCGCGAAGACGCGCTCGTCCTCGGTCTTCGTGACGAACATATTTTCCCGGTACCAGTCCCAGTGACCGGAGGTCTCCCACAGCGCCTTGTCGAGGATCTGGGGCGCGTTCACCTCGGCGTAGTCGCCCTTCAGGCGCCGGCGCATGTAGGCGATGAGGGACTGGAACAGCGTCCAGCCCTTCGGGTGCCAGAACACCACGCCCGGCCCCTCCTCCTGGAAGTGGAAGAGGTCCATCTCGCGGCCGAGCTTGCGGTGGTCGCGGCGCTCGGCCTCGGCGAGGCGGTTGAGATAGGCGTCGAGATCGGCCTGATTGGCCCAGGCCGTGCCGTAGATCCGGCTCAGCATCGGCTTCGTCGAATCGCCGCGCCAATAGGCGCCCGCCACCTTCATCAGCTTGAAGGCGGCGCCGACCTTGCCCGTCGAGGTCATGTGCGGGCCGCGGCAGAGGTCGAACCACGTGCCCTGGCGGTAGAGGCGCAGGTCCTCCCCCGGCGGGATCGCGTCGACGAGCTCGACCTTGAACGCCTCGCCCTTCTCCTCGAACAGCTTGCGGACGTCGTCGCGGGCCCAGACCTCCTTGGTGAAGGGGGCATCGCGGGCGATGATCTCGCGCATCCGCGCCTCGATCGCCGGAAAGTCGTCCGGCGAGAACGGGGTCTCGCGGTGGAAGTCGTAGTAGAAGCCGTTCTCGATCACCGGGCCGATCGTGACCTGCGTCTCCGGCCACAGCGACTGCACGGCCTCCGCGAGCACGTGGGCGCAATCGTGCCGGATCAGCTCCAGCGCCCGCGGGTCTGTGCGGTCGAGGAACTCGATGCGGACGTCCTCGGCGATCGTGTCGTCGAGGTCGCGGACGGTGCCGTCGAGGGCCATCGCGACCGTGCGCTTGGCCAGCGACTTGGCGATGCCCTCGACGACGGCGCGGCCGGTCACGGCGCCGTCGTAGGACCGCGTGGCGCCATCGGGAAATGTCAGGATCGGCATGGGACTTCTAAAGGCTCCTCGGGGCTCACTCCTGCGCACGGTGCAGGTAAGCCGGGTGGTGGACGGCGTCCGGCGGGCCCAAGGCCGCGGGGCTGATGGCCGCGCACCGGACCGGCGCCGTATACCAGCGAAACGCGGGACATGTCAGACACAGTCGCGCGGCTTCGCGCTCAGCCCTCGACACCCTCGCAGAGCGGCGGCGGGGCGTTGACCCCGCGCCAGCGGCCATAGGCCCAGGGCCGGTGCCAGGCGGCACCGGCGGGCGGCGCCTCGGGGACGAGGTCGATGCCGTGGGTGCCGAACGGGCCGCAGCGGCAGATCCGGGCGAAGCCCATCCAGCCGCCGGCCCAGAGGCCGTGGCGCTGGATCGCCGCGTCGGCATAGGCCGAGCAGGACGGCCAGTGCCGGCACTGGCGCCCGACGAGGCCCGACAGGCTCAGCTGGTAGCCGCGGATGGCGAGATGCGCCGCGCGGCGAGCCGGGCTCATGCCGGCACCGCTTCTTTCTTGGCCGCGACCTGATCGAGGGCATCGACCACCGCGTCGAAGGTGAGCAGCGTCGAGGCGTGACGCGCCTTGAAGTCCCGCACCGGCGCCAGCACCGCGAAATCGGCGAATTTTCCCTTCGGCACCGGGCCGTTCTCCTTCAGCATCCGCCGCACCGTCTCGCGCAAGCAGCGCAGCTCCTCGGCGCTGGCGCCGACCACGTGGCGGGCCATCAGCGAGGAGGCGGCCTGGCCGAGCGCGCAGGCCTTCACGTCGTGGGCGAAGTCGGTGACCGTGTCGCCCTCGGTGACGAGGTCGACCGTCACGGTCGAGCCGCACAGCTTCGAGTGCTTGGACGCGCTCGCCGCCGGCGCCGGCAACCGGCCGAGGCGGGGGATGTCCGCCGCGAGGGCGAGGATGCGGGCGTTGTAGATGTCGTCGAGCATGGCATTCGTACTTTGGACGAGAGGGGCCGCGGGACGGACGAATCGGGCTTGACCGGACGGGTCTGACTTTGGCTTGACGGAAGGATGAGCTTGAGAACGCGGTGACCTGCTGCGCGCCCGGCGCATTGCGTGCGCCGGGCGGATTCCCGATATAGGCACGGTTGCCCGGCGGCGCGAGGCGCGGCCGGATCGGGGCGCATCTCGAGTCCCGGCATGGCTCTCCCTGCGGGGCGGCCCTGATCTTGGAGGCGTGATGGATGCGGTGCTGAAGTCCTTGTCGGTCCGGGCCCCGGAGGCGGCCGACAAGCGCAGCGACGCCCCCCGGCCGGAGCGCGTCACCGAGCGCCCGACCCGCCAGGAGGCCGAGGCCGCCGTGCGCACCCTCCTGCGCTGGGCCGGCGACGACCCGGAGCGCGAGGGCCTGCTCGAGACGCCGCAGCGCGTGGTCAAGGCCTACGAGCAGATCTTCGGCGGCTACCGCCAGGACGCGGACGCCATCCTCGACCGGGTGTTCGAGGAGGTCGAGGGCTACAACGACATCGTGCTGGTGCGCGACATCGCCTTCCACTCCCATTGCGAGCACCACATGGTGCCGTTCATGGGACGGGCCCACATCGCCTATTACCCCAGGCGCGGCGTCGTCGGCCTGTCGAAGCTCGCCCGCGTGGTCGACGCCTTCGCACGCCGGCTCCAGACGCAGGAGACGATGACGGCCCAGATCGCCGAGACGATCGATTCGGTGCTGCATCCCCGCGGCGTCGCCGTGATGGTGGAGGCCGAGCACCTGTGCATGGCGATGCGCGGCGTGCAGAAATCCGGCGTCTCGACCATCACCACCCAGTTCACCGGCGTGTTCAAGCAGGACCCGACCGAGCAGGTCCGCTTCCTCACCCTGGTCCGCGACCGGCGATGAACCCCCTCCCCACCTTCGAGGCCCCCGGCGACAAGCGCGCGCTGGAGGAGGGCGAGACCTTCACCCCGCGCTTCGGCCCGGACGGGCTGATCACCGCGCTGGCGGTCGATGCCGATTCGGGCGCGGTGCTGATGCTCGCCCACATGAACGCCGAATCGCTCGCCCGCACGCTCGCCACCGGCGAGGTCTGGTACTGGTCGCGCTCGCGGTCCGAGCTCTGGCACAAGGGCGCCACCAGCGGGCAGGTCCAGACCCTCGTCGAGATGCGGGTCGATTGCGACCAGGACGCGCTGCTCCTGCGCGTGCGCGTCGGCGGCGACGGCGGCTGCTGCCATACCGGGCGGCGGGACTGCTTCTATCGCGGGGTGTCGTACGATGCCGGGAGCGGGGCGGTGAAGCTCGTGCCGCGCTCGTCGTAAGACGAAGGCGCGACCATCCTGCCCTGCGTGGCAGGGCTGGCCTGGAGCCTCTGGCCACTCCCCCCGCCCCCGCGCTAGCACAGGCCCGGACCCCAGGATCCGGAGCCGCCCCTTGCCCGACGACCGCCAGCCGCCCCGCTTCAACGGCGCCCGCTACTGCCTGGAGGCCAATGCCCGGGAGCGGGGCGACAAGCCGGCGCTGATCATGGTCGGCGATCACGGCCGGACCGACGTCATGACCTTCACGCAAGTCGACCGGGCGGTCCGCGGCGTCGCGGCGGGTTTTCGCGGGCTCGGCCTGCCGGCGGGCGCCCGGGTGATGATCCGCATGGGCAACGACGCGGATTACGTGATCACCTACTTCGCGGCTCTGGCCGCCGGGCTGGTGGCGCAGCCCTCCTCGCCCCAGCTCACCGCCGGCGAGGCGGCGTTCCTGATGCAGGATTCCGGCGCCGCGGTGATCGCCGCCGCCGACGAGTGCCCCCTCGATCCGGAGGCCTGCCGCGGCCGGATCGTGCTGCGCCGCGACGACATCGCCCGCCTGCGCGAGGGAGCGCCGCTCGAGGATTACGCCGACACCGCCGCCGACGATCCGGCGACGCTGGTCTACACCTCCGGCACCACCAGCCGGCCGAAAGGGGTGCTGCACGCCCACCGTGCCGTCTGGGGCCGGCGGCCGATGCACGATTTCTGGCTCGGCCTGCGCGAGGACGACGTGGTGCTGCATGCCGGCACCATGAACTGGACCTACACCCTCGGGGTCGGCATCCAGGATCCCTGGGCGCGCGGCGCCACCACGGTGCTCTATAACGGCCGGCGCGATCCCGCCCTGTGGCCGGCGCTGATCGCCCGCCACCGCGCCACCCTGTTCGCGGCGGTGCCGAGCCTCTATCGCCAGATCCTCAAATACGCGGATCTCTCCACCCACGACCTCTCGTCCCTGCGCCACGGCATCACGGCGGGCGAGGCGCTCTCGCCCCAGCTCCTCGCCGAGTGGCGGGAGGCGACCGGCACGCCGCTCTACGAGGCGCTCGGGATGAGCGAGATCTCGACCTACATCTCGACGAGCCCGCTCGTGCCGATCAAGCCCGGCTCGCCGGGCAGGCCGCAGCCGGGGCGGCGCGTCGCGATCCTCCCCGTCGAGGGCGCGCCGGAGCCGCTGCCGGCGGGCACGGTCGGGCTGCTGGCGATCCACCGCTCGGATCCCGCCCTGATGCTCGGCTACTGGAACCGCCCCGAGGAGGAGGCGGCGGTGATGCGGGGGGAGTGGTTCACCGGCGGCGACCTCGCCTCGTTGGATGCGGACGGCTACGTCTGGTTCGAGGGCCGCAACGACGACATCATGAACGCCTTCGGTTACCGGGTGTCGCCGAACGAGGTGGAGAGCGTGCTGATCGCCCATCCCGACGTGCAGGAAGTGGCGGTGACGGAGCTGTCCGTCCGCGACGACGTGCGGGTGATCGCCGCCTTCGTGGTGCCGAAACCGGACGCCGCGCCGCAGCGGGAGGCGCTGCTGGCCTGGTGCGGCGAGCGGCTCGCCGCCTACAAGTGCCCGCGCGAGGTCGTCTTCCTGGAGACGCTGCCGCGGACCCCGAACGGCAAGGTGCAGCGCAAGCGGCTGGCGGCGGGGTGAAAACTGCTTCGGCTCATTCGAGCTTCATCCCACCCGGGACCTCATCCTGAGGTCCCGGGTGGGATTTATGATGAAGAGATATCTGTCGTTCCAGACGGGATGATCCCATTCAAAACTTCGAGCAGGCCGCGCAAGCCTGCACCTATGTCGAGACCACCTTCGCTCCTCGCCCCGCGTTCCGCGCCAGCACCAAGAGCGCCCGCTCCGGCAGCCGCACCATCCCACCGGCCTTGACGCTCTCCCGCCCCGCCGGCCGGCCATCCGCCGCCGTCGTGTCGAAGAGCGGCGTCCACGGCCCGCCGATCACCGGGGCGAGCCGGAAGTCCAGAGCCGCCTCCCCCGCATTGGCGAGGATCAGGAGGCGCCGCCCGTCGGGCGCGTCGTTGCCGATCTGCATGCCGAAGGCCCGGCGCTCGCCGTCGCCCCAGGCGCCGTCATCCATCTCGGCGCCGCAGGGCGAGAGCCAGTGCACGTCCCTCAGGCCTCCCGAGGCCACGGTCTCGCCGGTGAGGAATTTTCGCCGCCGCAGGGCCCGATGGTCGCGACGCAGGGCGAGCAGGTTGCGCACGAAGGCGGTCAGGCTCGGATCGCCGTGATCGGTCTCCCAGTCGACCCAGGAGGTGGCGTTGTCCTGGCAATAGGCGTTGTTGTTGCCGCCCTGGCTGCGCGAGCGCTCGTCGCCCATCAGCAGCATCGGCACGCCCTGCGCGAGCAGGATCGTGGCGAGCAGGTTGCGCTTCTGGCGCGCCCGCACGGCCAGGATCGCGGGATCGTCGGTCGGCCCCTCGACGCCGTAGTTGCGCGAGACGTTGTGGCCGTGGCCGTCGCGGTTGCCCTCGCCGTTGGCCTCGTTGTGCTTCTCCTCGTAGGCGACCACGTCGGCCAGCGTGTAGCCGTCATGCGAGGCGATGAAGTTGATGCTGGCCGAAGGGCCCCGGCCGGAGGCGGAAAAAATCTCCTTCGAGCCGGTCAAGCCTTGCGTCAGCTTCGGCAGCTGGCCGGCATCGCCGCGCCAGAAGCCGCGGGCCGCGTCGCGGAACTGGTCGTTCCAGTCGCTCCAGCCGATCGGGAACCCGCCGAGCTGGTAGCCGCCCATGCCGATGTCCCACGGCTCGGCGATGAGCTTGACCCGCGACAGGAGCGGGTCCTGCGCCATCGCCTGGAGCACCGCGGCGCGGGGGCTGAAATCGTGGGGCGCGCGGGCGAGGCTCGAGGCGAGGTCGAAGCGGAACCCGTCGATCCGGTAGGTCCCGACCCAGTGGCGCAGGGAATCGAGCACCATCTGCATCACCCGCGGCACCGCCACGTCGAGGGTGTTGCCGCAGCCGGTGCAGTCGATGTCGCGGCGCGGATCGTCGGGGTTCAGCTTGTAGTAGCTGGCATTGTCGATGCCGCGGAACGACAGGCTCGGGCCGGTATGGTCGGCCTCGCAGGTGTGGTTGTAGACGACGTCGATCAGCACCTCGATGCCGGCGGCGTGGAGCTGGCGGATCGCGGCCTTGAGCCCCGCCGTCCCCGCCGGCCCGAGATAGCGCGGCTCGGGCGAGAAGTAGTTGAGCGGCGAGTAGCCCCAGAAATTCGTCAGGTCCTTCTCGACCAGGAAGCGGTCGTCGACGAAGGCCTGGATCGGCAGCAATTCGATCGCCGTGACGCCGAGGCGCACGAGGTGATCGACGATCGCCGGGTGGCCGAGCGCCGCGTAGGAGCCGCGCCAGGGCAAAGGCACGTCCGGGTGGGTCTGGGTCAGGGCCCGGACATGGGCCTCGTAGATCACGCTGTCGACGAGGGGGTGGCGCAGAGGCGGATCGTCGTGGACCGGCGCCTCGGGCGCGGTGACGACGCCCTTCGGCATCATCGGGGCGCTGTCGCGCCGGTCGAGCACGTCCTCGCGGTGGCTGCCGCGGCGATAGGGGTAGAGCGCGTCGTGCCAGCGCACGCGGCCGTGCAGCTCGCGGGCATAGGGGTCGATCAGGAGCTTGTGCGGGTTGAAGCGGTGGCCGCGCGCCGGCTCCCAGGGGCCGTGCACCCGGTAGCCGTAGAGCTGCCCGGGCAGCACGCCCGAGAGGTAGCCGTGCCAGACGTCGTCGGTGCGCCGCGGCAGGCGGACCACGTCGGTCTGGACCCGGCCGGTCGGGTCGAACAGGCACAGGTCCACCGCCGTGGCATGGGCGGAGAACAGCGCGAAATTGACCCCGCGCCCGTCGAAATGGGCGCCGAGCGGGCCCGCGGCGCCGTCGTCGAGTGCGATCATCCGGTCCGTCCAACCCTCGGGCGCGCCTGTTCGCTGGCGAACATGCCCGCGGAGCGCCCGGCTGCCAAGCTGAGGCGCGACAGCGATCCCCCGGCGAAATCTCACAAGACTTCGCCGGGGGATCGCTTGCGCCGGAATGCCGTCCTCAGGCGGCGGCGCTCGCCGGCTCGCGGCAGGACGTCTCACGGGACACGAGTGCCACCGCCTCGCGCAGGGTGTGCAGGCCCGCGTCGGGACGGGTGCCGGCGACCGAGAGGTGGCGGCGATACGGCCGCGCGCCCGGGCGGCCGTTGAACAGGCCGAGCATGTGCCGGGTCATGGCGTGCAGGCGCACGCCCTCCTGGAGCCGCGCCGCGATATACGGCTCGTAGGCCTCGACCGCCGCGAAGGGATCGGCCACCGGCGCCGGCGCCCCGAACAAGTCCGGATCGACGCCGAGCAGCAGGGCCGGCTCCGCATAGGCCGCGCGGCCGAGCATCACCCCGTCGAGGGCGAGACCGTCCCGCGGCTCCAGCTCGGCCTTCGCGGCGGCCAGGTCCTGCAGGCCGCCGTTGAGGGCGACCGGCAGGTCGGGATTCGCGCGCTTGAGACGGTGGACCCGGCCGTAATCGAGGGGCGGGATGTCCCGGTTCTCCTTCGGCGACAACCCCTTGAGCCAGGCCTTGCGGGCATGCACGATGAGCGCGTCGACCCCTGCCGCCCGTACCGCAGCGGTCAAGGCGTCGAGCGCCGCCTCCGGATCCTGGTCGTCCACGCCGATGCGGCACTTCACCGTCACCGGCACCGCGACCGCGGCCTTCATGGCGGCGACGCACTCGCCGACGAGGGCCGGCTCGCGCATCAGGCAGGCGCCGAAGCGCCCGTCCTGCACCCGGTCGGAGGGGCAGCCGACATTGAGGTTCACCTCGCGGTAGCCGAACTCTTCGGCGATGCGCGCCGCCGCCGCGAGGTCGCCCGGATCCGACCCGCCGAGCTGGATCGCCACCGGGTGCTCGGCCGCATCGAAGCCGATCAGCCGCTCCCGCGGCCCGTGCAGCACCGCGCCGGTCGTCACCATCTCGGTGTAGAGGAGCGCCCGGGCCGAGAGGGTGCGGTGGAACGCCCGGCAGTGGCGATCCGTCCAGTCCATCATCGGGGCCACGGAAAACCGCCAGGCGCTGCCGTCGCCGGCGCCATTGATCGTGTCAGCCATCATGGCGACCGTTATGCCGCATCGCCTGCCGTCGTTCCAGGCAGTGAGCCGCCGCTCGGTCGCGCCCGGCTCGCGGGCCCGCTCTTCAGGCCGCGATCCAGGCGGAGCGTGATCAGTCCGGAGAGCCCCGCCGCACCGGCCCCGACGGACACACGGCTCGGGCGAGCGCCCGTGCCGCCGCGAGATCGCGGCACACGAGCCAGAGCGCGTCATGGCCCGAGAACGTGCGATCGAACACCTCGATGAGCCGAGCAGGCGGAGGCGCGAGATCCGGCCAGCGGTACAATCCGAATCCGAGCGCTTCGAGAACCGGCAGGATCGCCGCCGCGTCCCAGAGCATGTGATTGAGGCAGGTGGCATCGATCCGCCCCAAAGCGAGAAGCGCGGCATCGGACACAGCGCTGCTCTCGCTCCACGGGAAGAATCCCTGCTCGTAGTCGAGCGTGTAGCGCTGGGCCGCGACGGGCAGCCATCCGACGTGATGCGTGAGGCGATCCGGTCGCTGCAGGCGCTGGAGCGCCCGCGTCCGCCTCCCCGCGCGTGTCGGGGCCCAGTACGCCACGCCATCCACCGCCGCGAGGAGAAGCCCGCGCTGATCGGCAGCGCGCCGCACCGCGAACGGATCGGACCGGTCGTCGAACCAGGCGGGCAGGCTCATGACGCCCGCCCGGGGCCAGCCGGACCGGCAGGCCGCCACCATCGTGCCCCAGCTCGCCAGCCCGGCGGCGTACGGCTTCGTTCCGTCGATGGGATCGCCCACGAACGTCCACTGGTCCTCGCTCAGCAGCCGCTCGGCCTGGTCGTAGCCGAGTCGATCGACGGTCTCCTCCTCGATGAGGCGGGGACCGAAACGGGCATGCATCAGACGGCTGACCGCGAGGTCCGCCTCGGTCAGCGCCTGGCCGAGGCCCACCTCCTTGTGGGTCACGGACACGCCACGCTCCCAATGCTCCAGGGCGAGGACGGCCGCCTCCTCCGCGACGGCGAGCAGGCGGTCGAGAATGGGTGTGTCGGACGGAGGGGACATGTCATTCGATTTCCGAGTGATTGCTTCAGGCGATCCTGCCGGATCGCTTACGCAATGCGGAAATCGGCTTCGCTCAGGCGTGTGAAGCCAGCGGCTTCACCGCGCGGGCTTGCGATACGATGTCCGGAAGGAATCTCCCGGACATCGTATCAGTTCGCCAATTTGCCGAAATCCCGCACCGATCCCACGCGCGGCGGCTTCACCGGTCCGAGCCTGATCCTCAGGCCGCCTTCACGCCCCCCAGGAACGCGTCCACCTCCCCGCGCAGGCCCGTCGCGGTGCCGGCCAAGGCCTCGGCGGCGGCGAGCACGCGGGCGGCGGCCGCACCGGCGCCCTCGGCGTCGCGGCGCACGTCGCGGATGCCGGTCGAGACCACCTGCGTCCCCTGCGCCGCCTCGCCGACGTTGCGGGCGATCTCCTGGGTCGCCGCGCCCTGTTGCTCCATGGCGGCGGTGATGCCCGTGGCGATCTCGGACATCTCGCCGATCACCCCGCCGATCGCGCTCAAGGCCGCCACGGCCTCGCGGGTCGCGCCCTGGATGCGGGCGATCTGGTCGCCGATCTCCTCCGTGGCCTTCGCGGTCTGGCCGGCCAGCTGCTTGACCTCGGCCGCGACGACCGCGAAGCCGCGGCCCGCCTCCCCGGCCCGCGCCGCCTCGATCGTGGCGTTGAGCGCCAGGAGGTTGGTCTGCCCGGCGATGCCCTGGATCAGGACCACGACCTCGCCGATGCGCTCGGCGCCGGCGGCGAGCGCCGCGATGACCGCATCGGTCTCCCGGGCGCGCCCGACGGCGTTCGTCGCGATGCCCGCCGAGTGCGCGACCTGGCGGGCGATCTCGCGGATCGAGATCGCCATCTCTTCTGTCGCGGCGGCGACCGTCTCGACATTGGCCGAGGTGCGCTCGGCGGCCTCCGCGACCTCGGCCGAGCGGGCGTTGGTGCGCGCCGCCGCCGCCGACATCGAGGCCGCCGTCTCCTGCATCGTGTCCGCGGCCTGGGCCAGGCCCCGGGTCGAGGAGGCCATCGTGTCCTCGAAGCCCGCGGTCAGCGTGCCGAGGCGGGCCGCCCGCCCGGCCTCCGTCCGGGCGGCCTCGGCGGCGTCCGCGTCGCTCCGCGCCTTGGCGACGAGGGCGTCCCGAAAGACGCCGACCGCCCGCGCCATGGCGCCGATCTCGTCGCGCCGCTCCCGGGCCGGGACCGCGGCGGAGAGGTCGCCGGCGGCGAGCGCCCGCATCGCGGCGGCGAGCTGCCCGATCGGCCGCACGATGCCGCGGGCGAGCCACAACGCCGCCGCGATGCCGAGGGAGGCGGCGAGCGCGACGCCGACGAGGAGCAGGATCTCGGCGGCGCGGCGCTCGGACCCGATCCGGGCGAGCTCGCCGTCGCCGGCCTGACGGGCGGCGGTGACGAGGGTGCTCAGGTGCCCGTCGCGCTCGCCGAGGATCGCGGCCTGCGCGCCGTTCGCCTGGACGATCCCCGGAACCTGGCCCTTGATGTCCCGCACCTTGGCGATCAGCTCCTCGATCGACCGGCGCGCGGCCGGATCGGTCTCGACGCGGTGGATCGTCTCGACCGCCTTCGTCAGCGCGTCGGCGCTGGCGACGACCGCCGCGCCCTCGTCCCGGGCCGAGAACAGGGCGATCTCGGCGATCTGGAGCGACTTCGCGGCGTCGAGCGCCTCCGCGCTGGCGCTCAGCAGGGCGGCCGCCTGCTCGACCCGGTCCTGCTCCGCCCGCAGGCGGGCCTGGACGGCGGCACCGGCATCGCTCTGGACCTGCTCGACCTCGCGCAGGGCCGCCATGATGGCGGTGAAGGCCTTGGTGATCGTCTCCGCCCGTCCCGCCTCCTCCGGGCCTAAGTCGACCGCGTCGAAGTAGTCGTCGAGGGCGTCGACCGCCGCCTTGGCCGGAACCCGCATCGCGTCCTGCCCGGCGAGACGCTTCAGAATCCCTGACAGGAGGCGGTAGCGCTCGGCGACCGACGCCCGGTCGCCGCCCGGAGCCTGCTCGCTGTTGCGCATCTCCAGGGCGCCGCGGACCGCCGAGCCCGCGAGCGAGCCGGCGGTGGCGGCTTCCTTGAGCGCCTCGATGCTCTCCTGGAGCGCCTGGCTCGCCGCCGCCAGGCGGGCCTTCTGCGCCGCGCCGATCCGGCCGGCCGCGCCCTGCAGGTCCTCGATCAGGCGCAGGTGCTCGGCCTGGACCCGCGCCTTGCGCTCCTGCTCGGCGGCGTAGGCCGTGCGGGTGCGCGCGAAGGCGTCGGTGCCGCGGGCCATCGCCTCCGCGCCCGGAACGGCGGAGAAGCCGGCGCGGACCCGCGCGAGGCCGTCGGTCACCGCTCCCTCCCCCCGGCCGGTCGCGTCGTGCAGCGAGCGCTCGGCGGCGAGCGCGAGGTCGCCGACGCGCCCCGCGAGCACCTGCGCGGCGTTCGCGGTGTCCACGCGCTGGGCGAAGCCCGAGAGGCTGACCCAGCCCGAGGCGGCGACGCCGGCGGTCAGCGCCAGCATCACCGAGAAGCCGCAGAGGAGGCGCGCCTTGATCGTCATCGGACCGTGAACCCGGGTCTGCTTGTCACCGGGACCGGAAGTTATGACGCCGGGCTTAAGTACGGCTTAAGACTTCGCGGCCGACTTGATTTCGCACTGCACAAATAATTGAAGTCGCATGCGGGCGAGACGGAACGAAGGGCAACTCGCCCCGTCCCGGCGGGGAGCGACCGGGGAAGGCCGATCCGCGCGGGGCAGCGGGCGACCCGCGATCAGTGGCCGTGCTTGCAGTTCGGGCCGTGGACATGCCCGTGATCGTGGTGCTGGTGGTCGTGCCCATGGCCGTGGCCGGCGTGATCGTGATGCCCGTGGTCATGGGCGTGATCATGGTGGCCGTGATGGTCATGGCCGTGGGCGTGGGGCTCGTGCCCGTGGTCGTGCCCGTGGTGATGGTGGTCGTGCCCGCAGGTGCTGTGGTCGTGGGCCGCCGCCTCCTTCTCGGGGCGGAACGGGCGCTGGAGCGCGGTCGCGGTGCAACCCTGGCCGCGGATCAGCTCCGCCACCACCGGGTCGTCGAGGACGTAGAGCGCGTCGGCGGTCACCTCGGCCTGGACATGGTTGCTGCCGAGCTGCCAGGCGAGGCGGGTGAGCCGGACCGGGTTCTCGGCCGTGACCGCGAGCAGGGCCTGGCTGGCGGCGAGGATGCGCACCAGGCGGCCGTCCTCCAGGCGCACCGCGTCGCCGTCCTCCAGCACCGTCGTCCGGTCGAGGTCGAGGCGGAGGCGGAGGCCGCCCTTCGTGGTGAGCTCGCTATTGCGGCGGGAGCGGGCGGCGTGGTCGAGGGCGACCTCGTCGGCGACGGCGTCGGGGCGCACGGCGGCTTTGCGGACGATGGTGGTGGCGCGCTGCATCGGGTCCTCGCGGGCGTGTCTTGCCTGGCGTGTCTTGCCTGAACTCTGTCCGGCTCCCTGTAGAGCATTTGGCCGGTTCGCGGCAGGTCCCGGGAGCTGTGGCTTTCGCGTCGCACCCCGGCGATTCGTCACCGGTCCGGCGCCGGCTCCGGGAACTCCCCGGCGGCCAAGCTCATTTGGCGTTCAGCCAGGTTACGGCTAAGCTCGGGGCCAGGGTGCGGGGTCGACGACCCGGTTCCGGACCGCGATATGCACGAGGGGAGAACTCCATGAAGAAGCTCATCGCCGCCACGCTCGCCGGCGCCATGGCGCTGTCGCTCGGCGCCTGCAACACCCCCGGCGACCGTGCTGCGGGCGGCGCCGCCCTCGGCGGCCTGACCGGCGCGGCGATCGGCGCGGCGGCCACCGGCCGGGCCGGCGGCGCGCTGGCGGGCGGCCTGATCGGCGCGGCCGGCGGCGCCGTGGTCGGCGCGGCCACTGCCCCGCAATGCCCCTACGGCACCTATCGCGATCCCTACGGCAACGTGTACTGCCGCTGATCGACCGAGCGTGAGCGCATCCGGCGATGTCGCCGGGTGCGCTACCACATTCCGCAGACGGCCCGGGGGCGCTACAACGGCGCCATGACGCCCTTGCCTCTCCGAACCTTGCCTCTCCGAAACCGCCCTCTCGAAGCTCCCCTCCCCTGCCCGACCGGGACCGGGAGGCGCCAGTGAGCCAGGGCGTCTGGGGCAAGCTCGGCGGGGCGGGCATCGGGCTCGCCGCCGGCGGTCCGCTCGGCGCGCTGATCGGCGCGGTGGCGGGCCATTTCCTCCTCGACCGCGAGGGCTCGCTGTTCGGGCCGACCCCGCGGGAGGTGGTGTTCACCACCGGGCTCGTGGCGCTCGCCGCCAAGATGGCGAAGTCGGACGGGGTGGTGACGCCCTCCGAGGTCGCGGCCTTCGCCGACATCGTGCAGGTCCCCGAGGACGAGCGCGCCGGGATCGAGCGCCTGTTCGACCTCGCCAAGCGCACCACCAGCGGCTTCGAGGGCTATGCCCGCCAGGTCGCTGACACCTTTCACGATGAGCCGGCCCTGCTCGAGGACGTGCTCGACGGCCTCTTTCACATCGCCAAGGCGGACGGCGCGGTCCACGAGAGCGAGGCGCGCTACCTCGCCGAGGTGGCGGCGATCTTCGGCTTCGACGAGGCGCGCTTCGCCGCCGTCACCGCCCGGCACCTGCGGCTCGCCGACGATCCCTACGAGGTGCTGGGCGCCGCCCGCACCCTCACCGATGCCGAGCTGAAGGCGCGCTACCGGGCCTTGGTCTCCGAGAACCATCCCGACCGGGCGATCGCCCGCGGCCTGCCGCCGGCCGCGGTCGCCATCGCGACGCGGCGGCTCGCCGCCATCAACGCCGCCTACGACCGCATCGCCGCCGAGCGGCACCTGAGCTGACACAGGGCTTTATCCCGTCATGAGCCTCACTCCCGACAGCCCGGTCGCCACCCAGGTGGTGCCCTCCCCCAACCACGACGAGCGGACCCTGCCGGTCGACGCCCTGATCCTGCACTATACCGGCATGGCGAGCGCCTCCGAGGCGCTGTTGCGGCTGTGCAACCCGCTCTCCAAGGTCTCGGCGCACTACCTCGTCTTCGAGGAGGGGCGGGTGGTGCAGATGGTGCCGGAGGCGCGGCGTGCCTGGCAGGCCGGCGTGTCGGCCTGGGAGGGGGTGCGGGACATGAACTCGCGCTCGATCGGCATCGAGATCGCGCATCCGGGCCACGCCCAGGACGGCAGCCTCGCGCCCTATCCGGCGGCGCAGATGGCATCGGTCACGGCGCTCTGCCGCGACCTCCTGGGGCGCTGGCCGATCCGCGCCGACCGGGTGCTCGGCCATTCCGACATCGCGCCCGAGCGCAAGATCGACCCGGGCGAGAGCTTTCCCTGGGAGCAGCTTCACCGCGAGGGCATCGGCCACTGGGTGCCGCCGGCCCCGATCCGCGACGGGCGCTTCTTCTCCGAGGGCGATGCCGGCCAGCCGATCGAGGCGCTGCAATCGATGTTCGCGCTCTACGGCTACGACGTGCCGGTGAGCGGCACCTTCGACGCCCGGACGAAGGACGTGGTCACGGCCTTCCAGCGCCACTTCCGCCCCGCCCGGGTCGACGGGGTGGCCGATGCCTCGACCATCACCACCCTGCGCGACCTGCTGGCGGCGAAGCCCGCGTGACGGCCTCCCGCGTGAGGGACGGCCTTACCGCTCCTCGATCGTCAGCTTCTGGAATCCCTTGGCGGCGAGCTTCGGCCGCTTGGCGCTGAGGATGCGGGAATTCACCCCCGTCCAGCCGATCTCGCCCGAGAGGCGGCCATACTCGATCTTCGGGCAGCGGTTCATCACCACGGTGACGCCCCGCGCCTCGGCCCGGGCCGCGCCCGCATCGTTGCGCACGCCGAGCTGCATCCAGATCACCTGCGGCAGCGGGTCGAGGGCGAGCGCCTCGTCGACGAGCGGGCCGGCGGCCTCGGAATTCCGGAAGATCTCGACCATGTCGACCGGCTGGGTCAGGTCGGCCAGCCGCGCCACCACCGGCCGGCCGAGGATCTCGCCCCCGGCGAGGCCCGGATTGACCGGGATCACCTGGTAGCCGCGCTCCAAAAGATACTTGGTGACGATCCAGCTCGGCCGGGCCGGGTTGGCGGAAGCGCCGACCAGCGCGATGCTGCGCACCTGCCGCAGGATTTTTCTCAAGGCCTCGTCGTCGTAGCGATCGTGATTCATCGGGCCGCCCTCTTGTCGAGGAAGGCCGCGATGCCGTCCTCCGCCGCGCGGGCGAGCATGTTCTCGGTCATCACCCGGCCGGCATGGGCGTAGGCTTCGGCCAGCGGCATCTCCAGTTGCTCGTAGAAGGCGCGCTTGCCGACCCGCACCGTATAGGCGCTGCGGGCCGCGATGCCGGCGGCGAGAGCTTGCGCGGCTTCGAGCGCCGTGCCGGCCGGCACCACCCGGTTGACGAGGCCGAGCGCCTTCGCCTCCTCCGCCTCCGCCATCTCGGCGGTGAGCAGCATCGCCATCGCGGCCTTGCGCGACAGGTTGCGCGACAGGGCCACCATCGGGGTCGAGCAGAAGAGGCCGATCTGCACGCCGGGCGTCGCGAAGCGGGCCTCCTCACCGGCCACCGCGAGATCGCAGGAAGCCACCAACTGGCAGCCGGCCGCCGTGGCGATGCCCTCGATGGCGGCGATCACCGGCTGCGGCAGGGCGGGGATCGCCATCATCACCGACGAGCAGAGATCGAACAGGTCCTTGAACCGGCCAGCACCCCGGTCGGCGTCCGCCCGGTAGGCGGTCATCTCCTTGAGGTCGTGGCCGGCGCAGAAGGCCGGCCCCTCGGCGGCGAGCACCACGGCGCGCACGCTCTCGTCCGCGGAGAGCCGGGCGAATTCTTCCGAGAGGGCGGTCAGCATCGCGTGCGACAGGGCGTTGCGGGCCCGCGGCCGGTTGAGGGTCAGGGTCGCGACGCCGTCGCGGTCGTCGCGGAGGAGCAGGGTCTCGGACATGCGGTCTCGGTTGCGGGCGAAACGGATGGCCTATTGTCCGGTGCCGGGCGCCGTGCTGCAAGATCGTGCATGACGCCGAACGGACACGCCCCACGCATGCCTGCCGCACCTCTTGCCCTGATGATGGACCGCGACGCGGTCGCGGCCTTCCTCGACGAGGTTTTTCCGCAGATCCATCACGGCGGCCCGGGCCCGGTGGTCGAGAGCGTCGGTCCCCTCACCGCCACGATGCGCCTGCCCTACCACGAGCGCCACCTGCGGCCCGGGGGCACCCTGTCGGGCCCCGCCATGATGGGGCTCGCGGATGTGGCGCTCTACGTCGCGATCCTGGCCCAGATCGGCCCGGTGGCGCTCGCCGTCACCACCAACCTGTCGTTCAACTTCATGCGCAAGCCGGCGCAGGCCGACCTCCTGGCGGAGGCCCGCCTGCTCAAGCTCGGGCGCTCGCTCGCCGTCGGCGAGGTGCTGATTCGCAGCGTCGGTCAGGACGATCTCGTCTGCCACGCCACCGGCACCTACGCGCTGCCGCCGCGCTGAACCCGATCGGAGTTTAGCGGTATCATGATACCGCTATGCGGAAGCCGCTCGAAAATATCGGCTTTTTGCCTCCTTGGAATTTCCGTGTCGCTTGACGGCGGCGCGATCCTCGATTAATGAGCCGGCCATCGCCGCCGCGCGCTCGTTTCCGACCGCGACGGCGTCCTGTTTTTTTGTCCAAGACTTCCGGGACCTATCCGCGATGAAGACCTTTTCGCTGAAGCCCGCCGACGTCGACAAGAAGTGGGTGATCATCGACGCGGAGGGCCTCGTGGTCGGCCGCCTGGCGTCGGTCATCGCGATGCGTCTGCGGGGCAAGCACAAGCCCCAGTACACGCCCCACGTCGATTGCGGCGATAACGTCATCGTCATCAATGCGGAGAAGGTGAAGTTCACCGGCCGCAAGTATAACCAGAAGGTGTACTACCACCACACTGGTTACCCGGGCGGCATCAAGGAGCGCTCGGCCAAGTTCATCCTCGAGGGCCGCTTCCCCGAGCGCGTCGTCGAGAAGGCCGTGGAGCGCATGCTGCCGCGCGGCCCGCTGTTCCGGCAGATCCTGGGCAACCTCCGGGTCTACAAGGGCAACGAGCACCCCCACACCGCCCAGCAGCCGGAGACGCTCGACGTCGCCGCTCTCAACCGCAAGAACGTGAGCGCGTAAGATGGCGACCCTTCAGTCCCTCGCCGACCTCGGCCAGGCCAGCAAGGCCCAGAACTCGTCGCAGGGCGAGAACGAGGCCCCGGTCCACGTCCAGAAGCTGGACTCCCTCGGCCGCGCCTACGCCACCGGCAAGCGCAAGGACGCGATCGCCCGCGTCTGGATCAAGCCCGGCGCCGGCAAGATCACGGTGAACGACCGCCCGGTCGACACCTACTTCGCCCGCCCGGTGCTGCGCATGATCCTGCAGCAGCCGCTCCAGATCGTGGACCGCGTCGACCAGTACGACATCGTCGTCACGGTCGCCGGCGGCGGCCTCTCCGGCCAGGCCGGCGCGGTGCGCCACGGCCTGTCCAAGGCCCTGACCTACTTCGAGCCCGAGCTGCGCAGCCCGCTGAAGCGCGAAGGCTTCCTGACCCGCGACCCCCGCGTGGTCGAGCGCAAGAAGTACGGCCGCAAGAAGGCCCGCCGCAGCTTCCAGTTCTCGAAGCGCTAAGGCGACCTTTCGGTCATTGCAAAATGGAAGGGCGGGCCCGCGAGGGCCCGCCCTTTTTCTTTCGCTGTCCGGGCTTCTCGGCTGCTCCGAAGGGGACGGTCAGTCGCTGCGGTGCCGGCCGGCATCCCGGATCTGCGAGACCCGGAACGCCTCGGCGCGCCGCCACGCCTCGTCCGTGTCGCGGCGGAAGGTGAGATCGCGCGAGAAGACCTCCCGGCCGGTCCGGGCATCCGCGAGCCATGCCCACATCTGCAGCAACAGGGTGCTGCTCTCGTGCACGACGCCGATGAAGACCAGTTCGGCCCCCTGCCGGCGCGCGGCGCCCAGGAGGCAGGCCGCCTCGCCAGCCGGACAAATCCCGCGGCAAATTCCCGACCGGGAGGATCGTCGCCCGATACAGGCCCCGCGCGGGTCAGGTCCCCCGCCGGGTGGGTATCACGCCGGTGCATGGAGACCGGACATTCAAGAGAATGGAGAAGGACGGATCGATCCAGCCGCAGCAGCGGCAGAGCGAGATCATGGACAAGAAAGAAGGCGCTTGCCCTCTTGGCAAACTGGACGTACCGACCGACTGCCACCGACTTGTCTTGGATGGCCCAAGCATAACGGACGGGCCATGCCAAGGTCCGGCCGCGGCCTGGCCCGCCTCCGCTTCCGGGCATCGCGCCAACTCCCGCTCCCCATCCACAGCGGCCTCTCTTATGGTAAAGCTGGCGGAGCTCGGACACTAGCGGCACGGTGCTCAGTCTGCGAGAAGGTGGAGGCGGGGCGCGATGTGGCCCTATCGGCCACTCGCGATGCAGAACGACACACCCGGCACAACCGTCAGCGACCCCGACCGCCTCGCAGCCCTCGAGGCGCTGGCCATCCTAGACACGCCTCCCGAGCAAGGGTTCGACGACATTGTTCGTCTGGCAACCCGCCTCTGCGCGACACCGGTCGCCCTCGTCAGCCTGGTCGCCGCGGATCGGCAATGGTTCAAGGCCCGCGTGGGCTTCCCGCGCTGCGAGACCGCCCTCAACGCTTCGGTCTGCGCCCACGCCCTCGTCGAACCTGATTTTCTCGTCATCCCCGACCTGACGGCGGACCCGCGCACGGCCGCGAATCCGCTCGTCACCGGCGAGCCCTTCATTCGGTTCTATGCCGGCGCGCCGCTGCGCCTGACGGGCGGACAGGTCGTCGGCTCCCTGTGCGTGATCGATACCGCCGCCCGACCGGGGGGTCTGACGCGTGACCAGGCCGACGACCTGCGCGCCCTGGCACGCCAGGTCTCGACCCTCCTGGAGATGCGCCGCGAGGTCGCGCATCGCGACGAGGTCCTCGACAATCAGCGCGCTGAACTGCAGCAGGCGCGACGCCTCGACCTCCTCGCCAAGGCCTCTTCCTCACTCGTCGCCGCGACCGATCCGGCGGCCGTGCTCGAACCGATCCTGGCCACCGGCACGCGAGCCTTGGGTTTCGACCTGTGCTTCATCTACGACATCGACCCTGAAGGCCGACATCTGCGGCTGATCCAGTCGGTCGGCACCACCAACGAGCAGCGCGCGGCCTTGAGCTGCGTCGATCTCGATTTGCCGCTATGCGGGATCGTCGTTCGCACCCGTCGGCCTCTCGTGCTCGAGGCCGTGCAGGCGAGCATCGAGCCGCGCTACGCCCTCGCGCGGGAGGCCGGCTTCGACGCCTTCGCGGGCTACCCGATCCTGAGCCGCGGTCAGCTCGTCGGCGTGGTGTCGTTCGTCTCGACGCGCGAGCCGGCCTTCGACGCTGGTGCCCTGACCTTCTTCGCCACGTTCGCTCGGCTGATGTCGGGCGTCAGAGAACGCCTCGATGTCGATGCGGTGTTGCGGGCCAGCGATACTCGCTCACGGCTCGCCCAGGAGGCTGGTCACATCGGCACCTTCGAGGTCGACGTCGCGAGCGGCCTTTCGCGCGTGTCGGCCGAGCATTGTCGGATCTATGGCGTACCGGAAGCCGGGGTCTACTCGCTGGAGACGCTCACGGCGCTGGCCGTTCCCGAGGACCGCGCGCTCCCCTCGACGCAGGCCACGATCCGGGATGGCACGGCCTCGACCGAGGTGGAGTACCGCATCCGGCGCGCCAACGATGGTGCCGTGCGCTGGATCTCACGGATCGGCCGCTTCGTGCGGGACGACGCCGGCGCAGTGCTCCGCATGGTCGGCACGGTGCAGGACATCACCGCGCGCAAGGAGGTGGAGGCGGAATTGCGGGCCAGCGAGGCCTTGGCCCGCGAGAACATCCAGCGCGTGCAACTGGCCCTGGCGGCCGGCGCGATCATCGGCACGTGGCACTGGGACCTGCCGACCGACCGGTTCACGGTCGACGACGCCTTCGCTCATTCCTTCGGTCTCGATCCGGCGCTCGGTCGAGATAGCATCCCCCTGGAGCAGATCGTCGCCACCGTTCATCCCGACGATCAGGCGGGTCTGGCGGCAGCGATCAACGAGGCCGTCGCGCGGGGTGGAACCTACGCTCACCAATATCGGGTCCGGCGCGCGGACGGACACTATTACTGGATCGAGGCGAACGGACGGGTCGATCACGGGTCGGACGGCACCCCGCTGAGTTTCCCCGGCGTCCTTCTCGATGTGGAGGAACGACGCGCGGCACAGGAAGCGTTGCGCGCGAGCGAGGCGCACTGGCGCGGCTTGTTCGAGCGCCTGAGCGAAGGATTTCAGCTCACGGAAGCGATCCGCGACGGCGCAGGTGTCATTACGGACTTCCGGATCCTCGATATCAACCCGGCTTGGACCACGCAAATCGGAATTCCAGCCGACCAAGTCATTGGATATACCGCACGCCAAATTTTCGGTGGGAGCGCCCAGGGCTGGATCGGCGCGTTTGGCCAGGTGGTTGAGACAGGCAAAACGTGGCGGTTCACCAAGCAGTTCGCTCCTAACGGCCGCTGGTATGACGGCAATGCATTCAGGCTCGACGGCGACCGCTTCGGGGTCATCTTCCTGGATGCGACCGCGCGTGTCGGCGCGGAAAGCCGCCGCATGGCGCTCCTGGCCCTCGGCGACGACCTGCGCGACCTGACGACGGTCGGAGCGATGACTCAGGCCGCCGCCGAGATCGTCGGGCGCACCTTGGGCGCGACCCGCGCTGGGCTCGGTCGCATCGTCGGCGAGGTCGAGGCTATCGACATCGAACAGGACTGGACCGCACCGGGTCACGTCAGCATCGCCGGGCGGCACCGCTTCGACGATTACGGCGACATACGGGCCAACCTTGCCCGAGGCGAGCCACTGGTCATCGACGACGTCACGACCGACCCGCGCACCAGGGACGATCCCGGCCCGATGCAGGCGATCGGCATCGGTGCCCTGATCAACATGCCGGTGCGCGAGCGCGGGCGTGCCGTCGCGGTATTCATCGTCCACGACGTGCGGCCTCGAACCTGGACGGCCGAGGAGCTTGCGTTCCTGCGCAACGTCGCCGACCGGGTCGAGGTCGGCGTCGCGCGCGTGCGTGCCGAGGAGTTGCAGGCCGTCCTGAACAAGGAGCTGGCCCATCGGTTGAAGAACACCCTCGCCATCGTCCAGTCGATCGCCGCGCAGACCCTGCGGGGTGTCACTGAGCGCGACCTGGTCGAGGCGTTCGAGCGCCGCGTGCTGGCCTTATCGCGGGCTCATGACGTGCTGATCCAGAAGAACTGGTCGGCTGCCAGGCTTCGCTCGGTAATGGAGAGCGTATTGAGTATGCAGACAGACCTGGACCGGTTTGCGCTCGACGGCCCTGACATGGACATCAGCCCGCAGGCTGCATTGTCTCTGTCGCTTCTGCTGCACGAGCTCGCGACCAATGCCCTCAAGTACGGCGCGCTTTCGGCTGCAACCGGCGCGGTGCGCGTAAGATGGCGCGCCGACAGCGGTGCTGCTCCGACATTGGTCTTAGACTGGGCCGAAACGGGCGGGCCGGTGGTGACGCCACCACGCAACAAAGGCGGCTTCGGGTCGCGCCTGATCCGCATGGGATTGCTCGGAACCCGCGAGGCCGACCTGGATTTTAATCCTGGGGGCCTTAGAGCTCAGTTCCGCGCGCCGCTCGCCGAAGTTCAGGTTCAGGTTCACTAGCCCCATGGGTCAGTCTCACCCCCCGGCCTTGCCTCGGGTTCTCGTCGTCGAGGATGACCCGATCCTGATGATGGCGCTGACGGAGTTCGTCGAGAATGCGGGCTGTGAAGCCGTTGAAGCCACCAGCATCGTCGAGGCGATCCAGATCTTGGAAGCCCGCACCGACATCCGCACGGTGTTCACCGACCTCGACATACGCGGCTCGACCGCCGGGATGGAGCTGGCGCTGCTGATCCGCGATCGCTGGCCGCCGATCGAACTCCTGATGGTTTCCTCGCAGCCGTGGGATGCCGCGCAGATCCCGTCACGCGGAATCGTACTCGGCAAGCCGTTCGACCGGCGGAAGATCGAGGCCACGCTTCGACGGTTCGCTGAATAGCTCACACATGAAGTACGCAGCTGATGCAAGGTCAGCTGATATGCTGGATCGGGTGTCTCACGGTGCGACAACCCTCTGTCATACGTCGTAGTCGCGATAATGATGGCGAGCGCTTCTCCGCACTCTTGCCGCATCCGTGAATTCGGCTTGGAACTCGCGCGCTGACAAACATAGCACGACGGATCTGCGCCTCGACCTCACTCGGTCGCGAGTCGCAGCCCCAACTCGCGAACCACCCGCGCGAGCCCGCTGGCATAGTAGGGCTTCTCCAGGAACCGCGCTCCTTCCGGCAGTTGCGCCGGGTCGGGCTTGATCTGACCCGAAGCGATGATGATCTTCACCGCGGGCCACCGCCGCCGAACCTCGTGGGCCAGCGCCAGCCCGTCGATCGGGCCCGGCATCACCACGTCGGTGAACAGCAGCGTGATCTCCGGGTGGATCTCGAGGCAGGCGAGGGCCGCCGGGGTCGTGCTGGCCTCGAGCACGTCGAACCCGGCATCCCCGAGCACGTCGGCGGCCTCCATCCGCACCAGCGGCTCGTCCTCGGCCACGAGGGCCACCGCGCCCTGTTTCAGAGTCATCAGACGTCCTTATGCAAAAAACTGTGTCGGCGCCTGTCAGACGTCGACGCGTAATCCCGCGAGCGGGGCGCTCAAGGTGCATCGCACCCCTTCGACGGCGTAGCGCAGCGCAACGTCGCCTCCGGCCAGGCCGCGCTGGATCAGCCGCGAGCCGAACCCCCTGCGGGTCGGCGGCGCCACCGGCGGGCCGCCCTGCTCGCGCCAGTCCAGCCGGAACTCGGCTGCCGCGCCCGTGCCCTCCACCGTCCAGTCGACGGTCACGCAGCCGGCCGCTGTCGAGAGCGCCCCGTACTTCACGGCGTTGGTCGCCAGTTCGTGCAGCATCAGCCCGAGCGAGAGCGCCACCGAGGGTCCGACGAACAGGCTCGGGCCGCTGACCCGGAAGCGCCGGCCGGTATCGTCGTGCAGGCGCAGCGCCTCCTGCACCACCCGATCGACGCTGGCGCTGTCAGTCTGCCCGGCGAGCAGGATGTCGTGCGCCTTGCCGAGCACAATCAGCCGCGCGGCGAGCGCGTCGCGAGCCGCGTCGAGGCTCGGGGCGTTGCGCAGGGTCTGCGACGCGATCGACTGGACCAGCGTCAGGGTGTTCTTCAGCCGGTGCGAGAGCTCGCGGTTGAGGATGTCCTGCTGCGCTTCCGCCGCCTTGCGGTCGCCGATGTCGCTGACCGCGACTACCGCGCCGACCGTCGCGCCCCCCTCGTCCTCGATCGCCTCGCCAGAGATCGCGATCCAGCGCCGCTCTCCGTCCGGGCGCTGGTACAGCACCTCGATGGCGGCTTGCTTGCAGCGGCCGCTGCTGATCTGCGCCAGTGGGTACTCTTGTGCCTCCACCACCCGGCCGTTGGCATGAGAGGCCACGAACTCGCCGTAGGCACTGCTGGACGAGGCATAGAGGGTGCTGTGGCCGAGGATCTCGGCCAGCCGTCGGTTGCCCATCAGGATGCGCCCGGACGGGGCTTCTGCGAGCAGGATCCCGACCGGCACGGTTTCCATGATGGATTTCAGCCGCGCCTCGCCGGCGAAACGGGCGGCATCCGCCGCCTTGCGGGCGGTGATGTCGACGGCGACGCCAGGGAAGCGCAGCGGTTTGCCGTCGCTGTCGTGGATACACCGGCCGCTGGCCTGGACCCAGGTCACGGTGCCGTTGGCGTCGCGCAGGCGATATTCCTCGCTGAACTCGGCCGCCGTGGCGACGACCTGCTGTATGCGTTCCCCGACCCACACGCGGTCGTCGGGGTGAATGCCCTCGACGAAGGCGGTCAGCGGCGCACCCTGCGCGGCGACGGCCGGATCGACGCCGTACATGCGGGCGAAGTACTCCCCGGCGTAGAGGCGGTCGGAGGGGATATCCCAATCCCACCACCCGAGGCTGCCCGCCGCCTCGAACGCGAAGACCAGTCGTTCCTCGGAGATCCGCAGGGCATCACGGGTGGCCCTCATCTCCATACCGAACTTGCGCTCGCGCAGCACGGTCGTCACCTGCCGCGCCAGCCGTCGCAGCCCGTCCCCCTGCCGGGCCGACAGCCCGTCGGGCCGCGGCTCATGGCCGATCACGCAGAGGCTGCCGAGTACCTGCCCGTCGGGCGCGCGCAGGGGTGCCCCGGCATAGAAGCGGATGAACGGCTCGCCCGTGACCAGCGGGTTGTCCCGCGTGCGCGGATCCGCCGTCAGATCGGGAATGATGAGCAGATCCGGTTCGGCCAGTGTGTAGGCGCAGACCGAGGCGTCGAGGGCGGTCTGGCAGGGCGGAAAGCCGACTCGCGCCTTGAACCACTGGCGGTCGCCGGCCACGAGGCTGACCAGCGCCACGGGCGTCTCGCACAGGCTCGCGGCCAGATACACGATGTCCTCGAATTCCGGCTCGGGCGGGGTGTCGAGCAAGTCGAGGTCTGCGAGCGCATCAAGGCGGGTGGTGTCTCGCACGAGGGCGGACGGGAACAGGTCAGGCGTCATGCGGGGCGATTCTCACCCGTGCCTTGTAGCGAATGGTGGGCGCTAAAGGCCCGCAATTTTATCACGCACAACGGGAAAACGGCGCCCTCCTATCGGAGGCGTCCGCCGCACCGATTTCAGGCCACTTCCTCAAGATGAAGCGAAAATATCTCGTACCGAACGAAAATTCCACTGGCGACCACGCAGTAGAGCGAGGCGATCCAGCTCAAGACAAGGGGCCTGATCTGCCTCGAAGCTGCTTTCTCCAGCCGCCGATGAGGCCCGCACCGTCCGAGTGTGCATCTCGGTCCGGTGTTCCGCAGCGGCAATCTCGGGGTTGATCGTCAGGAGCAGCGTATGCCGGGGCAGCGATCTCGTCATAGCTCGACCGTCTCGCGGCTGGACGGCGCCCGCCAACGCGTCAAAACGGTCAAGGTTCGCTTGGCCCCTCGTCTCTCGGCCATTCGAGGCAGGAAACGCAAAACGACCGCGCCCAACGCCCTTCGGGTCACGATGAGGCGCATCGAGCCACGCAATCTCCGCCATGCGGGACCAACCAGCCTGTTCGAGAGGGCGTGCGCACGCAACATGCGCTGGAGCAGCTTGACCATGGCGCCGTTCCACACTCTAAGCATGTCGGGCTGCATTACGGCAGCAAAACCCTCGTAAAATACGAATTGAATTGGCTGACTGCCATCAAATAATCTTATTTATCTAACTATAGAGCGATCCGTAGTTGCGAATCAGACACTTTCGACGGTTACCGACTTCGCCCACGAGCGCTTGAGCGCTCGCCTTGACCGTTATGCGAGGCGCCCACAGGTGGCAAATCCCTGGCATACCGTATACGACTCGGTCGCGCACCAATCAATTCAGGCCTGATTGGAGCATGCGAGGACGACGCTGATTTCTCTGTTTTCGCAGTGAGTTAGGCTCGAGGAAGGGTGTGGCGTGCCGGGACGTGAGTTAAGCAGTCTCTCGCGGGAGGAGCTGGAAGCGGAGGTGCTGCGGCTGCGCGAGCGGGTTCGCAGTGGCAACATCGATGCGGCCCGGCAGAACGCGGTGTTCGAGAGCGCCCTGGATTTCGCGATCGTCGTCACGGATCGCGAGGGGACCATCACCGACTGGAACACTGGCTCCGAGCACGTCATGGGCTGGACCGCCGAGGAGATGCGCGGACAGGACGCCGCGCGCTTCTTCACGCCCGAGGACCGGGCCAACGGCCGGGTCACCTACGAGATGGAAACCGCCCTCAAGAATGGGCGCGCCCAAGATGAACGCTGGCACCTCAAACAGGGTGAGGAGCGATTCTGGGCCTCCGGCGAGATGATGCCCTTGCGCGACGACGACGATCGGCACATCGGCTTCGTCAAGATCATGCGCGACCGCACCGCCGAGCACATGGCCGGGGTGGCCCTCCGCGCAGGAGAGCTGCGCCGCCAGGCGCTGCTTGAGCTGAGCGATCAGCTGGCTGAGCACGACCGCGATACCGCCAGCCTCGCCGACGTGGCGAGCGGCATCCTCGGCCGAGCCCTTGGCGTCCAGCTCGTCGGATACGGGCTGGTAGACCCCGAGGCTGAAACCATCGACGTCGAGCGTGACTGGACCAGCGACGGCGCGCATTCCATCGCCGGCACGCTCAGGTTTCGGGATTTCGGCTCCTATATCGAGGATATCAAGCGCGGCGAGACAGCCGTTATCGACGACGCTCGCACCGACCCGCGCACCCGCGCCCATGCCGATGCATTGGAATCGATCAGCGCCCGGGCTTTCGTCAACACGCCGGTGGTCGAGCACGGCCGCCTCGTGTCGCTGTTGTTCGTCTGTAGCGCCACCCCGCGCAAATGGACCAAGGACGAGCTTCTGTTCATCCGCGAAGTGGCCGCGCGGACCCGCACGGCAACGGCCCGCAAGCAGGCCGAAAGCGCCCTGCAGGCGCGCGAAGCGGAGCTGCGGCTGGTCGCCGATGCCCTACCGGTGCTGGTCGCATTCATCGATCGCTCGTTGACCTACCGCTTCGTCAATGCCGCTTATCAGTCGTGGTTTGGACGTGCCCCGGACACGGTGGTGGGGCGGACCATCGATGACCTCGTTGGCGAGAGTGGCTTGGCTGAGCGTCGTGCCGGGATCGAGCGGGCCCTGGCCGGTGAAGCCGTTCAGATGGACCTGGACTGGCCGTGGTCGGATGGGCGGCGGCGCATCGCGGCCATCCGCTATACACCCCGCCGCGACGCCAACGGCAGCGTCGACGGGTTCTACGTGTTCGCGCAGGATGTGACCGACCTGCGCGATGCCACAGCCCTGCTGGCTGCGCGGGCGGATACGCTGGCGCACGAGGTGGCGGAGCGGACGGTCGAACGCGACCGGATGTGGGAGACCTCTCCGGACCTGATGCTGGAGATCGATTTCGACGGGGTGTTTCAACGGGTCAATCCGGCGTGGACGCGCCTGCTGGGCTACGCTCCCGACGAGCTCGTCGGCCACCACGTCAACGAGTTTGTCCTGCCAGCAGACCATACCGAGACGACCGGAGCCTATACGCAGGCAGCCGAGGGCGGGCAGCCCCGGCTCGTGAACCGCTACCGCCACAAGGACGGCTCGGTGCGATGGATCTCCTGGTCGGCGGCCCCGGCGGGACGAATGACCTACGCCACCGGCCGCGACATCACGGCGGAGAGAGAGCAGGCTCAGGCGCTAGAGGCGACCGCGGAGGCTCTGCGCCAATCCCAGAAGATGGAAGCCGTGGGCCAGCTCACCGGGGGCGTCGCGCACGACTTCAACAACCTGCTGACGATCATCCGCTCGTCGGTGGACTTCCTGCGTCGGCCGAACCTCCCCGAGGAGCGGCGCAAGCGATACATGGATGCGGTCTCCGACACGGTCGAGCGTGCCGCCAAGCTGACCGGGCAGTTGCTGGCATTCGCCCGACGCCAGGCGCTCAAGCCGGAGGTGCTGAGCGTCGGGGAGCGACTGCGCGCAGTCGCCGACATGCTCGACACCGTGACCGGTGCCCGCGTGCGGGTGGTGACCGAGCTGCCGGACCATCCCTGTTTCATCGAAGCCGACGCAAGCCAGTTCGAGACCGCGCTGGTCAACATGGCGGTCAACGCCCGCGACGCCATGGAGGGCGAGGGCACGCTGACTCTGCGGCTCACCTGCGGCCTGCCGATGCCGCCGATCCGGGGCCACGGGGGTGGTCCTGGCCCATTCGCCAGAATCGAGCTGAGCGACACCGGCAGCGGGATCGCCGAGGCGGACCTGACCAGGATCTTTGAGCCGTTCTTCACGACCAAGGAAGTGGGCAAGGGTACGGGCCTCGGCCTGTCGCAGGTCTTCGGTTTCGCCAAGCAGTCGGGTGGCGATGTGAGCGTGTACAGCGTGGTCGGCGAAGGCACGACGTTTGCGCTCTACCTGCCCGAGGTCGCTGCTCCGGTGGACCAGGTGAGCGACCCGGAGGAGACCGGTCCCGCGCCTGACGGACGCGGCCTGCGCGTCTTGGTCGTCGAAGACAACATCGAGGTCGGCAAGTTCGCCACCCAGATCCTCGAGGACCTGGGCTATCGGACCGAATGGGCGGCCAACGCCGAAGCCGCGCTGGAACGGCTCGGCCCCGACGGCGATGGATTCGATGTGGTGTTTTCGGACGTCGTGATGCCCGGGATGGGCGGCATCGCCCTGGCAGAAGAGCTGCGTCGCCGCTTGCCGACGATGCCGGTGCTACTGGCATCGGGCTATAGCCACGTGCTCGCGCAGAACGGCACGCACGGATTCGAGCTGCTGCACAAGCCCTACTCGGCCGACCAGCTCTCGCGAGTGCTACGCCGTCTCATCAATAGCCATCAGCGCCGCCGAAAAGCCGACGCTCACGCGGAGCCTATTTGACTGATTGGGTCGGTCGCGCGTTGTGGTCGCCAGGAGGACCCGCCTCGTCTTCGCACGCCGCCCGCACCGGCCTGCGGCCGCGGGGAGACACCCCGGTGCTCACGCATGCATCGCCAGCATCCAGACCGCCATGGCGACCATCATCAGGTTCTCGGTCAGCGAGACGAAGCCGAGCGGCACCTTGCTCGACCCGCCGACGCAGGCGCACTTGATCTCGCGCCTGTCGATGTAGACCGCCTTGAACACCGAGACCGCGCCGACCGTGCCGATGAACAGCGCGACCGGGATCGACAGCCAGTTCAGGGCGCCCGCCGCCATCAGGATTCCGGCGATGCCTTCCAGGAACGGGTAGGCGTAGGCGTAGCGCACCCAGCGCTGCCCGAGCAGGTCGTAGCCGAGGAACATCGACGAGAAGCTCTCGACGTCCTGCAGCTTGAGGAGCGCCAGGACGCACATGCTGAAGGCGACGAACCACTCGGCCGCGCGCAAGCTGAACGGCGTGCCGTCGGCGGCGTAGCTGGCCGCCACCGCCATCGCGGCCGTCATGGCGAACACCGCGACGACCGGGGTGTAGGTCGTCGCGGCCGGGTCGTCGGCCGCCCGGCCGAAGCGGCGGCGCAGGTCGTCGTAGCCGCCGACCCGCGCGCCGTCGATGAAGGTCTGCGGCGTCGACGACACCTGATGCTCCGCCTTGAAGCGGTCGGTCTCCGCGCGGGTGGTGAGCCAGTGGTCCTCGACCGCGAAGCCCTGGCGTTCGAGAAGATCCTTGGCCTTCAGCCCGTACGGGCAGAGGTGCTTGTCCATCACCATGCGGTAGAGGATAGCCTTGGGGGCGGTGGCTGACATGTCGGTCTCCTGACGCGATCGGTCTCGCGGGAAGCGGACCGGGACGGCTTCGGCGGGATCTCCGGCCCGCGCAGCGGCTGGAGCGCCTCACGGTCGCACGGCGATCGCGAAACGCTCCAGGTCATTGATTTTGCGGAATTTTCTACGACGAACCGGTATCCTCTTCGTCGGGAAACGCTCTACCGGCCGCGCCGCTTCAGCCACGCCGCCATGGCGGCGATCTCCGTCTCCTGATCGTCGATGATCGTCTGCGCCATCGCCCGGGTCTCGGGATCCCTGGCATGGGCCAGCGCGACCTTCGCCATGGCGACCGCTCCTCTGTGGTGCGGGATCATGTGGGTGCGGAAGTCGACGTCCGGGTCGCCGGTATAGGGGACGTCCATATCCGTCATCATCGCCCGGTCGGCGGCCTTGAAGTCCCGGGTGGCGGCATCGTCGTTCGAGTCCGGCTTCGCCGCGCCCGTCCCGTGGCCGGACATGCCGCCGGACATGCCGCCGTGATCGTGCGGGCTCTGCGCGAGGGCGGGACCGGCGAGGCCGGCCGACAGGAGGAGGATGGCGGCGAAGGTGCGAGAGTCGGTCATGGGTGGTTCTCTCTGGAAGCAGAATCGATCGAGCGGGCCGCCCGGGATGATCCGCGAGACGGACGGCGACCGGCCGGCGGCGGACCCCGCCGCGCAGGGCGGCCAGGCCCACGGGGGACGGCGGGCGGACAGGATCGGGTGAGCGGGATGTCCCGCGCCTCGGGCCCGGGACGCGCCGTTGCGGCGGACGCAATCCGGGCGTCGCGCGCCTTCAGGCGCGCTTCATCTCACGCGCGGGTTCGGGGGGGCCTGGGCGGGGTCTCGGGCCCGGTGCCGGCGCGGGCGGGAACGTCGCGCGGGCGCAATCTGGCGGCCTGGAACGAGAGCGGCGCCAGACCGGGTGCGCCGGACAGGATGCCGGCGGCGCAACAGGCCATCGTTCCGCAGCAGCGGACCCGGCAGGGGCCGGGGCAGCACTGCTCGTCCCCGACCGGTGCGACGGCGGCGACCCGGAGCACGGGCTTCGACCAGGCCGGGGCCTCGGCCGGAACGATCGGGCGCGCAGGAGCGGTCGCCGCAACCGCATTTGCCGGGACGGGCCGCACCTGCGTCGCGGCTGCCGGGACGTGATGCGCGTGCCCCCCGCGCTCGTGCCCCTCATGCGCCTGGACGGCGGACGGCGCGAGATGGGCGAGGATCGCGAGGATCACCACCGCCATCAGGCGCACGATCGACCGGTCGGGGGTCATGGGGCTGGCTTGCACCTGCGCGGGCAACGGGGTCGCGTCCGGGTTCGGGGCGCGACCGTTCGCCGACTAGGTCGGTCGCGGGGCCCGGTGTTTCAAGTGGCGGCGGATCCCGGCCAGGTCGGCGGCGGGTCGATGCCGACGGGACGAGCCGACGCGGATCAGTCCATCCTCATCGCCCGGTGCGGGATCCCGCCATCCATGAAGTCCGGGCCGAAGGCGACGAAGCCGAGTGTCTCGTAGAAGCCGAGCTTGTCGGTCTGGGCCGCGAGGACGAAGCGGTCGACGCCGATCTCCCGGCAATGCGCCATCGCGTGGAGCATCATCCGCCGGGCGATGCCCGATCCGCGCCGGTCGCGGCGCACGGCGACGCGGCCGATCTTGGCACATTCGGGAATCTCGGCATGTTCGGGCTTGAAGACGACCCGCAGCGTCCCGACGACCTCCCCCTCGACGAGGGCGACGAAGTGGGTGGCGACCGGATCGTCCGCGTCGATCTCCTCGTCGGCCGGCACGCCCTGCTCGACGACGAAGACGGCGTGCCGGAGCGCCATGGCGGCCTCGCCGAGGATCGAGGCGGCCGATATCCGGACGATGTCGGTATCCGATGCTGCTGACATCGCGTCCCTGCCCCCCTGCCGGCCGCGACCGGCGCCCACGGCCGGTATGCCCCGCCTCCACCTAAGGCCCGCGCGCCCGCCGCTCCAGGGCACGACGAGCCGGTGCCCTTCGTGCAGTTCTCGGGCGTTGGCCGATGCGACACACCGGAGGATTCGCGCATGGACAATCGGGACATCGTCGTCATCGGCGGTTCGTCGGGGGCGACCGCCCCCTTGAAGACGATCCTCGGCGCCCTGCCGGCGGAATTCCCCGCAGCCCTGTTCATCGTTCTGCACGTCCCCGCCCGCAGCCTCGGCCTGCTCGCGACCGTGACCGCCGCGGCGGGCCGCCTGCCGGTCCGGGCGGCGGCCGACGGCATGGCGATCCGGCCCGGCACCATCACGCTCGGCGTGCCGGACCACCACCTCATCCTGACGGAGACGGGGATCCGGCTCGGACGCGGCCCGCGCGAGAACATGGCGCGGCCCTCGATCGATCCGCTTTTTCGCTCGGCCGCCGCGGCCTACGGCCCCCGCGTCATCGGAATCCTGCTGAGCGGCCTCCTGAACGACGGCGCCTCGGGCCTGGAGGCGATCAAGCGTTGCGGCGGGCTCACGCTGGTGCAGGATCCCGCCGAGGCCCTGGCCGACGAGATGCCGCGCAGCGCCCTCGCGGCGCTGGAGGTCGACCTCACGCTGCCGGCCGCCCGCATCGGCGACGTCCTGTCGGAGCTGGTGCGCGATCCCGCCGGGCCGCGCCTGCCGATCTCGCCGGAACTCCGCCTCGAGGTCGACATCGCGGCGGGCGAGCGCATCGACAGCGACGTGCTGCGCCGCCTCGCCGATCCCACGCCGATCACCTGCCCACAATGCGGCGGCGTCCTCTCACAGATGCGGGGCGCCAAGCCCCTGCGGTTCCGCTGCCAGGTCGGCCACGCCTTCTCGGCCGAGGCCGTCGCCAAGGAGCAGGAGACCGCCGTCGACGAGGCGATGCGGGTGGCCCTGCGCATCGTCGAGGAGCGGGCGGAGCTCGTCCGGCGCATGGGGCGGGACGCGCGCGACACCGGGCGCTCCGCCGTCGCCGCGTTGTACGAGGACCGCGCCGCCGAGTACCGCCGCTACGCCGAGACGATCCGCAAGGCGGTCCTCCTCAAGTGGCCCTCGCCCGAGCCCTCGGGCGACGAGGACGACTGATCGCGGCTCCCTGACGACCGTCGGGGGCCGTCATGCGGCACGATTCGACACCCGGGAGCACCATCCGATGGCAGCGCCACGGCACATGACGGCTTGGTCTGCTCGCTGGTCTGCTTGCGCCCGCGGCCCATCCCATCCGCGACCTCATCCTGAGGTCGCGCGTGGAAGGGAGAATCCTGCCGGCTCCACGCCCCGGTCCCGTACGGTGCAGCACCGCGGCCGGATGGCGCCCTAGAACTCCACCCCCAGCTTCACCCGCACCGCGTGGCGCTCGAAGTGGCTGAGGTCGAGGGGGCGGCGGGTCTGGCCCTCGGTGCGGTCGCGGCCGGCGACCTGGCCCGCATAGGCCAGCGTCACGAAGGCCTTGTCCGACAGCCGCCGGTAGAGCAGCGGGCCGAGCGTCAGCGCCCGTCCCTCGACGCGGTTGAGGAAGGCGCCGTCATAGGCCCGCAGGTAGCGGACTTCCGGGCCGAGGAAGGTGTCGCCATCGAGCCGGAACGCGAGCGCGTTCGACCACAGGAAGGTCGAGGAGCGGTCGGTCTCGCGCGATCCCCGCAAGGTGCCGACGGTCGGCTCGACGCTCAGGTTCATGCCGTACCAGACCTTGTCGGGCACCAGCCTCAGATCGAGCTGAACCACGCTCTCCATGTCGAAGATGTCGGCGCCCCTCCCCTCCACCGCCAGCACCCGGGCGAAGCGCGGGCGCAGCTCGATCGCGAGGCCGAGGGGCTGCGCGTCGCTGCCCTTGAGGAACTGGTACTTCAGCTCGATCCCGACCCCGTCGAAGCTGCCGTTGTCCTTGTCCGGCAGGTCGGCGGCGTTGCGCACCCGGCGGGCATCGCCGAACAGGCCGAACTCGACGCTGAACGACTCGGTCGGGTCGAACTGGTAGCTGAGCTTGGTGTTCGCGACGGCGTAGCGTCCCGGCCCCGCGTCGCCCCGCCGCTTGCCGGCCCGGCCGACGGTGTCGAGCAGGACCTCCTGTTCGCCCTTGCGGCCGGTGGTCGACCCTTCGGTGAAGCCGAACAGGTTCTCGGTGTCGATGTCGCTCTCCTCCCCGGCCGCGGCGGGCTGCGCCAGCGCGGCGGCGAGGAGGGCGCTACGGGCGATGCGGCCGGATCTCGTCATGTCTTTCGGCGGTGTCCCCGACCTCTGGCAGCGATGTGGCACGGGCGCGCACGCCGCCGCAAGGCCGCGTGCCGGGCCGGGCTCCGTCGTCTTCCCTAAACGGTGATGAAACCTTCGCCGTTGACGAACGCTTGATGGATCCAGGCCACACTGGAATCCGGGACAGGCCCGGCAGAGGTCAGGCGCCATGATGTGGGACGGCATCGCACTCTTCTCCGGCGCGCCGGTACGGCGCTCAGCGGACGGCGTGCTGGGTGCCGCGGGTGTGCCCGATTCCAGGTCGAGGCCCCCCGAGCACAAGCCTCCCGAGCTCAAGCCGCCCCGCCGGGCGAAGGTCGGGCTGGCGCTCGGCGGCGGGGCCGCCCGGGGCTGGTCGCATATCGGGGCGATCGAGGTCCTGCGGGAGGCCGGCATCACCATCGACGTGGTGGCGGGCTGCTCGATCGGGGCGGCGGTGGGCGCCTGCCACGCCGCCGGCAAGCTCTCGGAACTGCGCGACTTCGCCCTCTCGCTGACCAAGCGCCGGGTGATGGGCCTGCTCGATTTCCACATCAGCGGCTCTGGGCTGATCGCCGGCGAGCGCCTGCGGCGGCTGCTCGAGCGCGACCTCGGCTCCTCCCGCATCGAGGACCTGCCGCTGACCTTCGCGGCGGTGGCGACCGAGCTCGGCAGCGGCCACGAGATCTGGCTCACCCGCGGCGGTCTCGTCGAGGCGGTGCGCGCGTCCTACGCGCTGCCGGGCATCTTCGATCCGGTGAAGATCGCCGGGCGCTGGCTGATGGACGGGGCGCTGGTCAATCCGGTGCCGGTGACGGCGGCCCGCGCGCTCGGCGCCGACGTGGTCCTGTGCGTCAACCTCAACGGCGACATGCGGGTGCGCGGCACGGTGATCCAGTCGCACGGGGCGGAAGCCGCCGACGCGGTGATGGAGGCCGCCGCCGAGGCCGCGGCGCTGCCGGACGAGCCGCGGCGCTGGCCACTGATCGGCGGCCGGCGCCAGAAGCCGAAGCCCCGGCCGGAGGCCGGCGCGCCGAGCGGCATCGCCAGCGTGATGGTGGATGCCTTCAACATCACGCAGGACCGGATCTCGCGCTCGCGGCTGGCTGGCGACCCGCCCGACGTGATGATCAACCCGAAGCTCGCCCAGATGGGCCTGTTCGAGTTCCACCGCGCCGAGGAATGCATCGAGCTCGGCCGCCAGGCGACCCGGCGGATGCTGCCGGAGATCCACGAGATGATCGCCGCGGCGGTGACGCCGGTGTGATCGACCTTCGGCGGCGCTGGAGCACCCTTCAATCGCAACGCGATCGACAGGCGCTCCAGGCCTTCGATTTCGCCGCATCGCTGGACGAACCGGCATCCGCCCGGTCGGAGGATGCCCCGGACGTCGCCGAAGCCGTCAGGCCGTCGCGATGTACTCGCGCAGGGCCCGGTGCTCGGCCTCGACCGACTCGATGCGGTGCTTGACCACGTCGCCGATCGACACGAGGCCGGCCAGGCGGCCGTCCTCGACCACCGGGACGTGGCGGAAGCGCCCGTCGGTCATCAGCTCCATCACCTCGTCGATGGCGGTGGCGCGGGTGCAGCACACCACCTTGGCGGTCATGTGCCGGGAGACCGGCGCCTCGAGCGCCGCGCCGCCGCCGCGGACCACCGCCCGGATGATGTCGCGCTCCGAGAGCATGCCGAGGACGCTTTGGCCGGCATCGCTCACCACCAGGGCGCCGATGCCCTTCTCGGTCAGGAGCGCCGCCGCCTCCGCCAGCGTGCGGTGGGGCTGCACGGTCACCACGGTGCGGCCCTTCTGCGACAGGATGCGCGCAACGGTCATCAACACCTCCCTGGTAGAGCATTTTCCGACGAAGCGCGTACCGGTTCGTCGAAGAAAATGCAGCACAATCAACGACCTGGAGCACTGGACGGTCGTAGCGCGACCGTGCCGTGCTCCAGGCCCCGCCGGCCTCGTGGCGTTCCGGGCGGGGCGCTCGTTCGGAGGGGGAGTGTGTGACCGCGCGCCGGTCGAGGCAAGCACCCCGGAGGTCGAAGAGAAACAATCTTCGCGGGGAATTGATGACCCGCCACAACCTCCCGCCTGCCTCAGCGTCGCCCGAGCCGATCGACCAGGGGCAGCAGGAGGAACCCGACGACGAACCCGCCGAGATGCGCGTCCCAGGCGACCGCGGAGTCGCTCAGGCCCAGCGGCAGGGCGGCGAGGCCGAACAGCAGGTTGGTGACGAACCAGATCGCCAGGAACACCACCGCCGAGCGGTTGCGCAGGAGCTCGGGAATCGTCTGCAGCCGCGTCGGCACCGGGCGCTGCCACGGCACGGCGCCGGCGCCGGCCGCCTCGACCGGCTGGAAGGCGAAGCGCACCGCCGCCGCCATCAACCCCGATACGCCCGCCGAGGCGCCGATCAGCGGCACGGTGCTCAGGGGGTCGATGAGGACATGGAGGAAGCCGCCGGCGGCGGTCGAGACCAGGGCGATCAGGCCGTAGCGCCAAGCGCCGCAGCGCCGCGCCACCGGCGTGCCGAAGGCCGCGAGCCAGACGCTGTTGAGCAGCACGTGGGCCCAGGAGCCGTGCAGGAGCGCGTAGGTGACGAAGGTCCAGGGCATGCTGCCCGGATCGGCCACGAGATAGGCCGCGAAGGCCTTGCGCGCCTCGACCTCGAGGGCGCCGCCCCCCGAGGCGGCGGCGGCCCGGATCACGTCGGTGGCCCGGTCGGGGTCGAGGGCGAGGGTCCAGCGCGCCGGCACCAGGGCGAGGTCGAGGAGCAGGGTGATGTCCCAGACGTCGGGCAGCACCTGCCGCACGGCGTGGATCAGCACCAGGATCCCCACCGAGGCGGTGACCACGGCGGGCATGTTGAACACCGGCACGCGCGGCGGTCGCGGGAGGTCGGGGGTGGCATCCATCTCGGCACCATTGCGGGGCCCATGGCCCGACCGCAAGGGCGGCCGCCGCCGCGGGCCCGGCGCCCCCCCGAAAAGAGGACGCCATGTTTGAAAAAACATGGTCCCACGGACAAAAAAAGGGAGAGCGTCGCCGCTCTCCCCGAAAGAGGATGACTCCGCGCGCGACCGCTTTGCGGCCACGCGCGAAACGCCGTCAGGACCGTGACGACGCGGACCGTGACCGGTCCTCACCCCTTGGCATGCGGGCGGGCATAGGGTGGGCTCTCCATCCCTGCCAGCCCGAAATCACCGTCGCCTACGACAATCGCGCAGGTGTGGGAGAAACGCAACATTTATGACTTGGTAACCTTAATCAAACCTTACGGCTTCGCTGCTCGGCCGTTCGGCATACGGTCTGCTGAACCGAATCAGTCGCGCCGGCCGCCGTCCCGAAAGGGGACGGCGGCCGGCGCCTCCAGGACAGCCCGATCCCGCGACCGTGCCAGACCGAGACGCCATGAAGCACCCGACCAGCCGCATGCTCCACGCCTACTGGAACGGCCTGCGCGGCGCCCGCGCCGCGCCGGAGCGGGGCGAGATCGAGCCCGGCGAGATCCGTCACGTCCTGGCCGACAGCCTGATCCTCGAGATCGACGCCCCCCGGCACGCCGCGACGGTGCGGCTCGCCGGCACCCGGCTCTGCGCGCTGTTCGGGGCCGAGCTGCGGGGCCTCTCCTTCGCGGGCCTGTGGGGCGAGGCACCGGCCGCCGATCCGTGGCGACTCGTCGAGGTGGTGATCCAGGACACCACCGGCGTGGTGGTGGGCCTCGTCGGGGTGACGGAGGCGGGTGAGACGATCGACCTCGAATTGCTGCTGCTGCCCCTGCGCCACCGCGGCAAGACCCAGGCCCGGGTGATCGGCGCGCTGTCGCCGGCGGTGATCCCGACCTGGCTGGGCCTGCGCCCGATCGTGGCCCTGCGCACCGTGTCCCTGCGGATCCTCATCCCGGAAGCGAATGCCGCCCCCGCCCCCCTCGCGGCGCCGCCCCCGGCGGCCAACGACGAGCCGGGCCCGGAGCGCCGCAAGCGCTTCGTGGTGCATCGCGGTGGGCGGGTCTGAGCGGATCCGTGTCGCCAAGCCAGACGGTATGCGACCGCAAAATGCGGGGCATGCCGGTCTGTTTCAAAGCCTGTTTCGCTCTCTCGGCGGTCTGATACCCCGCAGGGTCATTCCCGGCTCCGCTGCGCGGCCCCGAAATGACGCGGTGGATCTTCATTCCGTTGAGGGAAGCGAACCGGGTCTCGGCCGTCCGGCGAGCGGGGCGAACCCGTCCGCGTCACCCCGCATCCCGCAGCCGATCCCCGGCCTCGCCATACCCTGATGCCGCCGCCGCCCGGTTGACGATGCCGCGGCTCAACGTGACCCATTCGAGATCGTTGATCGCCTTCACCAGCCGCTCGCGCTCGGGCCCATCGGCCTCGTCGCCGGGCGCGGCCTCGGCGAGGTTCACGGCGGCGATCAGGACCTGGTCGCGGCCATCCTCGATGCGGGGATCGCGCTCGACATGGCCGCGCACGTCGTCGTCGAAGCGCTTGATGACCGCCCAGGGCAGCGCCTCGGCGCTGCACCCCGACGGGTAGCCCCGGGCGACGAGCCGGGCTCGGGCGGCGGCCTCCCGGACGAGTTCGACGAGCTTGGCGGCCATGGCCCCTTCCTACCGGCATTGTCGAAGCGGGAACCCGCGGGAACGCCTGCGGGTCCCACGCCGGATGCGTCACCGCGCCAGGAGCCCCTCCCCGGCCGCCTTCTCCATCGCCTCGGCATCCGCCGACAGCAGCGTGCGCTCGGCCACCATCCGCTCGGCCGCCGCCTTCACCGCCGCGGCGTAGGCGCCCTCGGTCGGGTAGCGCTCCTCCAGCGGGACCCGCGGGTCGTTCGCGGCCTTGGCCGCCGCCCGCGTCTCGGGGAAGGCGAGGACGCCGCCCTTCTGGTTGCACAGGGTGTCGGCGGCAACGCCGCGGGTTGGGTTCCAGGCGGTGTAGGTCGCCCGCGGCGCCTCGATCAGCGGCAGGCGGATGCCCGCCAGCGTGTTGCCGTCGGGATCGACCTTCGGCAGCAGCACGGGGTAGGTGCCGCGCACCACCGGCGGGTCTCCGGGTTCCACCCCGGGTTCCACCCACTGCGCCGGGTTGTAGAGGCCCGTATAGGGCAGGCCGGGAATCGGCGGGTAGAGATGGGCGGGCGATCCCAGCGTGCCGTCGGCCCGCGACGCATAGCGGCTCGCCGGCGGCGCGACGCCGTCGGTGATCCAGGACTCGAGCGCGGCGAGGAGGGCGCGGGACGCCGCCCCGGCATGGACCGGGCTCACCGGCAGGGCGCAGCCGGGCACGCTGGCGGTCCTCGCGTCGGGATCCGCGAAGTGCGGCGCGCCGGTCACCATGTAGACCCGGACCTCCGGCGGCTGGGAAAGATCGGCGCCGCGCGTGTCGGTGGTCACGAGCGCGCCGCGGGAGCCCCACAGCTCGTACTCGCTGTCGACATGCATCAGGCGCGGGCAGGTATTGGTCAGCCGGCAGCGCAGGAACAGGCCGTCGCGCTTGCCCGTGAGCGCATCGGTGGTGGTCGCGTAGGCGAAGGGAAACTGGTCGGCGGGGTAGTAGCGGTCGAGATGGGGACCGGGATTGCGGCCGGGCTGGGCGAAGCGGGCATTGGTGAAGCTGCGCCGGCTGCCGGCGATGTGCGGCATCATCCCGTCGAACACCATCCGGCCCCGCTCGTCCTCGTTGAGGCCGAGATAGAGCACGTCGCGCAGGACCCGGCCCGCTTGCGAGATGCCGAAGCCGACCGCCCGGTCGATGGTGCTGCGGCCGTCCCGCGCGAGCGGGTTCCGGTCGCCCGTCTCGTGGTGCAGGAAGGTCGCGACGTCGCGGATCGCCGCGAGGCCGAGGCCCATCACCGCCGGGTCGCGGGCGGTGTAGCTCAATTCATAGAGGGCGCTGCCGTCGAAGCCCGCAGGCCGGGTGATCTCGATGCGCTTCGGGTCGAGGTAGCGGAACGACAGGTCGGGGGGCGTGGCACGCGGATCCTCCGGCCTCGCCCGCACGGTGAGGCGGGCCTTGCCCGGGTCGAGGTCGGCGGCGGGCCAGGTCAGGGCTGCGCTGATCGGGGATTGCGTGTTGTCGAAGCTCCACTCCTCGCGCGACGGGCCGGTGAGGCCGGCGAGCACCGGCAGGCGGATGCCCATGCCCGCGCCCGGCGCGATGTCGCCCTGCCAGCCGATCCAGGCCAGCGTGTAGCCGCGCGACAGGAGGAAGCCCCGTCCCGCATCGCCAGCCTGTTCGAGCCGGCTCGACGCCTCGGTCGAGGCGCCCTCGAACAGGGGGCCGATCAGCTTGCGGCCGCGATTGGGGATCTCGACGATCAGGAGCCCGTTGGGGCGCTCGGGGCGCAGCAGCACCACGTCGGCCACCGCCTCGACCCGGCCCGCGGCGTTGCGGGGCGCGAGCGCCAGGTCGGCGATGACCGCGTTGTGGGGGTCGGCGGGATCGAGGGCGATGGTCGCCCGGCCGGTGATTTTTTCCGCCTGGCCGCGCTCGCCGAAGCTGCGCCCCTGCAGGGCGGGTTTTTCCGCCGCGACGGTCTCGAACCGCGTCACCTCCGCGCCGGCCGGCCCGGTGGCGAGGCCGCAGCCGAGCATCGCCAGGGCCACGGCCCTCGGCATCCTGGTCATCGCTGGACTCCCCTGGCGGCGCCACGGACGGGCGCCTTCGGGAGGACAGTAATGGTACGGCACCCGGCATGGAACCGATTCCACCGCCGGGCTGCCCCGCGCGAGTCATACGATTTCCGACTGATTGCTTCGCAATGCGGAAATCGGCTTCGCTCAAGCGCCGCGCAGGCTTGTGATACGATTTCCGGAAGGAATCTTCCGGAAATCGTATCAGGCGGCCAGCACGCTCGCGAGGTAGTGCCGGACGAAGCCGGGCATCCGCGCCGGATCGAGGTCCGCCGCCGCGCGCACCCCGACGATGGCCGACAGCTCCGGCTCCGTTTCCGCCGCGAGGTGGGCTTCGATGCCCGCCCGCACGGCGGCCTCGTCCGCGGCGAGCTGCACCGGGCGCAGCAGGGCCATCAGGCCACCGTCGCGCACGATCATCCAGCCGGGATCCGGCCCCGCCGGGGCGACGAGGCCGGTTTCCTCCCGCAACTCGCGCAACGCGCTCGCCGCGAGGTCGACTTGCCCGTCGGGGCCGATATCGGTCGGATCCGGCGTGCCGCAGGGGAAGTAGACCCGCCCGGCGGCCGCCGTGTGCGGCCCCATCTCGCCGAGGAGGAAGGTGCCGTCCCGGGTGCGCGGCACCGCCGCCGCGAAGACGTTGAGGACGCTCCCGTCCGGAAAGCCCCAGTCCTTCAGGGCGATGAGGGCGGCGTAGTCGGCCTCGAACAGCTCGGCGTCGAGCACGCCGTCGGTCAGCGTCCAGTGGCGCAGCATCAGCACCGTGCCGTTGAACATCGCCGGGCGGGCCGCCCGCCGCTCGTCCCAATGGGCCATGATGGCGGCCCGGTGGTCGCGGGCCCAGGGCCAGTCGTGGGCGACCATCCGGGCCTCGACCCGGCGGGCCGGAGTGAGGGTGAGGCTCATCAGAGGTGCAGCACGCCCTCGGAGACCAGGACGGCGCTGCCGCCGATCTCGGCCGCGCGTAAGGAGCCGTCCTCGATCGTGAGCTGGAGCGCGATCTCGCTCGGCCGCCCCATCTCGACCCCTTGCGCGACGACGAGGTCGTGCGTGCCGCTGCCCAAGGGCTCGAACTGCATCAGGGCGCCGGCGAAGGCCGCGACCGCGCCGCCGGTCGCCGGGTCCTCGGCGATGCCGGCGGCGGGGGCGAACATCCGGGCGCGGAAGCTGTGGCCCGCCTCCCCGGTCTCGCCGGTATAGAGGAAGACCTTCGCGCCTTGCCCCAGGGCCCGCACCATCGCCTCGGCGCTGGTGCGGGCCCGCGCCAGGGCGTCGAGTCCCTGCACGGGCACGAGGTGGAACGGCGTGCCGGCGCTGTAGCGGCTCGGCCGGTGGCGGGCGAAGCCGATCTCGGACGGCGACAGGCCGAGCGCCCCGGCGAGGGTCGTGGCGTCCGGCTCCTCGCCCCAGCTCTCCGGCAGGCGCGGCAGGCGGAAGCGCGCGCGGCCTCTCCCCTCCCCGGTCTCGACCACGCAGGGCACCACCCCGACCTGCTCCTCGAGGCCGAACGCCACCGCGTCGGCGATCTCCGCCCGCCGGTCGCCGAGGGCGAGCAGCACCGCGGTGCCGACGGTCGGGTGGCCCGCGAAGGCGAGCTCCTGGGCCGGCGTGAAGATCCGCAGCCGCGCCCGGTGGCGGGGCTCGGAGGGCGGCAGCACGAACACCGTCTCCGACAGGTTGAACTCTCCGGCGATGGCCTGCATCGCGGCCTCGTCCAGCCCCTCGGCGTCGAGCACCACCGCCAGCGGGTTGCCGGCGAGGGCTGTGTCGGTGAACACGTCCAGGGTGGCGTAGCGGCGTGCGGGCATCCGGGTCTCGTCCTTCCGAAGCTCAGTCGCGCGAGGCAGCACGGATCGGGTGGGCGGTGCAAGTCCCGGGGATCGGGGAACGGTCACGCCGAGGCGTTATGGCAGTTTCGCGAAACGGCCATAACGACGCTCGGCCTCCTCGGCGTCGCTCGGCATGGGGACCGTTCGCTGCGTCGAATCGTGCGGCATCGGATCTCCTCTTGCGACGGCACGTGGCCCGTCGACCGGTATCCCACCCTGCAAGGGCCATGGTGGATGGTGTAGGCGTGCGACACGATCCGACGGAGCGCCCGCCCTTGCCCCACACCCTGACCCCCGACACCGCCGCCCGCTTCGCCGCCCTCACGCTCGGCCACGTCACCCGGGAATATCCGAACAAGCCGGACCACACGCTCGCCGGCCCGGAGGATGCCCGCACGCCGGCCGAGCTGCACCCGGTCTTCTACGGCAGCTTCGACTGGCATTCCTGCGTGCACGGCTACTGGCTGCTCGCCCGGGTGCTGCGCCGCTTCCCCGACGGGCCGCAGGCGCCGGCGATCCAGGCGCTGTTCGACCGGCAGCTGACCGTGGAGAAGGTCGCGGGCGAGTGCGCCTATCTCGACGCGCCGACGGCGCGGGGGTTCAAGCGGCCCTATGGCTGGGCCTGGGCGCTCAAGCTCGCCGACGAGCTGGCGCAGCTGCCCGAACCGCGCTGGTCGCGGGCGCTGGCGCCGATGGCCGAGATCTTCGCCCGGCGCTTCCGGGATTTCCTGCCGCTCTCGCCCTATCCGGTGCGGGTCGGCACCCACTTCAACACCGCCTTCGGGTTGCGGATGGCGGCGGATTACGCGGACGGCACGGGGGACGAGGCCCTGACGGCGCTGCTGCGCGCCACCGCCGCGCGCTGGTACGGCGCGGATGCCGATTGCCCGGCCTGGGGCGAGCCGAGCGGCGACGACTTCCTGTCCTCCGCGCTGATCGAGGCCGAGTGCCTGCGCCGCCTGATGCCGGCCGAGGCGTTCCGGCCCTGGTTCGACCGCTTCCTGCCGCACCTCGCCGAGCGCCGGCCCGACACCCTGTTCCGGCCGGCGACCGTCACCGACCGCAGCGACGGCAAGATCGCCCATCTCGACGGGCTCAACCTCAGCCGCGCCTGGTGCCTGCGGGCGCTCGCCGGCGCGCTGCCGGCGGACGACGCCCGCGGGCCGGTGCTGCGGGAGGCGGCGGAGGCGCATCTCGACGCGGCGCTCCCGCACCTCGCCGACGACTACATGGGCGAGCACTGGCTCGCGAGCTTCGCACTTCTGGCGCTGGAGGCGTGAGCCGTCACACCGCCTCGACCGGGAAGGTGCGGCTCGGCGCCACGAACTCGTCCTGGGCCGCCACGGTCAGGATCTCCCGGGCGCCGGCCTCCGCGGTGCGGCGCAGGAGGCCGTAGATCGAGGCGGCGGCGGCGCCCAGGGCCTCGCCGGCCGAGCGGCTGCGGGCGTAATGCACCAGGAACAGGGCCGCGGTGGCGTCGCCCGCGCCGTTGACGCTGAGCGACAGCCGCGGGGTGCGCAGGCGCCAGAACTGGCCGTTCGCGCCGGCCAGCATGTCGATGCTGTCGTCGGGCGTCTCCTCGGTGTGGAGCGAGGTCACCAGCACCACCTTCGGCCCGCTCGCCTGCACGGCGGCCACGGCGGCCTTGGCGTCGGCCAGCGTCCGGGTCTCGATCCCGCTCAAGTAGTCGAGCTCGAACTGGTTCGGGGTGATGAGGTCGGCCGCCGGCACCGCGTGGTCGCGCATGAATTCCGGGATGCCCGGGCGCACGAACACCCCGCGGCCGGTATCGCCGATCACCGGATCGCAGCAATAGAGCGCCGCGGGGTTCGCCTGCCGCACGCGCGCCACCGCCCGCAGGATCGCGGTGCCGATATCGGCCGAGCCCATGTAGCCCGACAGCACCCCGTCGCAGGAGGGCAGCACCCCGCGCTCGGCGATGCCCTCGACCAGCTCCTCGATCGCCGGCCCGTCGAACACCCGGCCGCGCCAGGCGCCGTAGCCGGTATGGTTGGAGAACTGCACCGTGTGCACCGCCCAGACCTCGACCCCGAGCCGCTGCATCGGGAAGACCGCCGAGGCGTTGCCGACATGGCCATAGGCGACGTGGGACTGGATCGACAGGACGTTCATCGCGACACGATCCTCGCGCAGGGGCACCCAAGGCCCGCACGATTCCCGGATCCGGACGCTCTTGGCAACAGGCTGGTCTCGGCAGCGGCGCAATCTCGGCGACCGCTCCGGGCGCGCGCCTTCACACGGCGCACATCCCTCTCGCGTAAGGGAGGGGAACGCCTGCCCGGCGCCCCGACTTGTCCCGCCGTCCCACCCCCCTCACGCCCAAGGCCGCCATGGATTTCGAGAGCTTACGCACCACGGTGCTCGACTTCCTGCGCGACCACCAGGCCTGGGCGCCGGTGATCACCGGGATCATCGCCTTCTGCGAGTCGCTCGCGGTGCTCTCGCTGCTGGTACCGGCGACCGTGATCCTGATCGGGATCGGGGCGCTGATCGGCTCGGGGGCGATCCCCTTCCTGCCGGTGATGGTCGGGGCGGCGATCGGGGCGATCCTCGGCGACTGGGTGTCCTACGAGATCGGCCGCTACTACAAGGACGGCGCCAAGAAGCTCTGGCCGCTCAGCCGCTACCCCGAGATGGTGCAGAAGGGCGAGACTTTCTGCCAGCGCTGGGGCGCCTGGGCGATCTTCGTCGGCCGCTTCATCGGCCCGGCGCGGGCGGTGGTGCCGCTCGTCGCCGGGGTGGCGCTGCTGCCGCGATTCTGGTTCCAACTCGCCAACCTGTCCTCGGCCTTCGTCTGGGCCTTCGTCTGGCTGGCGCCGGGCGCCGGGCTGATCGACTGGCTGCGACGCGCCTGACGCGACAGCAACCGGAACATAGGAAAGATGTCCGTCAACCATGACACGACCATGACACGACCATGACACTTGGCCGGACGTGTGCGATCGGGGCGGAAATCTCATGAAATATTAAGCCGCGGCGGCAGACTCGGGCGGCGCGGTCCGGGAGCGGACCTGCCCCGGAAGCCGCCCCATGCCCGACGCGACGCCGACCTACCTGCTGCCACGCGCCGCGCCGCTGCGCTGGCTCGTGGATCCGAGCCTCGACCTGCCGGCCGAGCTGCGGATCCGCCTGCTCGCGACGCTGATGGCGTCGCCGGCCCCGCTGGTGATCGGCGCGGTGGCGATGCTGATCATCGAGGCCGTGGCGGTGATCCGCCATCCGGGACCGACCTTCCCGTGCCTGCTGGCGGTGGATGCGGGCCTGCTCCTCCTCCGCCTGGTCCTCGTCGCGCGCAGCCAGCGCGCCGTCGCGGCCGGGCGCCCGGCGCCGACCGACCTCCTGCTCGCCAGCAGCCTGACCTGGGCGGGCCTCGTCGGCATCGGCACGGTGCTGTGCTTCGTGAGCGGCGATCCGGTGCTGCAGGTCCTGGCACCGCTGACCATGATGGGCATCCTCGCCGGCATCATCACCCGCAACTACGCCGCGCCGCGCCACGCCCTCGCGATGATCGTGCTGTGCGACCTGCCGCTGAAGCTGATGCTGCCCTTCCATTACGGCGATCCCTGGTTCCTGATCGGGGCGGTGCAGGGCCTGCTGTTCGTGGCCGCGATGCGCGTCACCACGGTCAAGCTCAACCGCACCTACGTCGAGGTGCTGCTCGCCCAGCGGGAGAACCAGCGCCGGGCCACCCACGACGCCCTCACGGGCCTGCGCAACCGCACCGGCCTGATGGAGGACCTCGCCGCCCGGCTGCGGCGCGGCGCCGACGGCCTCGCCCTGCTCTACCTCGACCTCGACGGCTTCAAGGCGGTCAACGACTGCCTCGGCCACGCCGCCGGGGACGCCCTGCTGGTGGAGGTGGCCGGCCGGATCTCCGCCGGAATCCCCGACGCGTGGCGAGCGGCCCGGCTCGGCGGCGACGAATTCGTGATCCTGGCCTGCGGCGACCGCGCCCGCGAGGCGGCGATCGTGGCGGCCCGCCTGATCGAGGCCGTGAAGGCGCCCTACACCGTCGGGGTCGGGGTCGGCCTCAGCGTCGGGATCGGCTGGGCGGCCCCGGGGATGACCCCGGAGGCGCTGCTCGCCGAGGCCGACGCCGCGCTCTACCGCGCCAAGGCCGCCGGCAAGGGCCGCCTGATGACCGCGGGTCCCGGCGCGCCCGGGCCGCGCGCCGCGGCCCGGGTCGGGTGGGCGTGAGGGTTCAGCTCATCGCCTTCTTGACGAACCGGTCCTCGACCGTCGTGGCGAGGTCGATCTTGGCGCCCTGCAGCTCGGGATCGAGGGTGCGCACCAGTTCCAGCACGCTCGCCATGCCCTCCTGGGTCGGGATGCCGGTGCGGGAATAGCTCTCGAGCGAGTTCTTCACCGCCTGCACGTAGAGCGGCTTGTCGCCGAAATGGTAGGCCGGCGGCACCGTGTCGGCGATCTCCTCCGGCGTCGCGGCGACGATCCACTTCAGGGCCTTGGCGAAGGCGTTGACGACCTTCTGGGTCCCGGCGGCGTGATGCTCGATCCAGTCCTGCTTGGTGTAGACCACCGCCGCCGGATTCGGACCGCCGAACAGCGCCCGGGTGCCGGCCTCGGTGCGGGTGTCGATGATCACCGTGATGTCGCCGTCGGCCTCGAGCTTGGCGATCACCGGATCGAGATGCGCGATGGCGTCGATCTCGCCCTTCTTCATCGCCGCGATGGCGCCGGCCCCGCCCCCGACCCCGATGAGGGCCGCGTCGCTGGCCTTCAGCCCGGCCTTGATCATCGCGTATTGGGCGGTCAGCGCGGTCGAGGAGCCCGGCGCCGTGACGCCGATCTTGCGGCCCTTGAGGTCGGCGGCCGACTTCACCGTGCCGGCGAGGTCCTTGCGCACCCCGATCACGATGGCGGGGAAGCGGCCGAGCTCGCACACGGCGCGCACGTCCTGGCCCTTGGCCTGCATCCGGATCGTGTGCTCGTAGGCCCCCGTCACCACGTCGACCGAGCCGCCGATCAGCGCCTGGAGCGAGCGCGCGCCGCCGCCGAAATCGTTGATCTCGGCCTCGACGCCCTCCTCCTTGAAGAAGCCCTTCCGCTCGGCGATCGTCAGCGGCAGGTAGTAGAGGAGCGGCTTGCCGCCGACGCCGATGCGGACCTTCACGATGTCGGCCCGGGCGGGCACGGCCGGGGTCAGCGCCAGGGCGGCGGCGCCGGCGAGGAAGCTGCGGCGTTGCATGGTTCGTGTCCTCCCGTAACTCTGGTGTCTCACCCCTGGCCGCCCGCCTGCGGGCGCCAGACCAGGAGGCGGTTCTCGATCAGGGTGACGACCGTGTCGATCACGATGACGAACACGGTCAGGATCAGCATGCCGGCGAAGACGCCGGTGACGTCGAACACGCTCTCGGCCTCGTGGATCTTGTAGCCGAGCCCGGCCGAGGAGCCGAGATACTCGCCCACCACCGCCCCGACGAGGGCGAAGCCGACCGCCGTGTGGAGCGAGGAGAACATCCAGGTCAGCGCCGAGGGCCAGTAGACGTGGCGGAGCAGCCCGCGCTCGCTCATCCCGAGCATCCGGGCGTTGTTGAGCACCACCGGGCTCACCTCGCGCACGCCCTGGTAGACGTTGAAGAACACGATGAAGAACACCAGGGTGAAGCCGAGCGCCACCTTCGACCAGATGCCGAGGCCGAACCACAGGGCGAAGATCGGCGCCAGCACCACCCGCGGCAGGGCGTTCGCCGCCTTGATGTAGGGGTCGAACACCGCGGCGAGGAGCGCGTTGCGGGCGAACAGGAACCCGAAGGCGATGCCGCCGAGCGCTCCCGTCACGAAGGCCAGCACGGTCTCCTGCAGGGTGATCCAGAGATGGCCCCAGATCTCGGGGTTGGTCATCTCGGTCCAGGTCCGCTTGAGCACCTCGACCGGGGTCGAGAAGAAGAACTGGATCTGCTTCGGGCTGCCGAGGATCGGATAGACGGTGAGCACGTGCCAGATCGCGAGGCCCGTCAGGCCGACGAGGATCTGGAGGGCGAGGAGGCCGAGGCGGTTCACGAATGGAGTCTCCGATCAGGCGTCACGCGGGACCGCCCGCATAGGCGCGGGAGACCTCGACCCGCAGGCACGACCAGATCTCCTTGTAGAGGGCGTGGAAGTGCGGCTCGAGGCGGATCTCGCTGATGTCGCGCGGGCGGGCCAGATCCACCTTGAACTGGCCGACGATGCGGGCGGCGGGCCCGGCCGAGAGCACCACCACCCGGTCGGAGAGCGCGATCGCCTCCTCGAGGTCGTGGGTGACGAACATCACCGCCTTGCGGTTGGCGGCCCACAGCTCCAGCAGCAGGTTGCCCATGATCTGCCGGGTCTGCGCGTCGAGCGGCCCGAACGGCTCGTCCATCAGCAGGATCTCGGGATCCCGGATCAGCATCTGGGCGAGCGCCACGCGCTTGCGCTGGCCGCCCGAGAGCATGTGCGGATAGCGGTCGACGAAGGCCGAGAGCCCGACCCGGCCGAGCCAGTCGCGGGCCCGCGCCAGCGCCTCGGCGCGCGGGACCTTCTGCGGCTCCAGCGCCACCGCGACGTTGTCGAGCGCCGTCTTCCACGGCATCAGGGCATCGGCCTGGAACAGGTAGCCGGCGCGGCCGTTCAGGCCCGACAGCGCCGAGGAGAACACCGTGACGCTGCCGGAGGCCGGCTTCAGCAGGCCGGCGGCGGCGTTGAGCAGGGTCGACTTGCCGGACCCCGTCGGCCCGACCACCGCCACGAACTCGCCGGGGCTCACGCCGAGATCGATGCCCTCGACGGCGACGTAGCGCTTGCCGCCCTTCAGGGTGAAGGCGATGCCGACATTCTCCAGCCGCACCGCATCGCCGTGGGCGAGCGCCGTGCCGCCGACGAGGCGCATGCCGGCCCGCCCGCCCTTCTTTCCCTCGGCGGCGCTCTGCCCCACCATCGATCTCCCTCCCGTCGCCCGGCCGTCTCGCCGGGCCGTCTCTTGCAGCCGTCTCGTGCGGCCCCTGCGGGGCCGACCATCGGCGAGCAGGCGCGTGAGATCAACCGCTACGTCCGTCGCGGATGCGCGCCGCCTGCGACACGGGTCGCAGGTGACAACGATGCGCGAAGCTGGTCCGATGACGTTCCCGATTCGGTCCCGCGCAACCCGCCAGAAGCAGCCCTCCACAGCCTTGTCCGCCGCCCTCGCCCTCTCGCTCCCCGTCGACCGCCGCCAATCGCCGACCGCGCTCAGCGTGCAGCGGGGGGTGCGGCGCCTCTTCGCCGAGCTCGGGCACGTCACGATCCCGGAATTCACCCTGGCCAACGGACGGCGCGCCGACCTGATCGCGCTGGGGGCCTGCGGCAAGCTGACGATCGTCGAGATCAAGTCGAGCGTCGCCGATTTCCGCGCCGACCGGAAATGGCCGGATTACCGCGACTTCTGCGACCGCTTCTACTTCGCGGTGCCGGAGACCCTGCCGGTGGAGATCCTGCCCGAGGCGACCGGGCTCATCGTCGCCGACGCCTTCGGGGCGGAGATCCTGCGCGCGCCCCCGGAGCATCCCCTGGCCGGCGCCCGCCGCAAGGCCGTGACCCTGCGCTTCGCCCATTCGGCGGCGGGCCTGCTCCACGCGCTGGCCGATCCGGGCTCGATCCGCGAGGGCGCGTTGTAGGTCTCCGTCACGCTTCCGCGCCTCAAGACCCGCGGGCGGCCAGGATCAGCAGCCACAGGCGGGCCCGCGTGCGCGACGTCGCCGGGCGACGGATCGGATCCGTCGCTACAGCACCAGGGTCTCGTCGAACCGGTCCGGCGACAGCGGCAGCCGGAACTCGACCGCGAGGCCGCCCTTGAACCGGCGCACCACCCGGGCGGGGGTGCGGCCGACGATGAGGGCGGATTCGAGCAAAAGCTCCGCCTCGCAGGCCAGGGCCGCGCCGGAGAGCGAGACGTCGATGATGCGGGCGGCGACCTCGCGCCCGTCGTCGAGCCGCAGGGTGGCGAGGCTCTGGCGCGGCACCACGCGCTCGTGCCGGCGGTCCTCCGGCAGGCCGAGCGCCGCCCGGTTGGCGAGCCAGGTCAGCTGCGAGGCGATCTTGTCGCGCTTGCGCAGCGTCGCGCCGATCGCCACCGCGACGCCGTCCGGCAGGAGCCGGGCGATCGTCCCCTCGATCCGCCCGACATGGTCGAGATAGATCACGATGCGCTCGCCGACCGCGCCGCCGACGGCGCAGGTCAGGCGCACCCCGCCGGGGGACATGTCGACGGTCTGGCACGGGTATTCCTGCCGGTCGGCGAGCATGTAGCGCCCGAGCAGGGCCACGGCCACGCGCTGGTGCCGGCGCTGGTCCGGCGCACCCCGCAGGGCGAGGGTCCGCGCCCCCGCCGGCGCAGCGCGATTCACGAGGCTCGCCAGTTCGCCAGCCATGACGCTCGACCCTCCCGGCGCGAAACGGACCGCTCGCGGCAGCCTGCACGGAACCGGTTAAGCAATCGCCGCCCGAAGCCGCGCCCGCGCGCCTTGGCCCGCCTCGGCCTTGCGGGCCGGGCCCCCGCCCCGTAAGCTCAAGTCCCTGTACGCAAAGACGAATTAGTGTGATTCCAAAGTACCCATCAGGCGCCGTGGCCGGTCCGGGCGCGCCCGCGCCGTGACGCAGGCCGTCGCGCTCGGCAGCGCCCGCACCCTCCTCGCGGCGCTGCGCCCGCTCATCCCGTTCTTCTGCCTGTACGTGACCTTCGGGGCCACGCTCGGCTTCCTGTCGGGCGGGGCGCCGCTGATCCTGCGGGCGCGCGGCCTCGACCTCGCGCAGGTCGGGCTCCTGCAGCTCATCAACCTGCCGGTCGGGCTGACCTTCCTGTGGGCGGCCCTGCTCGACCGGGTGCGCCTGCCGTTCCTCGGCCGCCGCCTCGGCTGGATCGTCGCGGCGCAGGGCGCGACGATCGCGCTGCTGGCGACCTTGAGCCTCGGCGAGCATTGGCCGCTCCCGGTGCTGCTCGCGCTCGCCATCGCCACCTGCGCCTGCGCCGCCACCATGGACATCGCGCTGGAGGCCCTGGTGGTCGAGACGGTGCCGGCGGAGCGGCGGGCCTTCGTCGCCTCGGCCAAGCTCTGCGGCGCCTCGCTTGGGGGGATTCTCGGGGTCGGCGTGCTGGTCGGCTCCTACGACACGATCGGCTGGCCCACCGCTTTGCTGGCCTGCGCCGGGCTCGACGCGCTCTGCCTCCTGCCGATCCTCGCCTATCCGGAGGCGCGGCTGCAGGGAGCCGGCGGCGTGCCGGAGCGCTGGTCGGGCTCGCTCGAACGCCTGCGGGTGCTGGCCGGCCGCATCGCGGCGCTCGGCGCCTACTTCGCCGCCGCCTACCTGCTGGCCGGGCCCAACACCCTGGCGCTGCTCGATCTCGGGGTGCCGCTCGGCCAGGTCGGCTTCCTCACCGGCACCGTCCTGCCGGCGGTGAACCTGGTGATGGCGCTGATGGCCGGCGGCCTGGCGGTCCGGTTCGGCACCGTGCGGCTGATCGGGCTGGGCGGGACCGGGGTGCTCCTCGCCGGCGGCCTGATGGCGGCGGCCTGCCTCCTCCGCTCCGAGGGGCTGGCCGTCGCCGCCACGGTCCTGAACTTCGTCTTCGGCGGCTTCCTCGGGGTCCCGGTGTTCAACATGATCTATCGCTGGGCCCAGGGTCCGCGGCCCGCCACCGACTACGCGCTCCTGTTCGGTGCCGCCTTCTTCGCCGCGATGCCGCTGCGCGTCGCGAGCCCGGCGCTCGCCGGCTGGACCGGCTGGCCGGGCTACTTCGCGGCGGCGATGCCGCCCTACGCCGCGGCGCTCGCCTGGCTGGCGCTCCAGATCGCCCGCACCCTGCGGACCGACCGGGCGGGGCCGCGATGAGCGCCGGTCTCGCCTCCCCGATGCCCGACATCGCCGCCCAGTGGGCAGCCCAAGTGGCCGCTCACGTGCCGGCCTCGCTCGGCACCTATCGCGACGGCGTGGCGGCGGGGACCAGCGGGGCGGCGACGCCCCTCGTCGCCTTGCGCGATCCCGCGGTGTTCGACGCCACCCTGGCGGCCTTCGCGGCCGGCCTCGGCGTGAGCCCCGGCACCGCCGACCGGCGGGCGCTGGTCTCGTACTGGAGCCAGTTCTACCTCGCGCCCCTCGCCACCCCGGTGATGACGGCCCTGGTGCGCCTCGGGCGGCCGCTGCCGCTCGCCTTCGCGACGACGAGCGTCGAGCTCGACGCGGCCGGCCGGCCGGCCCGCTTCCTGGTGCGGCCCGGGGCGCCGGAGGGAGCCCGCGCCGGGCTCGCCGGCCTCGTCGAGGACCACCTGCGGCCCTTCGTCGAGCTGTGCCGGGCGCAATGCGGCATCGCCCCCCGGGTGATCTGGGGCAACGCCGCGGTGATCCTCGACTACGTCGCCCGCGAGCTCGGCGAGCCCGAGACCCTGGCCCGCCCGGAGGTCGCGACCTGCCTCGGCTGGTGCGCCGAGGCCGCCCGCGACGGGGCCGCCTGCACCCTCAGCCCGCTGGCGCAGGCCCTGCGCGACCGGCGCCGGCGCACCTGCTGCCTGCGCCAGCGCCTGCCGGGGGTGGCGTCCTGCGGAGAATTGTGCCCGCTCCGCGAGAGCGGCGGGTGCTGCGGGGGCGACGCGCCCTGCGGGGGCGACGCGCCCTGCGAGGTCACGGATCGATGACGTGCGGCACGAAGCGGGCCCGGTCGGTGGTGATCGGCCCGTCGCCCTCGCGCAGGCACAGGCCCGCGGGCTCGTTCCCGACGATCCAGCTGCCGATCAGCGCGTGCCGCCCATCGAAGCGCGGCAGCGCGGCGAGACCCTGGCGGACGAAGCCCTCCGCGCCGTAGGGGCCCTCGACCCGGGCCGCCACCGCGCCCTCGCGCACGACCAGCACGTTGGCGCCCTCCCGGGCGTAGAGCGGCTTCTTCACGAAGCTGTCGCCGAGGGCGGCCTTGGCCGGGTCGTCCTCGAAGAAGGCCGGCAGCAGGTTCGGATGGCCCGGCGCCATCGCCCAGAGATGGGCCAGCATGCCCTTGTTGGAGAGAACCGCCTTCCAGGGCGGCTCCAGGAAGCGGGTCGGCGCGGCGGCGACCGCCCGGCCGAACGGATCGGCGAAGATCCACTCCCACGGATAGAGCTTGAACAGGGTCTCGATCGGGTGCCCGGCCTCGTCGACGAACCACCCGTCGGACTTGAGGCCGATCGCCTCGACCGGCAGGAACGGCGCCGCGAGGCCGGCCTGGAGCGCGCAATCCTGCAGGTAGGCGACCGTGCCGCGGTCCTCCGGCGCGTCGGCGAAGCTCGCGAAGGTGAGGCGCCCCGACCCGCCGATCTCGGCGAGGCGCGCGACCAGCCGCTCGTGCAGGGCGTTGTACTGGTCGGAGCCCGCCGGCAGGCGGCCGCGGGCGAGCCCGTCCTCGAGCCAGAGCCACTGGAACACCGCGCTCTCGTAGAGGGCGGTCGGCGTATCGGCGTTGTATTCGAGGAGCTTCGCCGGCCCGGTGCCGGCCCCGCCGTAGCTGAGGTCGAGGCGGCCGTAGAGCGCGGGGTCGCCCCGGCGCCAGCTCGCCCGGATCGCGTCGAAGGCGTGCTCGGGGATCGCCAGGGAGGCGAGGATCGCCTCGTCCTCGACCGCGCGCGCGACGAAGGCGAGGCAGAGCGCGTGCAGGTCACGGGTCGGTTCCTCGATGTCCTCCTCGATCTCCGCGAGGCTGAAGGCGTAGTAGGCGCTCTCGTCCCAGTAGGGCGCCCCGTCGAAGGAGTGATCGAAGGAGTGGAAGTGGAAGCCGGCCCGGGCCGCGTGCTCGCGCCAGTCGGGCCGCTCCGCCGTCGCGACGCGGCGCATCAGCCGCCTCCGGTCCCGTGCCCGCTCGAAGCCGCCGCGACCGCCCGCCCGGTCCCGCCGAAGCCGCCGCGGGCGATGGTGCGCGGGGTCGAGACGGGGCTGCGGGCGACCGCGGAGGAGACGCGGGCGCCCGAGCCGCCGCCCCCGGGCACGACCCGGGCGCCCGAGCCGGTGCAGTAGCCGCCGGCATACCCGCCGCCATGGCCGGCGTGAGATCGCTCCTCCGCCGGGGCGTGGGCGTAGAGCGGCTGGACCGGCAGGTTCTGCTCGTCCGTCCGCCCCATCATGAAGGCCGACATCAGCGGGAGGGTGCGGCCCTGCGCGTCCGGCGTCACCGTCGCGCCCGGCACGCAGCCGCCGCTGCCGTGGTGGCGCTCGCACTCGGCCAGGGTCTCGTAGCGCGGCGCGCTCGCCGCATGGGCGGCGCGGGCGGCGGCCTCGGCCTCGGTGCAGGCCTGGGCGCTGCGCACCCGCTCGGCGAGGCAGGCGTCGAGCGTGCGATAGACCAGCACGTCCTCGTCCCGCTTCGCGCCGGCGAGGCCGGCGAGCGCGAAGGCCCCGGCCCCGGCGCCCGCGACGAGCACCAGGGAGATCGCGGCCGAGCGCTTGGCGCGGCGGGCCGTTTCCTCGGGGGAGACGGGCGCGACCTCGCTCACAGGCGCCTCAGGAGGTCATCGAGGCGGCGTTCAGAACGCCGCCGGCCAGGGAGGCGGCCCCGAGCAGGCAGGCCGCCGCCATCCGATCGTCCTCGATCCGCCGCGACAGGTCCGGCACGACGAGGCGGACCAGCCAGTAGACCGCGATCTGCACCACCAGCGCGATGAGGCCCCAGACCAGGCAGTCGAGCACGGAGCCGGCGTTGGTGACCGCCGCCGCGAGCGGCAGGGTGAAGCCGACGAGGCTGCCGCCGAGGGCGACCGCGGCGGCCGTCACGTCCCGGCGGATCAGCGCCACCTCGTTATGCGCCGTGGCGAGGGTGTAGACGACGAGGTAGAGGCCGGTCAGGCCCGCGGCCGTGCCGAGATAGAGCAGGAACTCGGGCAGCCCGGCGATCGACGTCATCAGGTCGATCTCACGCCGTCGCCCGGATCGCTGCGGCCGGGGGAGATCTCTTCGAGACGAGCAAGGTGCAAGGCGGAACAAATCCTTCGATCGTCCAAGGGCGATCGATTCGCCCGGCCAGTGTCATCAGTCCCCTCGCCACCGTCAACTCCGCACCGGCGGCAATGTCGCCACCAGCGCCGTCAGGAAAGCCTGCACCGCGCGGGGCAGGCGCCGGTCGCGCATGGTCTGGACCTCGATGCCCCGCGCCAGGCTGCGGCGGGACCGGACCGGCAGCACCTGGAACTCGCCCCGCGCGACTTGGCCCTGGAGCGCGACCGAGGAGACCAGGGTCACGCCCCGTGTGCGGCGCAGGAAGGGCAGGACGGAGGAGAGGGTGTTGGCGGTGAGCGCCGGCTCGATCGCGACGCCGTCCGCTGCGCAGGCCGCGTCGAGGATGGTGCGCAGCGTCGTGTCCCGCGGCAGCAACGCCACCGGGTAGGCGGCGAGGTCGGAGAGCCCGATCGGCCCGCGCCCGGCGAGCGGATGGTCGGGCGCGCACAAAGCCACCATGTCGAGGCTGCCGCGATAGGCGACCGCGGTCCCGGTGGAGGGCTCCAGGCTGAAGGTGAGCCCGAGATCGGCGTCGCCCTGGACCACCCGGTGGGTGACCTGGCCCGGCGGCAGCACGGCGAGGTCGAAGCGGATGCCCGGATGGCGGGTGTGGAAGGCGGCCATCGCCTCCGGCACGAGGTCGATGGCGAAGGCCTCGGTGCAGGCGACCCGCACCAGGCCGCGCCACAGCCCCTCCAGCTCCCGGATCTCGGTGACGACCTGCTCGGCGCTCGCCAGCACCTGGTGGGCGTGGCGGGCGAGCAGCTCGCCGGCCTGGCTCAGCACCATGCCGCGCGGCCGGCGCTCGAACAGCGGGCAGGCGAGCTCGGCCTCCAGGTTGGCGATCTGCCGGCTGATCGCCGACGGCGCGACGTTGAGCCGGGCGGAGGCCGCCGCGATCGTGCCCTCGCGGGCGACCGCCAGGAAGTAGCGCAACGCCGTAGTCTGCATCCCGCCTGCATCCCCCGCCTTGCCGTTTCGGCAACGAGCCTATCGATAAATTCGACTTGCTGCGATCGGATCTGCGCAACATTCTGGCAGGGTGAATTTTGCGGCAGTGCAGCATGACGGGTGGATGCGCCCACGCTGCCCCACGACGAGGCGGAGCCGAGATGCCGACACGGATGCCGACACGGATCGAAGCGGGCCGGATCTGCAAAGCGGGGGCGCTGCTCGCGGGCCTCCTCCTCGCCGGGGTCGCGGGCCCAGCGCTGGCCGGCAAGGCCAACGACACCCTGGTCTACGCTTCCGACAGCGAACCGGAGAACCTGAGCCCCTACCACAACAACCTGCGCGAGGGCGTGATCCTCGCCCGCAACGTCTGGGACACTCTCCTCTACCGCGATCCGGCGACCGGCCAGCACCAGCCGATGCTCGCCACCGCCTGGACCTGGGTCGACCCGGTGACGCTCGACCTCACGCTCCGCGACGGCGTGACCTTCCACAACGGCGATCCGCTGACGCCCGAGGACGTCGCCTTCACGTTCAACTACGTGCTGACGCCCGAGGCGAAGATCGTCACCAAGGGCAACGTCGACTGGATGAAGTCGACCGAGGTGACCGGCCCCAACACGGTGCGGATCCACCTCAAGGCGCCGTTCCCGGCCGCCCTCGAATACCTCTCCGGCCCGACCCCGATCCTGCCCGCCGCCTACTTCAAGAAGGTGGGACTCGACGGCTTCAGCAAGGCTCCGGTCGGCACCGGTCCCTACCGCATCGTCTCGGTCGAGAGCGGCCGCAGCGTGAAGATGGTGCGCAACGAGAAGTACTGGCCGGGCAGCCCGGTCGGGAAGGCCAGGATCGGCAAGCTCGAGTTCCGCATCATCCCGGACGCCGACAGCCGCATGGCCGAATTGATGACCGGCGGCGTCGACTGGATCTGGCGCGTGCCGACCGACCAGGCCGACCAGCTCAAGCGCGATCCCACCCTCACGGTCGTCTCCGCCGAGACGATGCGGGTCGGCTACCTGCAATTCGACGTGCAGGGCCGCGCGCAGGACAACTCGCCGCTCAAGGACGTGCGGGTGCGCCAGGCGATCGCGCACGCCATCGACCGCAAGGCGATGGTCGACAACCTGGCGCGCGGCGGCGCCCGGGTGATGAACGCGCTGTGCTTCGTCGAGCAGTTCGGCTGCACCGACGAGGGCGTGCCCACCTACGCCTACGATCCGGCCAAAGCGCGGGCGCTCCTCAAGGAGGCCGGCTACCCCAACGGCTTCGAGATCGACCTCTCGGCCTATCGCGAGCGCGACTACGCCGAGGCGGTGATCGGCTACCTGCGCGCCGTCGGCATCCGCGCCAAGCTCAACTACCTGCGCTACGCCGCCTTCCGCGACGCGCTGCGGGCCGGCAAGACCTCGATCGGCTACCAGACCTGGGGCTCGTTCTCGATCAACGACGTCTCGGCCTTCACCGGGATCTACTTCCGCGGCGGCGAGGAGGATCTGGCCCGCGATCCGACCGTGATCGCCGCCCTACAGGCCGGCGACACCAGCACCGATCCGGCGACCCGCAAGGCCAAGTACAAGGAGGCTCTGACGCGCATCGCCGCCCAGGCCTACGCGCTGCCGATGTTCTCCTACCCGTCGAACTACGCCTTCAGCGCCGACCTGACCTTCACCGCGCAGACCGACGAGGTGCCGCGCTTCTACGCCGCCTCCTGGAAGAAGTAGGGGGGACGCCATGCTGGGCTTCGCGCTGCGGCGCATCCTCGTCGCGGTCGGCGTCGCGCTGACCGTCTCGGTGGCGAGCTTCATGCTCCTGCACCTCTCGGGCGACCTCGCCACCGCGATCGCCGGCCCGGAGGCGACGGGCGAGCAGATCGCGGCGGTCCGCGCGCAGCACGGGCTCGACCAGCCGCTGGTGGTCCAGTTCGCCGCCTGGGCCTGGCGGGCGCTCCACTTCGATTTCGGCCGCTCGTTCTACTTCCCCGAGCAGGTGACCGACCTCGTCGCCGCCCGCATGCCGGTGACCCTGACGCTCGGGGTGATCGCGCTCGCGGTCGCGCTCCTGGTGGCGATCCCGCTCGGCGTGCTGGCGGCGTTCTACCGCGACACCTGGCTCGACCGGGCGGCGCTCGCGATCTCGGTGCTGGGCCAGGCGATGCCGAGCTTCTGGTTCGGCCTCACCCTGATCCTGATCTTCTCCGTCAACCTGCGCTGGCTGCCGGTCTCCGGCAACGCGACCTGGAAGCACTTCATCCTGCCGGCGGTCGCGCTCGGCTACTACGCCATGCCGGCGGTGATGCGGCTCACCCGCAACGGCATGCTGGAGGTCCTGTCCTCGGACTACGTCCGCACCGCCCGGGCCAAGGGTCTGCCGCCGCGCAAGATCCTGATCCGCCACGGCTTACGCAACGCGGTGATCCCGGTGATCGCCCTCGCCGCGGTGCAGTTCGGCTTCATGCTCGGCGGCTCGATCGTGATCGAGGCGGTGTTCTCGCTCCAGGGCCTCGGCCAGCTCGCCTGGGAATCGATCGCCCGCAACGACTTCCCCGTCGTCCAGGCGATCGTGCTGGTCCTGGCGATGATCTATATCGGCCTGACCCTGGCCGCCGACCTCCTCAACGCCCTCCTGGATCCGAGGCTGCGCTCATGACGACCCGGCCCGCCTCACCTCTCGCCCCATCTCCGGCCGAGATCGTCCTGCCCCCGGCCCGCTCGCCGGCCGCCATCGCGCTCCGGCGCGGCCTGTCCCATGGCGGCTTCCTGATCGGGGCCGGCATCGTCGGGTTCGTCGTGCTGATGGCGCTCGCCGCCCCCCTCGTCGCCCCGCACGACCCCTACGCCCAGGACGTGTCGCGCCGGCTGATCCCGCCGTTCTGGCACGCCAAGGGCAGCGTCGAGCACTGGCTCGGCACCGACAAGCTCGGGCGCGACTACTTGAGCCGCCTGATCTACGGCAGCCAGATCTCGCTGCTGATCGGGCTGTCCGCCGCCCTGATCTCGGGGGTGATCGGCACCGCGCTCGGGGTGCTCGCGGGCTACTATGGCGGGCGGGTCGACGCGGTGGTGAGCTACATCGTCACCACGCGCCTCGCGATGCCGGTGGTGCTGGTGGCGCTCGCCATGGCCTCGCTCGTCGGCGGCTCGCTCAAGGTCGTGGTGCTGGTGCTGGGCTTCCTGCTCTGGGACCGCTTCGCGGTGGTCACCCGCGCCGCGACCCGGCAGGTCCGGTCCCAGGATTTCGTCTCCGCCGCGAAGGCCGCGGGGTTTTCCCCGGTGCGGATCCTCGCCCAGGAGATCCTGCCCAACATCCTCAACGCCCTGATCGTCGTCGCGACCCTCGAGATGGCGCACGCGATCCTGCTCGAGGCGGCGCTCTCCTTCCTCGGCCTCGGCGTGCAGCCGCCGCTGCCGTCCTGGGGCCTGATGATCGCCGAGGGCAAGCAGTACATGTTCTTCCAGCCCTGGGTCATCACCATCCCGGGCGTGGCGCTCCTGATCCTGGTGCTGGGCATCAACCTTCTGGGAGATGGCGTGCGCGACATCACCGCCCCGGAAGGCCGGCACTGATCTCCCCTATCGTCCGCGTAGAAGAAGAGAGAGTTCTCCCATGTCGCGACGCGACGCCATCGGGCTGGCCCACCGGCACTTCGACGACGGCGGCTTCCTCGCCGGCTTACGCGAGGCGGTGGCCCTGCCGACCGAGAGCCAGGCCCCGGACCAGGGGCCGGCGCTCGCCGCCTATCTCACCCGCTTCATCACCCCCCTGGTGTCGCGCCTCGGCTTCCAGACCCGCCTCCTCGACAACCCGATCCCTGAGCGCGGGCCGTTCCTGATCGCCACGCGGCACGAGGGCGCCGACCTGCCGACCGTGCTCACCTACGGCCACGGCGACACGGTGCGGAACTACCCCGAGCAGTGGCGCGAGGGCCTGCATCCTCTCGCCGTCACGGTCGAGGGCGAGCGCTGGTACGGGCGCGGCACCGCCGACAACAAGGGCCAGCACCTGATCAACCTCGGCGCCCTCGAGGCGGTGATGCAGGCGCGCGGCGGCACGCTCGGCTTCAACGTCAAGCTCCTGATCGAGATGGGCGAGGAGGCCGGCTCGCCGGGCCTGCACGAGGTCTGCCGCGCGGAATCCGCGGCGCTCGCCGCCGATCTCCTCATCGCCTCCGACGGGCCGCGGCTGGAGGCCGCGCGGCCGACGATGTTCCTCGGCTCGCGCGGCGGCGTCACCTTCGAGCTGGTGGTGAATCTTCGCGAGGGCGGCCACCATTCGGGCAACTGGGGCGGGCTCCTGCGCAATCCCGGCACCGTGCTGGCGAACGCCATCGCGACCCTGGTCGACGGGCAGGGCAAGATCCTCCTCGACGGCTTGCGCCCGCCGCCGATCCCCGTGGGCGTGCGGGCGGCTCTGTCCGACATCACCGTCGGGGGCGATCCGAACGCGCCTGAGATCGACGAGGGCTGGGGCGAGCCGGGCCTGAGCCCGGCCGAGCGGGTCTTCGGCTGGAACACCCTCGAGGTCCTGGCCTTCAAGTGCGGCGATCCGGACGGGCCGCAGAACGCGGTGCCGCCCTCCGCCAAGGCGACCCTGCAACTGCGCTTCGTCGTCGGCACCGACTGGCAGGGCGTGCTGCCGGCGGTCCGTGCCCACCTCGATGCGAACGGCTTCCCGATGGTCGAGGTGCGGGCGACCCGCGGCGAGGTGTTTCGCGCCACCCGCCTGCCGGTCGAGGATCCGTGGGTGACCTGGGGCCTGGCCTCGATCGAGGCCAGCACGGGCAAGCGTCCGGCGCTGCTGCCCAATCTCGGCGGCTCGCTGCCGAACGACGCCTTCTCGGAGATCCTCGAGCTTCCGACGCTCTGGGTGCCGCATTCCTACCCGGCCTGCGCCCAGCACGCGCCGAACGAGCACCTTCTGGGCCCTCCGACCCGCGAGGCGCTCGGGCTGATGGCCGGGCTGTTCTGGGACCTCGGCGAGACCGGGCCGGCGGTGCTGGCGGAGCGCCGGGCGGCGGGGTGAGAACCCCTGTTCGATCCTCGCAACGGAACTGACACCCTCCGCGTCATTCCGGGGCCGCGGTAGCGGAGCCCGGAATCCATAACCGCAGGTGTTTCCGAAGAAGCTGGAACGATTGCCGCCTCATCCTGAACCATCGGCGGTTCTGGATCCCGGGCTCCGCTTCGCGGCCCCGGGATGACGCGGAGGTCTTCACGTCCGCCGGGACCAACGAAACACGCCGGGAGCGGCTTTCTACTCGAAACCAACCCGCCCACCGGGCGCATGAGGGCCAGAGATGAGCGAACCGATCGTCCAGATCCGCAACCTGACCCTCGCCCTGCCGAAGGGCGCCGACCGGCCGCACGCGGTCGAGGACCTGAACCTCGACCTGATGCCGGGGAAGATCCTGTGCGTCGTCGGCGAATCCGGATCGGGCAAGTCGATGAGCGCCTACGCGCTCACCGGCCTCCTGCCGCGCTCGCTCACCGTGGCGGGCGGCGAGATCCGCTTCGAGAGCCGGGACCTGCTCCGCCTCGACGAGCGCGCCTGGCGCGGCTTGCGCGGCCGGCGGATCGCGATGATCTTCCAGGAGCCGATGACGGCGCTCAACCCGGTGATGCGCATCGGCGACCAGATCGCCGAGATGTTCGAGGCCCACGACCTCCTCACCCCCAGGGAGCGGCGCGAGCGCGCGGTCTCGCTCGCCCGCGAGGTCGGCCTGCCCGAGCCCGAGCAGATCGTGAAGGCCTATCCGCACCAGCTCTCGGGCGGGCAGCGCCAGCGGGCGATGATCGCGATGGCGCTGGCGCTCGAACCGGCCGTGCTGGTCGCCGACGAGCCGACGACGGCGCTCGACGTCACGACCCAGGCGCAGATCCTGAAGCTGATCCGCGACATTCAAAAGCGCCGCAACATGGCGGTCCTGTTCATCACCCACGATTTCGGCGTCGTCGCCGACATCGCCGACCACGTCGCGGTGCTCCAGCGCGGCCGGCTGGTCGAATCCGGCTCGGCCGAGGCGGTCCTGCGCCATCCCCAACACGCCTACACCAAGGCGCTGCTCGCCGCCGTGCCGAGCCTGACCCCGCCGCCGCGCGAGCCGATCACCGAGGCGCCGGTCGCCCTCTCGGTGGTGGGCCTCGCCAAGACCTACGCCACCCGCGCCGGCCTCCTCGGCAAGCCCCGGGTGGTGGCCGCGGTCAAGGAGGTGAGCTTCGATCTGCGCCGCGGCGAGACCCTCGGGATCGTCGGCGAGTCGGGCTCCGGCAAGTCGACCACGGCGCGGCTGGCGATCCGGCTGATCGAGCCCGATCACGGCACGGTGCGCCTCGGCAGCCTCGACTTCACGGCGCTCAAGCCCACGGCGCTCCGCGACGAGCGCCGGCGGATCCAGATGATCTTCCAGGACCCCTTCGCCTCGCTCAATCCCCGCCGCACCGTCGAGCAGATCATCGCCGGCGGCCCGATCGCCCACGGCACCCCGGCCCGCCAGGCGCGGGCGCGGGCGCGCGAGCTCCTCGACCTCGTCGGCCTGCCTCCGAGCGCCGCCGAGCGCTATCCCAACGCCTTCTCGGGCGGCCAGCGCCAGCGCATCGGCATCGCCCGGGCGCTCGCCATGGAACCGGACGTGCTCGTCGCCGACGAGGCGGTCTCGGCCCTCGACGTCTCGGTCCAGGCGCAGGTCCTGGCGCTGCTGGAGGACCTGAAGCAGCGTCTCGGCATCGCGATGCTGTTCATCACCCACGACTTGCGCGTGGCGGCGACGATCTGCGACCGGATCGCCGTGATGCATCGCGGCGAGGTCGTCGAGATGAACCGCACCGAGGCCCTGTTCCGGGCGCCGGAGCATCCCTACACCCGCAGCCTGCTGGCGGCGGTGCCGGGGGCGTTGTTCGCCGAGACGGCGTGAGGGGGCGGTACGGTTTCATCTTAACCAACTCCGATACTCTTCAAGCGCGGGATCCCCTCTCCCGTGTGGGAGAGGGGTAGGGGTGGGGGTGTGGCGCTTCCGTGTGAAGCTGAGAGCGTCGTGCTGGCAGCGGAACTGTCGAAATCCCTTCGGCACCGTCGCCACCCTCACGCGGGATCTTCGATCCCCCCAGCCCCTCTCCCATACGGGAGCGGGGAGCGCGCTCTATTCTTTTGCGCACCGAACAAGCAGAAATCGCATTGAGATCGCCCGCACCTCTCGCGCGTCCGGTGGTAGACCCGCGCGGTCCCCCGGAACCCCGCGAGCCCACCCCATGGTGCCCTCCTCCCCCCGCCCCGCCCCGCGGCCGGCCTTCGCCCGGTGGATGGGCACCACGAACCAGATCACCCGCACCTTCCTCGCCGCCGGCGCCATCCCCGACCTGATCAACGTCGCCGGCGGCCTGCCTGACCCGGACATCTACCCGACGGAGCGCATGGCCGAGATCGCCCGTCGCGCCGTCGCCGAGCATCCGGACGAGGTGCTGGGCTACGGGCCGGTCGAGGGGCTGCCGCCCCTGCGGGACGCCCTCGCCCGGCGCTTCAGTTCACGCGCCCTGCCGCTGACCCGCGACAACGTGCTGGTGACCACCTCGGGGATGCAGGCCCTCGACCTCGTCGGCAAGGTGCTCCTGGACGAGGGCGGGCTGATCGCCGGCCAGCACCCGACCTATCTCGGCGCCCTCGACGCCTGGCGCCCGCGCTCGCCGTCCTTCCGCAACCTCGTGCTCGATGCCCCCGGCTTCGACGCCCACGAAGGCTTGGCGGGCGCGCAATTCGCCTACGCGGTGCCGAACTTCTCCAATCCCACCGGGCGCCTCGTCGGCCTGGAGACGCGCCGGGCCCTCGTCGCGGCGGCGCACGACACCGGCACCTGGCTCGTCGAGGACGATCCCTACGGCACCCTCCAGTACGACGGCGCGCCGCTGCCGCGCCTGATCGACGTGTCGGCGCAAGGAGCGCCGGGCGAGCCCTATGCCGGCCCGGTCGTCTCGCTGGGCACGCTGTCGAAGGAGATCGCGCCGGGTCTCCGCATCGGCTGGATCGTCGCGGCGCCTGCGATGATCGAGGCGCTGACGCTCGCCAAGCAGGGCTCGGACCTGTGCACCAGCGGGGTGACCCAGCGCATCGCGCTGGCGGCGATCGAGACGGGCCTCGTCGAGGCGATCCGGCCGGCCGTGGTCGCGCTCTACCGCGCGCGCCGGGACGCGCTCTGCGCCGCGCTCGCGACGCACCTCTCCGAATGGTTCACCTGGGAGGTGCCGGTCGGCGGGATGTTCGTCTGGGCGACCGCCCGGGACCCGGACCTCGACACCGACGCGCTGCTGCCGCACGCCCTCGCGGCCGGGATCTGCTACGCGCCGAGCAGCGTGTTCGATGCGGGCGGGGCGGACCGGCGGGGGATGCGGATCAACTTCACCCTCAACCCGCCGGAGCGGCTGGACGAGGGGATGCGGCGTCTCGCGGCGGCGGTCGCGGCGCTCCGGCGCGCGGCCTGATCCCGCCCGTCACGATCGGGAAACGATCGGCTACGGACTGGAAATCAGTCTTGCTATAAAGTTGCGCGCAATCCAAAGTGCCCCTCGGTA